>NZ_JBTNDE010000016.1:0-89293 GCF_054511155.1 Arthrobacter glycogeni | reverse complement strand
CCGCACCGCGACCGACGAGTTTGCCGCCGACTACGAGAGCAGACTTATCACGCTGGCGGGCCGGACCACGGTGACGAAGTTCTGCCGTCAGGCCGGGCGGTTACGCGAGGCGCTGCACCCCGAATCGATTAGCACCCGGCACCAGAAAGCGGTCAGGGAACGCGAAGTGCTCCTCAACCCGGCCTATGACGGGATGGCCTGGCTCGCAGCGTATTTGCCCGTCGAGGATGCCGCGGGAATCTACCACCGGGTGGACACTGCTGCCCGGAACATGCAGGGCCCCGACGAACCCCGCACGTTGACCCAGTTACGCGCCGATGTCCTCGTGGATGTCCTCACCGGCGCCGGCCCCACCGGATATATGACCAGCGGACACAAGGCTACCGGGCCCGGACCCGCAGGTACTGACGCCAGGACGAAAGGTGAGGCGAACGCCCGAGTGAAGGATGGAGCCGATAAGGACAGCGGGAACGGATCGGCTCGCGGTAGCCGACGGAAAGGTCAGTCGTGGGAGGGCAACCAGTTTTGGGGTGTGCAGGCGAAGGTCTTCGTGACGGTCCCGGTGTTGACCCTCATGGGTGGGGATGCGCCGGGTGAGCTCGAAGGGTACGGGCCAATCGACCCGGACACTGCCCGGAGGCTCGCTGGGCACGCGCCGTCGTTTACGAGGATCCTTTGCCACCCCCACACGGGGGCCAGGCTGGGCGCTGATGCAACCACGTACCGGGTCCCCAAAGACCTCCAAGATGCTGTGAGAGTCAGAGACGGGACCTGTCGGCATCCGGGGTGCAACAGGCTGGCGGTGTTCTGCGAACTCGACCACACGATCCCCTGGTCCCGGGGCGGGACGACCAGTTACTCAAATCTTGCAGCGCTCTGTAAACGTCACCATATGTTCAAAACGGAGGGTTTCTGGCACTACACCCAACCCGAACCCGGGACGATCATCGCGATCTCCCCCGCCGGGGAAACCTACACCACCAAACCCAACCCACCACCCACACCACCACCAAAACCGCGACCAGAAACCTCACCACCGTTCTAGGATGATGCCCCCGAGGCGCCGCTATTCTCAAGACATAGCGACTCAGAACACCGTCGACCCGCCAGATCTCACGCCTCGGCTGATACGAGGCGCCGGTAGGCTCGGGGGATGACGACGACGAAACGAACTGGGGTTTCATCCAATAGGGCACTCGGCGAAGGTCTTGGCGGTACGGCACTTGCCGTACTGGCGATAGTCTCGTTCCTCGATTCGGAGACCTGGTACATGGTCCTCGGATCCTGCGTGATCGCCCTTGGCGCGGCCGTGTTCGGTGCGCGGGCGATCATCGCGCTACGCCGCGGCTAGAACTGCCGTCGGCTGCCGGAATGGGCTGGTCTCAGCCCCACCGGACATGCCAGACACACCAGGCACGCAGCCCCCGCCCGCCGGGAGGGGCGGGTAAAGGGGACAGTGCTGGTCCGGGTACGTGAGCGCAATCACATTATTGGCTTATAGCGCTCGTCTTTGGCATAGTCGGCGGCTGCACTCAGCGAATTCCAAGAAAATCATGAGAGGACCTCGTCATGCCCGACCAGACATTCCAAATCATCGCCATGGTGATCTATATGGGCGCCATGCTCGGAATCGGATGGTATGCCTTCAAGAGAACCTCGAACCTCGACGACTACATGCTCGCCGGCCGCGGACTCAAGCCGGGCGTGGCAGCCCTCAGCGCAGGAGCCTCCGACATGTCAGGATGGCTCCTCCTCGGACTCCCGGGCGCGATCTATGCGTCAGGTTTGATCGAAATCTGGATCGCCATCGGCTTGACCGCCGGAGCCTGGCTGAACTGGAAATTTGTTGCCCCACGGCTGCGAAGCTACACCGAGGTGTCAAACAATTCGATTACCGTCCCGAGCTTCCTGGAAAACCGGCTCAAGGACAAAACCCGCATTCTGCGGGTCGTCTCCGGAATCATCATCCTGGTGTTCTTCACGTTCTATGTCTCATCCGGAATGGTCGCCGGCGGGGTCTTCTTCGAAAGCTCCTTCAACTCCAACTACACCCTCGGCATGATCATCGTTGCCGCCGTCACCATTGCCTACACCCTGTTCGGCGGCTTCATGGGCGCCACCTACACCGACGTTGCGCAGGGTTTGCTGATGCTGGTCGCCCTGATCCTCGTGCCGGTTATCGGCCTCGTCCAGGTCGGCGGCTTCGGTGGCCTGACCAACTCTATCCGCGAAGTCGATCCGTCTCTGCTGAACATCGTCGCCGGCGGTTCAACGGTCGCCATCATCTCCGCAGCATCCTGGGGTCTCGGCTACTTTGGCCAGCCGCACATCATCGTCCGATTCATGGCTATGCGCACCCCGCAGGATGCCGTCGCCGGACGCCGGATCGGTATCGCCTGGATGCTCCTCACCGTCGTCGGTGCCATTTCCACTGCCCTGGTCGGCATCGCCTACTTCCAGCAGAACCCGGATCTGTCGCTCACCGACCCCGAGGCGGTTTTCCTCGACCTGTCGCAGGCTTTCTTCCACCCCTTCGTGGCCGGCATCATCCTCGCCGCGGTCCTCGCAGCAGTCATGAGTACCATCTCCTCCCAGCTGGTGGTTTGCTCCTCGGCCCTCGTCGAAGATCTCTACAACATGGTCTCCAAGCGCACCCTGACCAACAAGCAGGGTGTAGTCCTCGGCCGGCTCGGCGTGCTGGTGGTCGCGATCGTTGCCATCATCCTGGCGTCCGGCCGGAACGAATCGATCCTGTCACTGGTCGCGTTCGCGTGGGCCGGCTTCGGTGCGGCGTTCGGCCCCACCGTCCTGTTGTCCCTTTACTGGAAAAAGCTGACCATGCCCGGCGCCCTCGCCGGTATGGTCGCCGGCGCCGTCGTGGTGTTCACCTGGGGCAACTCAGCCCTCGCCGACACCATGTACGAGATCGTCCCGGGCTTCTTCCTGAACCTGATCATCGCCGTCGTCGTCAGCAAACTGACCTATAAGCCCGACGCCGCCATCGACGCCGAGTTCGATCTCGCCGTCAAGGGGACCCGCTCCTTCAAGCGGATAGCTGCCGAAGACAAGGTCACCGTGTAACCCAGACCCCCTCGCAACACCCGAGTACGACGACGGCGGCGCCTCCCTAAATGGGGGGCGCCGTCGTCGTCGTCACGATGAGAGGCCTACCGAAGCGGCTGGCCCGCCATCCGCTCGAGGCGCTGGACCCGATCGTCCATCGGTGGGTGGCTGGCGAACATCTTCTGCACACCACCGCCCTTGAAGGGGTTGGCGATCATCAGGTGCGAGGTGTTGACCAACTGCTGGCTCTGCGGCAGGGGCGCCTGCTGGGTACCGCGCTCCAGCTTGCGCAAGGCCGAAGCGAGAGCGAGCGGATCGCCGGTGAGCTTGGCCCCGTCCTCGTCAGCATCGTATTCACGGGTTCGCCCGATCGCCGAACGCACCAGGACGGCGGCAAACGGCGCCAAAACCGCCAGCAGAATCGCCGCGATGGGGTTCCCACCCGAGTTGCGGTTGCCGCCCATCATGCCCGTGAACGCGAACATCTGAGCCACGGAGGTGATGACGCCAGCCACCGCGGCGGCCATGGAACTGAGCAGAATGTCGCGGTTGTAGACGTGCATCAACTCGTGGCCCAGCACGCCGCGCAGTTCGCGTTCGTTCAGGAGATTCAGGATGCCCTGGGTGCAGCACACTGCCGAGTTCTCGGGATTACGGCCGGTAGCGAAGGCGTTGGGCGCCATGGTGGGTGACACGTACAGACGAGGCATCGGCTTGTTGGCCTTGGTGCTCAATTCGCGCACAATCCGGTACATGGCCGGCGCCTGCTGTTCGGTGACCGGCACCGCCTGCATGGCACGGATGGCCAGCTTGTCGCTGTTCCAATAGCTGTAGGCCACCGAGCCCACGCCGATCAGGGCGAAAATCCAGATGAACGCCGAGCTGCCCGTGGCGCCAGCAATGACCGCCCCGAACACCAGGAAGATGCCCATCAGGGCGCCGAACAACATGAGGGTCTTCGGTCCGTTGAAATGATTGTGCACTGAAACTGCCAACTCCTTGATGTGACGGCCATTCACCCCGTATAACGCACCAAAATACCGTGCTGTTCCACATCCCGTTCCGACCCGGTCTGTGGCTATAGTCTGTGGCTACGGTTCGGGGTTACGTGAATCGTACTGCGCGAAGCGGGGCTGACGCTTCATCAGGATGATCACCAGCAGGATGCAGACCAGCCCACCGAAGACAGCTGTCCAGCCTTCCCCCAGCCACTCGGCGTTTCCGCCTGCCACCATGTCACCCAGGCGGGGACCGCCGGCCACCACCACAATGAACACTCCCTGCAACCGGCCGCGCATCGCATCGGGCGTCGCGGACTGCAGGATGGTGCTGCGGAACACCCCGCTGATGGAATCTGAAATCCCCGCGAACACCAGGCACAACGCTGCCGGAATGATCCACGGGGACAGCGCGTCCGGCGGCACCGCCTGGGAGTTGCCGGCCATCACCACCACCAACCCGAAGGCACTGATCGAGGCGCCCCAGCCCACCACCGACCACATCACAGCCAGTCCCTGGCGATGGATGTGGCCCAGCGGTCCCGAAAACAGCCCCGCGAGGACAGCTCCGACGGCGACCGACGCCAGCAGTATCCCGACAGTCAGCTCACCGCCGCCGATCAGCACCGCGCCGATTGCTGGCAGCAGCGCCCTCGGCTGCGCCATCACCATCGCTGCCAGGTCGATCAGGAAGGTCATCCGGATATTGGGGCGGGTCCCCAGAAACCTGAACCCCTCCAGCACCGTTGCGAGACCAGCCTTCCGGACTTTGCCCTCCGGTGGCAGCGGCGGCAGCTTGAACAGCGCCCACAGGGCGGCAGTGAACGTGACGACATCGATCGTGTAGGTCCAGCCGTAGCCCACCTGCGCCACCAGCAGGCCGGCGAACAGCGGACCCACCGTCATGGCGAGCCCAAACGTGATCATGCTCAGGGCGTTGGCTGCCGGGAGCAGTTCGGGGCGCACCAGACGCGGAATGATTGCCGTCCGGGTGGGCTGGTTGATGCCTGCCGCTCCGGAGTGGACAGCGACCAGCGAGTAGAGGAGCCACACGTTGTCGACCCCGGCCCAGGCCTGGGCGGCGATCGCCATGGTGCTCCCCCACAGGAAGAACCCGGAGACCAGGGCTACCTTCCGGCGGTCGTGAGCGTCGGCGATAGCACCGCCGTAAAGCCCGGCCACGACGAGCGGCACGAGCGCGAACAACCCGAGAAGGCCGACACTCAGGCTGGACTGGGTCAGGCTGTAGACCTGCAGGCTCACCGCCACCAGGGTCAGCTGGGTGCCGACAGCCGAAAGCGCCATCCCGTAGAACAGCCGACGGAACGCCGGGCTCTCTTTGAGAGGCGTGATGTCGGCGAGAAGTTTGGGCACCTACGAAGTGTAGCGGCGAAGTTGTTTCCCCCAGCAACTACCGCTGGCGTGGGTAAAAAGGCGAAAATCCGCGACACTTCCGCCGCGGTCCATTCCCCTGAGCGCGCCCGATTCATACGAACGCGCCCGATACCGGCAACGGCACCCGATTCCGGCGAACGCCCCCGATATATCTGGCGCGTTCGCCGGAATGGGGTGCGCGATACTCCTGGCGCGGGTCAAGCAAGAAATGGAGCCCGAAATACCCGGGAGAATCAGGTGGACTGGTGGTCGGCAATCGCCTGATCGACGACGTCGAGCAGCCGCTTATCGCCGATGATCCTGAAGTGCCCCATCGTCTCCAATTCGATGTTCATAGCGCCCGGAAGTTCGCTCCCTTGCGGAATATGCGGATCGAAGCTGCTGTAGATGGACGTGATCCGCGCGTTCGACCCACTATTGGCCAGCTGTGTCAGCAGGAACTTGTTCCGCGGAGAGAACGCCCTGATACTCGGCAACACAAAGAAGTTGGCATAGGTGGAGCCGGAGAACGGCGTATTCACGGCAATCAGCTGCCGTACCCGGTTCCCGACGTCGGGCTGCGTCATCACATATTTGCCGATCAGTCCGCCCTTGCTATGGGCGACCAGCACGACGTCGGTGAGATCGTGAGCGGCGAGGTAGTCAGCCACATACCTACCCATGGACTGGACGGTTCCCCGGTTATACCCCAGTTGCTGCACCACATGAACCGCGTGCCCCGCCGCCGCAAGGTGGACGGCGACCGGACGCATGAACTGCCAGGTCTCATAGATGCCGGGAATGAGGAGCACCGGCGGACGGGCTCCGGCGTCGGGGCCGACGTCGGGCGTGAGGTAGCGGGTGGGGTCCTCACGAAAAAGGAAACCGTGAACCTGCCAGAACCCCACGTAGGCGTAATCCAGCAGCCAGGACCAGCCACGCCTAAGGAACAGCATGGGAGGTTTCTCCGAGGCAGTGCCGGGCGGTGGCCTCGGGCGAGCGATACATCATCACGTGCGGCTCACCGGGAATCTCGGCGGTGGTCACGTCCCGGCCGATCGCGGCCAGCCGAAGCACCCAGTCTGCCGGCACGATCGGGTCCCGACTGCCGCGGACCAGGGCGACCGGGCAGCCAATGTCCGGCAGCACCTCCTCCACCCGGTGCTGTAGCATCGACGGGAGGGTTTTGAGGTACCACCTCATCCCGGCCCGGAAATAGTCAGACACCACGATGTAGTTCGCGGCCGGTGACTCCCGCAGGGTGTCCTGCGCCAACCGCATCAGCTGCGTCGCTACGGTCCGCTCCTGGTCGTTGATGGTGGGCGCCAACAGAACCAAACGTTCCACCAGATCGGGTGCCGCGCGCACCGCCTCAGCCGCCACCTGGGAACCCATCGAGTGTCCGACGACGACGGCGTCGCGCACCCCCACAATCCGCATCACCGCGGCGGCGATTCTGCCGAACTCCTCGATGGTCAGACGCCGGCGCGGCGCCGGCATTGACCCGAAGCCCGGAAGCTCGATGGCGTGGACGGTGCAGGTCAGTGCGAGATGGGCGGCCAACGGCTCGAAATAGCGGGCGGAGACACCGATCCCATGGATCAGGACCACCTCACGGCTGCCCGTTCCAACGGTGCGAACCGCGCAGGACACCTCGCCCACCACGACTGTTTGGGACTGCTCCCAGATGGACCGGTTCATGGATTCCCCTCTCAGTGATCCATCAACGGTACCTAACGGTCGCCCCTTCACAGCCAACGGCACGCCTATTATGAGTTCCTCACAATAGATGGTTGACTGGGTCCATGACCAGGATGGCACCCTCGCCGAACGCCGCAGAGACACTGTGGGCCACCGCCCTGCGTGCCCACGGTCGTCGGGTGACCCGTCAGCGCCTGGCCGTGCTGGCCGCCGTCGAGCTGTCGCCCCATGCAACCACCGATGACATCGCCGCCAATGTGCGGACCAGGTTGCCGGACATCACCGTCCAGTCGGTCTACGTGGTGCTCGCTGACCTGACGGAGTTGGGTTTGCTGCGCCGGATCGAGACACCCCATTCCCCCGCCCGCTACGAGACCCGCGTCGACGACAACCACCACCACGCCGTCTGCACCGGCTGCGGACGCATTGAGGATGTCGACTGCGCCGTCGGGCATGCCCCCTGCCTCACCCCGCAGTGGCCTGCCGGCGCCACCCCCATGACCATCCAGATAGCCGACGTCGTCTATCAGGGCCTCTGCACGGACTGCCGCTAGTTTCCACCCACCCCACAAACCACCCCAATTCATAACCGAAGAAACAAAGGAGCCAGATGTCCACGAACTTCAGCACTACCCAATCCGGTGCACCAGTCGTCGATGACGCCAACTCATCCAGCCTCGGCCGCGACGGCGCGATTCCCCTGACTGACCACTACCTGATCGAGAAGCTGGCGCAGTTCAACCGCGAGCGCGTCCCCGAGCGTGTGGTCCATGCAAAGGGCGGCGGCGCCTTTGGCGTCTTCGAAACCACGTCAGACGTCAGCCAGTACACCAAGGCGTCGCTGTTCCAGCCGGGCGCGATCACCGAAACGCTGCTGCGCTTCTCCTCGGTCGCCGGCGAGCAGGGCTCCCCCGACACCTGGCGCGACCCCCGCGGGTTCGCCCTGAAGTTTTACACCGACGAAGGCAACTACGACCTGGTCGGCAACAACACCCCGGTCTTCTTCATCCGCGACGGGATCAAGTTCCCCGACTTCATTCACTCCCAGAAGCGCCTGCCAGGTACCAACCTGCGCGACGCCGACATGCAGTGGGACTTTTGGACCCTCAGCCCCGAATCAGCACACCAGGTGACCTGGCTGATGGGCGATCGCGGCCTACCCAACTCGTGGCGCACCATGAACGGCTACGGCTCGCACACCTACCTGTGGATCAACGAAGGCGGCGAGAAGTCCTGGGTGAAATACCACTTCAAATCCAACCAGGGCCACGAGGTGCTGACCGGAGACGAAGCGGGGGCGCTCGCTGGCTCAGACGCCGATCACCATCTCCGCGACCTCTCGGAAAACATCGCTGCGGGCAACTTCCCCAGCTGGGATCTCAAGGTGCAGGTGATGCCATACGACGACGCGAAGGGCTACCGTTTCAACCCGTTCGACCTGACCAAGGTCTGGCCACAGGGCGACTACCCGCTGATCCCGGTCGGTAAGCTCACCCTGAACCGCAACCCTGAGAACTACTTCGCGCAGATCGAGCAGGCCACGTTCGCGCCGTCGAACTTCGTTCCAGGCATCGCTGCCAGCCCCGACAAGATGCTGCAGGCCCGCATCTTCTCCTACGCGGATGCCCACCGCTACCGCGTAGGGACCAACCACGCGCAACTGCCAGTGAACGCGCCGAAGAACGAGGTCCGCAACTACTCGAAGGACGGAGCAGCACGGTATTCATTCAACTCGCCGTCCACCCCGGTCTACGCCCCGAACTCTGTCGGCGGCCCCGCTGCGGATCCGGCACAGTACGGCCCACATGGTGGCTGGGAGAACGACGGCGATCTGGTGCGCGCCGCTCACACCCTTCACGCCGAGGACGACGACTTCGGTCAAGCCGGAACCCTGTACCGCGAGGTGTTCGACGACGGCGAGAAGGCCCGCTTCCTCGACACCATCACCGGTGCCGTGGGCGGCGTGACCGTTGACGCCATCAGGGAACGTGCCATCCAGTACTGGACCAACGTCGACGCCGAACTTGGCGCCAAGCTCCGCGCGTCCCTGGGCAGCGATGCCACCGGTGGCAACACCGAGGCCGAAGCAGCTAACAAGCTCTAACCGAAGCATCACCTACCGGTGGGTACAGGAAGGGCGGGCCCGTGGAGGACCCGCCCTTCCTGCCTTAACCTGTTGGCTGAGGCCCCTGGGCGCTGTCGCCCGACCGCCGCTGCAACTCGAGGGCCCGGTCCAGGCCATCGAAGAAGTAGTCCATCATCAGGAGCAGCGCAGCCTCAACTGACTTGCGGTCCTGGTTGACGACGAAGTCATACTGCAGACCATAAACTCCTGACAGGTGGAGCCGGGCGGCAGTATCCGCCCGGGCAGCCGACATGCCCTGGGACAGTAGCCAGCCTCGAATGAAGCCATGCCAGTAGTCGAACTTCGCCGCAGCGCTCAGCCGCGGAGTGGCGCTGACAGCGTCGTGGAGGGATGCCTCAAACTCCAGCCGCTGCAACTGGCGGTTACGTTCAATCTGCGTCCAGCGCCACGACGCCAGAGACCAGACGCGGAACTCTTCCCGGCTGAGGTCCTCCGGGTGAGGCAGCTTGACGGACTCGTCACGACACTCAATGTGATTCACGATCTGGTTGACGAGTTCCTCGCGATTTCCGAAGTGGTACACCAGCACATAGCTGCTGATGCCAAGACCGTCGGCAAGCGTGCGGAAGCTGAGTCCGGCGAAGGTCTTGTCCAGCAAGTAGTCGAGGATCTGATCGAGCAGTTCCTTCTTGCGTTCCGGGTTGGGAGGTCGGGCCATATCTCGAATGGTACGTCGGCCCGGCACCTATCCACGCCCACAACGTAGGACGCTCCCCTCTCAGCCCTTGATCGTGACCTTATCGACACTGTCCGACGCGTTCTGGTGGGCTTCCGGCTCGGTCCGGGACAGCCGGGCGCCCTCCACATCAACGTCGGGAAGCATACGGTCCAACCACTTCGGCAGCCACCAGGCGTGCCTGCCCAGCAGGTACATGGCCGCTGGCACCAGGGTCATCCTGACAACAAACGCGTCGACCAGCACGCCGAAAGCCAGGCCAAAGCCGATGGGCCGCACCATGGTCAGGTGCGAGAACACGAACCCTGCGAACACTGCCACCATGATGATAGCGGCGGCTGTCACCACCCGTGAACCGTGGCTGAAGCCCACCCGCACCGCGCTCTTCGCACTGCTGCCATGTACCCAGGCTTCGCGCATGCCCGACACCAGGAACATCTGATAGTCCATTGCCAGCCCAAACAGGACACCGATCAGGATGATCGGGAGGAAGCTCAGGATAGGTCCCGGGTTGGTCACCCCGAAGATGTCACCGAACCAGCCCCACTGGTAGATGGCCACCGTCGCCCCAAAGCTTGCCAGCAGTGACAGGAGGAAGCCCGCCGTCGCAATCAGAGGGACCAGGATTGACCTGAACACGAGCAGCAGCAAGACCAGTGACAGGCCCACAACAATCCCGAGGTAGAGGGGCATTGCCTCCATCAGCTGCGCTGACACGTCAATGTTCGCGGCGGTCTGACCGGTCACCGAGATCAACACACCGGTGTCCGATTCAATGGCGGGAGCTGAATCGCGCAGTTCGCGGACCAGTTCCTCGGTGCTCTCGCTGGCCGGTCCCTCGGTGGGGATGACCTGGAAGATGCCGGTGCGCCCGTCGTCGCTCACCCCTGCCGGTACCGCAGCGGCAGTGTTGTCCACTGTCGCAAGTCGGTCGGCTACCTCCAGTTGCAGTTCACTCAATTCAGTATCTGACTCGGTCGCGGGGAGGTTTGCCACGACCAGCAGCGGACCGTTGGTCCCTTCACCGAAGTACTCCCCGGCCAGCTGATACGCCCGAAAAGCAGTGGAATCGACCGGCTCGGATCCGCCGTCGGGCAGACCCACCCTCAGCTCGAGTGCCGGCAGCGCGACGACCGCCAGCGCTGCCACTCCCGCGATCAGCGTGAGGATCGGCTTGCGGGTAGCGAACCCACCCCAGCCGCGACCGCTGGCGGCCTTGTGATCGGCCTTGCGCTGAAACTGCTCCTGCGACGCCTGGAAACCGGACTCGGCCTCAGCTTTGGCCCACCGGCGACGGGAGATGACTTTGCGGCCCATGAACCCGAGCAGGGCCGGGGTCAGGGTGAGCGCCACGAGTACCGCGACGGCGACTGTGCCGGCGGCCGAGAGCCCAAGGAGGGTCAGGAACGGCAGACCAGGTACGGCGAGCGCGGCGAGCGCAATAATCACCGTGATGCCAGCAAACAGGACAGCGTTGCCTGCGGTTCCGGTGGCACGGCCAATCGATTCCTGCAGGACCATGCCGCGGAGCAGCTGGGTCCGGTGCCGGTTCACAATGAACAGTGAATAGTCGATCCCCACGGCGAGCCCGAGCATCAGCGCCAGTACGGGAGTGATGGAGCTCATCGAGATGACCCCGGTCAGAGCGAACGTCACCCCCACACCTATCCCCACGCCGACGATGGCCATCAGCAGCGGCAACCCGGCGGCCACCAGAGTGCCGAGCATGACGATCAGGACGATGACCGCCACCAGCAGGCCGATGATCTCGGCAAACCCGAAGATTTCGGAGATGTCCTGGACGATTTCCTTGCTGTAAAACACGGTGACGCCGGTGTCTGTCGCCGCATCGGTGGCCACCTGCACCGCTTCGCGGGTCTCCAGCGTTACGGCGTCCACTGGTGAGTCGAACTGGACGCTGGCTACCGCTGCGGCGCCATCGTCGGAGACGAACTGGATTCCCGACGACGCATCGAGGGTGCGCTCCGCGAGGTCAAGCTCGGTGCGACCGGCTTCGAGCGAGGTCCGCCCGTCCTCAATCTCGGCGAGCGAGGCGTCCAGCTGAGCTTGACCGTCATCGAACTGACCCTCGATGGCCAGGGCCTGCTCCGGCGGGAGCAGGTCGCGGCCCTGTTCGAACGCCGTACGGTCGGCGTCGAGCTGTGTCTGCCCAGCCGCGGCCTGCTGCGCACCGGCGTCCAGATCGGTGGTGCTTTGCTCAAGCTCCGCCCGGCCCTCCTCGATGCCGGTCCGACCCTCCTCAAGCTGACGGGACACGTCGAAGGGATTGATGACCGCTTCGACCCCCTCAACCTGTTCCAGGTCGGCGAGGGCGTCCTCGACGGCGGTCTGTTGCTCGGCGGTCATGGCTCCGTCCGGGTTTTCGAAGACAATTGTCCCCATTCCTCCGATGGCGTCGGGCATGGTTTCGCGCAGCTGGTCAAGGACCCGCTGGGATTCGGTGCCCGGGATGGAGAAGTTGTTGCTGAGCGTTCCCGAGAACGCTGCAGCAGACCCTCCGACCGCCACCAGGATGGCGAGCCAGGCGGAGACAACCCACCAGCGCCGTCGTGCTGCAAACTTGCCTAGGCGGTACAGCAGGTGTGCCATGAAGTGTTCCTCGGTTCGTTCAGTTAATGGGAGCGGTACTGGCGGAAAAGCAATGGGAGGCGGTCGGCGGTGACCGCCGGGCTAGCTGGGGTCGCTGAATCCGTCGCGCAGCATCGACAGCGCGCCGACAATCTGGTCTTCGAGCTCGGCTGCCGAGCCGCCCTGTCGGTCTTCGGCGGCTGCAGCCCACACCTGCATCGCTGCCTTGACACAGGAGAGCACAGCTCCCACGAGGGCCAGCAGGTAGAGGGGGTCGAGGTTGCCGCCCATGCGTTCGCTCACGGCCTGGCCAATCCGGGCTTCAGCCCGTTCCCACGCGTGCAGCTGACTGCGCATCAGTTCCGGGCTTCCCTCGGCCATCCGGAAGAGCTCGCCGCAGACGCTGAGGTTGTCCGTCTTGGCTATGGCGGCCAGCGCGGCAATCATCGCATCCAGCAGCGGCTCATCGGCGGGCCTGGCCATGAATTCTGCAGCGGCCAACTCGAGCAAAGCATCGGTGGAGGTGGCGAGCGCTTCCTCGGCACTGTGGAAATAGTTGAAGAAGGTCCGGCGTGAAACTCCTGCCTCCGCAGCCACCTGATCCACGATAAAATTCCCGAGCCCATGGGCGCGCGCCAGGTCCAGGGCCGATGCCGCGATGGCCCGTCGGGTGTCGAGCTTGTTCTGTTCACGGCGGCCGGGCGCTACGACGACGTCGGCGGTTTCCGGCAGCGGTGCGGCACCAGTCGGCGCGATCGATTTGCCCATACAGTTACACTAAGTGCATTTTTGCATTCTGTGCAAGTATCACCGGCATCATACCTACCACCCAGCACGGCAGAAACCGGCGAACGCACCGGATATATCTGGTGCGTTCGCCGGTTTCTGCAACCTATAGAGGAAACGTGCTAGAACATCAGCCGGGATCGGATCAGGAACCGCACTCCTTCGGGGGCCTCGACCGAGAAGCCGCTCCCCCGGCCGGGCACCACATCGACGGTCAGATGAGTGTGCTTCCAGTACTCGAACTGTTCACGGGACATCCAGAACTCGATCAGTTGAGTCGACTCGCCCGTTCCAGCACCAACATCCAGCACGCCGAGCAACACGTCGGCCTCAGCGGTGATGAAGTCACCCGCCGGGTAGCACATTGGCGAAGACCCGTCGCAGCAGCCACCCGACTGGTGAAACATCAGCGGACCGTGGAGGTCCCACAATTTCCTCAACAGTTGCACCGACGGTTCAGTCAGCGCCACCCTGGAAAAATCCTCCCCGGGGAGCACAATGGTGGCCTCGACTGTCATCACCCCTCCCTAGAAAAAGCCCAGCTTGTTTTCGCTGTAGCTCACCAACAGGTTCTTGGTCTGCTGGTAATGATCCAACATCATCGTGTGGTTCTCACGGCCGATGCCGGAAGACTTGTACCCGCCAAATGCTGCACCGGCAGGGTAGGCATGGAAGTTGTTCACCCACACCCGGCCAGCCTGGATTTCACGTCCCGCGCGGTAAGCGACGTTGCCGTTCCGCGACCAGACGCCAGCGCCCAACCCGTACAGGGTGTCGTTGGCAATCTGCATGGCTTCGGCGTAGTCGCTGAACCGGGTTACCGACACGACCGGACCGAAAATCTCCTCCTGGAAGACCCGCATGGCATTGGTGCCCTCGAAGATGGTCGGCTTCACGTAGAACCCCTCGGACAGGTCACCATCCAGGGTGATCCGTTCACCACCGGTGAGGACCTTCGCGCCCTCCTGCCGCCCAATGTCGAAGTACGAGAGGATCTTCTCCAACTGGTCGTTGGAAGCCTGCGCACCTACCTGGGTGTCGGTGTCCAGCGGGTTGCCCTGGATCATCTTTTCGGTGCGGGCGACGGCGTCGGCCATGAACGAGTCGTACATCGACTCCTGCACCAATGCCCGCGAGGGGCAGGTGCAGACCTCGCCCTGGTTGAATGCAAACAGAGCGAATCCTTCAAGCGCCTTGTCATAGAACGCGTCATTCTTGTCGGCAACATCGCCGAAGAAGATGTTCGGGCTCTTTCCACCGAGTTCGAGGGTGACCGGAATGAGGTTCTGGCTGGCGTACTGGCTGATCAACCGGCCCGTGGTGGTTTCGCCGGTGAAGGCGATCTTGCGGATCCGTTTCGATGACGCCAGCGGCTTGCCGGCCTCCACACCGAAACCGTTGACCACGTTCAGCACGCCGGGCGGCAGGATGTCGCTGAGGAGTTCCATCAGTACCAGGATCGATGTCGGCGTCTGCTCAGCGGGTTTGAGTACGACGGCGTTGCCCGCGGCCAGCGCCGGGGCAAGCTTCCACGTGGCCATCAGGATGGGGAAGTTCCAAGGGATGATCTGGCCCACGACGCCCAGTGGCTCGTGGTAGTGGTACGCCGTGGTGTCATCATCCAGCTGGGACAGGCGGCCCTCCTGCGCCCGAACGGCACTGGCAAAGTAGCGGAAGTGGTCTGCGGCGAGCGGCAGGTCTGCGGCCAACGCCTCGCGGATGGGTTTGCCGTTGTCCCAGGTTTCTGCCACCGCCAGCATCTCCAGGTTTTCCTCGATCCGGTCGGCGACCCGGTTGAGGATTGCTGCGCGTTCGGCAACGGAGGTCTTTCCCCAGGACGGGGCGGCCTTATGGGCGGCGTCGAGGGCCAGTTCGATGTCCTCGGCAGTGCCGCGCGCCACCTCGCAGAAGACCTTGCCGGTCACAGGGGAGATGTTTTCGAAGTACTGGCCCTTCACCGGGGCAGCCCATTCGCCGCCGATCCAGTTCTCGTAGCGTGGCTTGAACGTAATCTTGGATCCATCCTGGCCAGGCTGGGCGTAAACAGTCATGTGTTTAACTCCTTGGGTTCCGATAAGGACGTCTTCGTCCTTATTCCGAAGTGTAGGCAGGCGTCAGTTGCACGGGGGTTGCACCCGGAGCCCGCCCAGTATGCCGTACGGTCAGGGTAGGTTCAGCTCGGCTTCCAGCCGCTCCACATGGGCGACGACGGCAGCACGCCGCGGCGACCGTGGCGGGAGTACTTTCAGCGCTGCAGTCCAGGCCTCGGCGTCGTCGTTGGCTTCGGGCAATTGCAGGTACTGGAGCACGGCGTCCGCAGCGCCGTCGTTGAGGACTGCTTCGCGGAGCAGCGAACTGACCTCCGCGCGGAGCCGAACAACGGCCGGCGCCTCGGACCGGGGCAGCACCGGTCCCCGGTAGAGATTCAATGCCATCCGGTGCGCACCACGCTGCAGGTAGTCCAGAACCTGAGACGCGTCGACCGGCACCTCGCGGGGCATGCGGTAGGGCCGGGAGCGCGGTACCAGCGACGGCAGATGCTGTGCGAGGATGCGCCGCAGCCGCAGCATCTCGGCGCGCACCGTGGTGACCGAAACGTGTTCAGGGTAGGCCATGGCGGCGAGTTGTTCGGCGCTGAGACCGGCCGGATGCAGGGCGAGCAGGGTCACGAGCTCGGCATGCCTGGCGCTGAGCTCAACCGATCGGCGCCCCAACTGGAGGACACCATGGTCCAATCCCAGGATTCGCAGGCCATCCCGGTAGACGGAATTCGCCTTGGTAGGGGCCAGCTTCCGGGCGGGCTGCCGGGCCAGCAGGCGGTGCAGACTGAGGTGGGCCTCCGCTGCCGCAACCGTGGCCTCCACCAGCGACAAGGTATGGACCGCCACGGCGTCGTCGGCACCAGTAATATCGACGACCCCCAGCACCACTCCCGAATCCGGGTCGTGCACGGGCACGGCAGTGCAACTCCACGGATGGACCCGACGGCTGAAATGTTCGGCTCCGGCGATCTGCACGCTTTGCCCGAGGGCCAGTGCGGTACCGGGCGCGCTGGTGCCGACGGCGCGCTCCGACCAGTCGGATCCGGCCACGAACATCATGCCCTCGGCCCTGCGGCGCAACTTCCGATCACCATCGACCCACAGCAGCCGTCCGTTCTCATCGCCAACAGCGACCAGCAGGCCGCTGTCGATGCTGGGCTGGACCAGGAGCTTCTGAATAATGGGCAGGACCGCGGCAAGGGGGTGGCCGAGCCGGTACGCCTCAAGCTCGTCATCGGTGTAAAACAAGGGGGCCTGGACGGCGTCGGGGTCGGGAAGATGTTTAAGGGAACGGAGCCAGGACTCGCCGACGAGCGTGCGCACGCCGTACGGCGCGCCGCTGCCGAGCTGTTCGTGCGCACGGTTGGCGTACTGCTGCAGGGTTCTCGACGTGAGTCCCCCCGGAATCGGCAGTTGCTGCTGCGTCATCGACACTCCGCTTCATGGTCTCCCCGCCGGTGCGGTGGAACCAGTCTAGTGCCGGTGACGGCGGTCTGTCGCGGGGTGTCCGAAGGTTTTTCCTGAGCGGGACGTCGGGTAAACCACTTTCCGGCCGGCGGGTCCTCCCTACTGGCTGACCGACGAGGTGTCGCAGGAGATCGCGATCATCTCGTCCCGGGGCACAACCTTCACACGTTCCCTGACCAGTTCGGCGTTCGTACCGCCGTCGTGCACAAAGTTGGCGCCGAGTTTCAGCTCGTGGGCGTCCAGCTTCAGCCAGCCTTCCCAGGTGGTGTATCGGATGCCCCGGTCAGTGAGCAGATCGATGATGGCGTTCTCGGACGGGTCCTGAGCCGGTGGCAGGTTCAGGCGGTCTTCCAGAAGGAACCCGATGGTCTCCAGGGCGTCGCCCTTGGTATGGCCGATGAGGCCCACCGGGCCGCGTTTGATCCAGCCCGTGGCGTAAATCCCAGGAACGGGGGCACCCTGCTGGTCGATGACCCGCCCGCCCTCGTTGGGGATGACACCGCGCTGACCGTCAAATCCCACCTCGGGTAGCTCGGAGCCGAAGTACCCGATGGCCCGGTAGACGGCCTGCACCGGGTAATCGATGAACTCTCCGGTCCCCCGGACACTACCCTCGCCGGTGAGCTCGGTGCGCTCGAACCTCATGGTCGCTACCTTGCCGGGGGTCTCGGGCGTATCGGTGATTTCGACTGGAGAGTGCAGGAAGTGCAGGTGCAGTCTGCGGGAGGCGCCGGTCGGTTCGTCGTCGACCAGCCAGTTGGTGAGGGTCTTTACCATGGTTTTGGTCTGGTTGTTGGTGGCGATCAGCTGCTCGGAGGCTTCATCGAAGTCGAAGTCCTCCGGGTACAACACAATGTCCACGTCCCGGGAGTGGGACAGTTCCCGCAGCTCCAGCGGGGTGAACTTCACCTGTGCCGGGCCGCGGCGGCCAAACACGTGAACGTCAGTGACGGGTGATGCCTTCAGGCTCGCGTAGACGTTGTCAGGGATCTCGGTGGCGAGCAGGTCATCGGCGTGTTTGGAGAGCATGCGGGCGACGTCGAGCGCGACGTTGCCGTTGCCGATCACGGCGATCTCGGTGGCGTTCAGCGCCCAGTCGCGCGGCACATCGGGGTGTCCGTCGTACCAGGAGACGAACTCGGCGCCGCCGAACGATCCTTCGAGATCCACGCCGGGGATGTCCAGCTCGGCGTCCTTGATGGCACCGGTGGAGAAGATCACCGCGTCGTAAAACTTGCGGAAGTCCGATAGCGTGAGGTCCCGCCCGTAATTGATGTTCCCAAGGAAGCGGATATCGCCGCGGTCCAGTACCTTGTGCAGGGCGTTGACGATGCCCTTGATACGGGGGTGGTCAGGCGCCACACCGTAGCGGATGAGGCCATAGGGCGCCGGGTGTTGGTCGAAGAGGTCGATGCTGACGGCGAAGTCGCCGCCCTGGACTTCCTGGGATTTCGTCAGAATGTCGGCGGCGTACACGCCTGCCGGACCGGCACCGATGATCGCTACCCGCAGCGGACGTCCCGCAGCTGAGGTGGACACTGATTGGCCTTCTTCCCTAGTCGACTAACAGAGACGCACGTTTAGCGCACAGTTTCCTATTCTAAATGCCCTACGGGGTGCAGTCTAAACCTGTGATGGCCGTCTCCCCGCGCCGCCCTCACCGAAACTGGTTGTCGGCTGGAATAAATTTCACCAAGCCGGTGTTTGAGCGGACGTGACTCCTACCGAAACCATGAGCAAGCGCGAGCCCCGGAGCGAAAATTCGACGGGCATCCTGTACGGAGTTGGCGCGTATGGCCTCTGGGGTCTGCTGCCCTTGTACTTCCTGATCCTGCTACCTGCTAGCGCGATTGAGATTGTCGCTAACCGCGTCCTCTGGTCGCTGGTGTTCTGTGCGCTGCTGCTGACAGTCATGAAGTCCTGGCGGGCAGTCCGCTCCGCCGCGGCAAATCCACGGATCCTCGGCACGCTGGCCCTGGCGGCCCTGCTGATCGCGGTGAATTGGTTCGTGTACACGTATGGCGTGACAACCGGCCACGCGATCGAAGCGGCGCTGGGCTACTTCATCAACCCGATCGTGTCGGTGCTGCTCGGCGTCGTGGTGTTGCGTGAGAAGCTGCGCAGGCTGCAGTGGGCAGCGGTCGGCGTCGGCATCATCGCAGTGGTGGTGCTGGCCATTGGTTACGGCAACGTGCCCTGGATTGCGTTAACCCTGGCCTTCTCGTTTGGCTTCTACGGTTTCGTCAAGAAGCGGGTCGGGTCAAAGGTTGATGCGGTGTCGAGTCTGAGCATTGAGACGGCCGTGCTCACCCCGATCGCCGCGGGCATCATGATCTGGCTGAGCGCCACCGGCGCGGCGACCGTGCTGACCGAGGGTCCGGGACATTTCTGGATCATGGCTGCGTCAGGAGTCATTACGGCCGTCCCGCTGATCTTCTTCGGCGCTGCGGCGCGGCGCCTCCCACTGACCACCATCGGGCTCCTGCAGTACCTCGCTCCTGTACTGCAGTTCCTGCTGGCACTCTTCGTGATCAAGGAAGAGATGCCACTGGAACGCTGGGTCGGGTTCGGGCTGGTCTGGGTTGCCCTCGCCATGCTCACCATCGACATGCTGCACACGGTCCGCAAGAATTCCAGGCCGCGCCTGCCCCGCGCTCCCCGCCGGCCCGGCACTTCAGCACCGGCCCAAGAGACCGCCGCCGTCTAGCAGCGCCCTAAAGCCTCTAGCTGGGTGGTGACGGTGAGTCCTACGCTGCTGGGAGATTCCAGTCCCGGGGGACCACGATCATTGGGACGGGCAGCGCGCGAAGCATCTTGTTGGCAGTTGATCCGAGGAACAGCTGGCTGCGCTTCGCAAGGCGGCTTGACCCAACGAAGACAATCTCTCCCGGATCCCATTCGATGTCATCGATCGCTTGCTCGATGGTTCGTCCGTGGGCGACGGTGATTGTTGTTTCATGTCCCTCGGGAAGCTGTGCCCCCGCGCGGGCCAGCACCGAGTTGGCGTGCTGATGTGCCAGGTTGATGGCCTCACCGGAGTCCGACTGCTCATTGACGTCGAGTGCCACCAGGGAAATCAGCCGCAATGGCATGCCGCGGCGTGCTGCCGAGTCGACTGCCACATCCAGGACCGCCTCGGCGCCGGCGCGGGTGCCGACCGCGCAGGAGAGCCTGGTCATCCGGTCGCGGTGGCGGTAGCCGCGTGGGGCTAGGCCCACCGGCACGGGGGACGAGTGGAGCACCGCGTTCGCCACACTGCCCACAGTGAACCGCCGCAGCAGCCCGTTGCTGGCGGCCCCAATGACGATCAGTCCAGCGTCAAGATCCGCTGCCACCTCAAGCAGGCCCTCAGCGAAGGAGTCGGCCAGTTTGATGTGGGGCACCACCTCGAGGCCGCCGGGGATTCCTGCGATGGCTTCCTCCAACGCGGCAAGAGCCCGGTTGGTGCCGGCGCCCACGCTGCCGTCCTGGGGACGGTCGAGGACCGTCACCAGGTCGATGCTCGCACCCTGGGTCCGGGCCAGCGACGTCGCCAGTGCCAACGCGTCGCGGCCGCGATCGTTGTTAGTGAAGCCGACTACATAACGCATACGGGCGTGCCTTCCGGTTCGGATTCTGACCGGCGCCTCGGGATTACCGCCGCAGATCTGCTCCCGCAACCCTATCGCGGACGACGGCCAGCGCACTCCTCGCACTGGCCACCGGGATGCGCAGCTACCGGACCCCGGCCGGCGCGCTCCCCTTGACGAGGGTCTCACCGCGGAAGAAGCCGGGATTGACCCGGTACATCACCAGCATGAGCACTGCGCCGAGGAGGATCACGCCGGTGCCGAGAATAAACACCAGCCCCACTCCCCCGATCGCCGATCCTGAACCATACTCGGGATCCATCGAGTCGGTTGCCGTCTTCACAAACATCACCAGCAGGATCACGCCGCCCAGCAGTGGTGCGAGGAACTTCAAGGCGAAGTTACGGGCGCTGCTGAACGCTACCGCCCTGAAATACCAGACGCAGGCCATGGCGGTGATCCCGTAGTAGAAGCAGATCATCATGCCGAGGGCGGTGATGGTGTCATACAGGGCGTTTTCGGACACCAGTCGGGTGATCACATAGAACGCCGACGCTGCGACGGCAGCGGCTATGGTGGCGTAGCTCGGAGACTTGTAGGTGGGGCTGATCTTCCCGTAGTTCGCGGGCAACGCCCGGTAGTGACCCATGGCGAGCAGGGTGCGGGCGGGCGAGACGAAAGTCGACTGCAGGGAGGCAGCGGAACTGCTCAACACCGTCAGGGACATCAGAATGGCGAATGGCCCCATCACGGGCCCGGCGAGGACAGCAAAGATACTTCCCTGGTTGTCTTCGTTTCCGACACCGAACTCGCCATCGCCCACACCAGCGAAGGATAGCGTCGCCAACGCGACGGTCAGGTAGATCACCACGATGACGACGACGGTGAGCGTGGCCGCCCGGCCCGGGGTCCGCTCTGGATCCTTGGTCTCCTCGTTCATGGTCAGGGTGACGTCCCAGCCCCAGTAGACGAAGATCGACAGGGAGACACCGGCGGCGAAGGCTGAGAACGATTCGACAGCAAACGGGTTGAACCAGTCGGGGCTGATGGCTGTGGCGTCGAAGGCCGTGCCGTTGGCCACGTGGACAAATGCGGCGATGGCGAACCAGCCCAGGACCAGCAATTGGAAGCCCACCAGCACGTACTGGACCGCCTTGGTCGTCTCCATCCCGCGGTAAGAGACCCAGCAGGCCAGGGCAACAAAGACCAGGGTGGTCGCGATGTTCAACGGCAGGTTGAGTGTCAGGTCGGCCAGCGACTCGTTGCCCGTCAGCTGCGCGAGCATGAGATAGAAGAAATCGACGGCGACAGCTGCAAGATTAGACAGCACAATGACCGTCGCCGCGATCAGCCCCCAGCCGCCCATCCAGCCGATCCAGGGACCGAACGCCCGGGTGGCCCAGGTGAAGGAGGTGCCGGCGTCGGGCATCGCATTGTTCAGTTCGCGGTAGCCGAGGGCGACCAGCAGCATCGGGATGAACCCGACCAGGAAGATGGCCGGCAGTTGCACTCCCACCTCAGCGACTGTGGGGCCCAGCGCGGCGGTCAGCGTGTAGGCGGGTGCAATGCAGGACACACCGATGACCACGGCCCCGAGCAGGCCAACCGACCCGGAGTTCAGGCCTTTCTGGCTCAGTCCGGTGGGGGAATCCTTTGTAGGCATGATGCTCACTGCTTCACCTCGGTAGGTTGGACGTCCTTGCCCTCACCGGCATCGGAGCGTTTGGTAGCGAACCGCTCCGGCTGGCGCGGCGGGTCCTCGGTTAGTACGTAGCTGCGCGGTACAACGACCATGGGTACGGTCAGCGCGCGCAGGATTTTGTTGGCAGTGACCCCGAGGAAGAGGCGGCTGTGCTGGGCGAGCCGGCTGGATCCGACCAGGAGGATTTCGCCTTCGTCCCAGGCCAGAGCCCCGATTGCTGCCTCGACGGTGGCGCCCTGCACCACTTCGACGCTGACCTGACCGCCGGCGGCGAGCGACGCCGCCGCCTCAGCCAACCGCGTGTTCGCGTGCTCATGCGCCGCCTCCACCGCAGCGGCGTCAGCGCCTCCGTCGGTGCCCGTGGCCGGGTCAAGCGCCACCAGCGAAACCAATCGTAACGGCAGGCCGCGCCGGCCAGCGGAATCGACGGCGACGGCGATGACCTCGTTGGCGCCTTCCCTGGTACCCACGGCGCAGGTGAGCCGGGTGATCGGATCGAAGCGTCGATAGCCCTGGGGTGCCAGTGCAACCGGCACCGGCGAGGCGTGGAGGAGAGCTCCCGCGACGCTGCCGACGTTGAACCGTTTACGCAGCCCCCGGGAGCTCGCTCCGATAATGATCAGGGAAGCGCCGGAATCGACTGCGGCATCGATGAGGCCACCCGCCTGCGAATCGGCGCTGATGACGTGCGCCCGGGCGGTGACGTCGTCGGGAACCAAAGCGAGCCCCTCGGCCAGCCATTCCTGCAGTTGCGCCGAGAGGATGCTTTCGAATCCCCGCACGGGAGGGTAGACGGCGTTGTAGGGTGACTGCTCCGGCATCACCATCACCAACTGCAGGTTTGCGTCCTGGCGGCGAGCGAGCGCGACGGCGAGGCTGACGGCATCTCGGCCGCGTTCGTCAGCTGTGTACCCGACGATGTAGTCCATGCGGGTCATGCTCCTTCGGCTGCAATACTCAGGATGTTACGGGCAGTTTGTTGACCCATGCGGACGGCTCCCTCGACGTGCTGGTAGCCCTCCGCCGCGAGGTCGGAACAGGACCAGTGAATCGGGCCGACGGGGGTCAGCTGGTCCGGGCCATAGCGGTGGAGGCCGCCGAGGTCGTAACTGGTGGCGTAGGCGCCCCTGGTCCATTCCTCGGAGCCCCAATCGGACTCATAGTAGACCTCGGGGGTGAGTCCCTGGGTGCCGAGGAAGCCGGCGATGGATTCGAGGATTGCCTGCTTGCGGGCCACGGGGTCCAGCGCGAACATGGCGTCGGCCTTCTCGTCGGACACGAATCCGACCAGCGTTCCGCGGGAATCCTCGTGATTGGTGTTGTCGTAGACCTCCTGCACGATCGACGACGCGCTGAATCCGGTGCCGGACAGGCCGTCGGCCCGCCAGAACGGCGTCGCATACACGGCGTGGACCTTGATGACCAGGCCCAGCGACTGGTGCTGGTGCATCTGATGCTGGCGGCGGGGAAGCGGCGGTTCGTAGGACACCCGCGAGTACAGGTTCGGCGGAACAGCCATCACGGCGTACCGTGCCCGAACGGTCGCGGCGTCGGAGACCGCGGTGACGCCGTCGTCGTCGGACCACCGCAAGGTGCGGACCGGACTGCCCAGGACGACGTCGTCGCCCAGACGCTCCGCGAGGCGTTCCGACACTTGTTGCATGCCGCCGATGACCCGTTTGTCGAGGATGAAGTTCTCGTCGACGAGGTTGGAGAAGGAACCGGCCGAAGCGGCCATCAGCACCGCCTGCAAAGCGGAGAAGGCGTGCGCCGGTTTGGTGAGCATCCCGCCGGCGATGAAGAGTCCGATGTTGTTGCAGGCTTCTTCATCGGATGACTGTTCGCGGAGCCAGTGGTGGAAGGAAACGGTGTCCAGGGCTCTCGCCTCGGGGTGGGTCCACGGGGTTTCAGGGCCGGCTTCAGCTGCCAGCCGATCAAGCAGGTCGATCAACCGGTTCATTTCCGCTTCGGTGGTGGCCGACACGGGGAACATGTCGCCCGTGTAGCGGGTGCGGGTACCGTCAGCGCCGATATAGACGGAATCGCCGCTGCGATACCGGTCATAGGTATCCAGGCCCAACTCGTCGAGCATCCCCTTCAGCGCTGTCTGGTCCGGTGACACCCATTGGCCGCCGATCTCCAGCATGGCGCCGTCAATGGTGTCCGTCCAGGTGCGTCCACCGACGCGGTCCCGCGCTTCCAGGACGGCGACGCTCAGACCCGCTCTCCTCAACTCCCACGCCGCGGTGAGACCTGACGGCCCCGCTCCGACGATCACTACGTCACGTTCCAGATGCTCCACAGTTGCCTTTCACGATTGGGTATGGCGCAGGCCACAAAATGAACGTCATTCATTTATTAGGGATACTGTAGCGATACTCACCCGGGTTTGGAAAGGGCGGAGCCACCAAAGGGGATGACAGTGATGGGGCACCGTAGAATAAATCCCCAACAACGCGACGGCGAAGGGGCGGTCATGGGAAGTGCGGGAGCGTCGGACACTCGTCGTCGGGCGGGCCGACCGCCGCGTGGCCTGCTGTCGCGGGACCTGATCACCGATGCGGCGCTGGGTCTGATCGCCAGCCAGGGATACGAGGGGCTCACCATGTCGGCCCTCGCGCAGCGGCTGCGAGTGGCGCCGTCGGCCCTCTATAACCATGCGGAATCCAAGCAGGAGGTGCTGCGGTGGGTCGAGGACCGTGTGATGGCCCAGGTAGATTTCAGCTCGTTCGCCTCGGCCCCGTGGGACGAAGCGGTCCGCGCCTGGGCGTGGTCCTACCGGAACGTGTTCGCCGCCCACGCGCCACTGATTTCAGTGATCGCGGTACTGCCCGTCACCGGCGCCCCCGAAACGTTGGCCATGTACGAGGCAGTGACCACTGGTTTCCTCGACGCCGGCTGGCCCGAGGATCGCATCATCCCGGCCATCGTGGCGCTCGAATCGTTCATCTTCGGGTCAGCGTTCGACGTCGCCGCCCCTGAGGACATTTTCGAGTCGGGCAGTCTGGGCCCTGACTACCCGAGGTTCACTGCAGCAGTCCGCCGCCGCGACACATCGCAGGCGGATTCCGCCGATGCCGCCTTCACCATCGGCCTTGAAGCGCTCATCGCGGGCCTCCGGGCACAGTTGGCCGACTGACCGAGCGTTCAACAAACCCTCCGCGGATACCTCAGCCTCGGGGAGGCAATAATCTGCCGTCCAGCCGAACCTCTCGGAAATGCGCAGTTGTGGGGGGTCGTTGCAAACAACTGTTCAGTCGTGGTGGGTTGAGGCGCGTTCAACCCACCACAAGTGCGCAAGATTTCCCGACGGCGGCGCTCCCGGACACGGCAACCCACCGCCCACCCGCTATCCCCTCGGCGACAGGAAGGTTATCGACAATCGTAAAGTTAACGTTTATCGTTAGTAGCGATAAACGTTAACCATTGGAGGACGCCATGACTGCAGCACCACCTACATCCCGCCGAGGAACGTCGCTCCGTACTGCCGAACGACTCGGACTGGTTACCGTCCAGGTGATCACTGGCCTTCTCACCGTGATCGTTCTCACCGTGCTCACTGTTTTCCTGGTGCTGGCCTCGCAGGGAAAAACCGAGCTGTATCTGCCAGCGGTCACCCCTGAGGGATCTTTGGCTGGGCTGGGTCCACAAGTATCCGAGGCCTACTTCGACACTGTGACTCTCAGCGTTGAAGGCGTCAGTGGTGCAGCAATAGCGCCCTATGCGGCCACCATGACGGTCGGATTCCTTTTCGTCGCAGCGTCGTTGCTCTTCTTCCTCCACCTCACCCGGCGGGTGCAGCGTGGGCGGCCTTTTGGGCGGTTGATGACGGCAGGTCTAGGCATCCTCGCACTGTTTTTCACTGTCGGATCGCTCATCCTGCCAGCGATTCTCTCCTCTGCGCACACAGAGATCATGGCCGACCTTGCTATCGATCTGGCTGCCGCACCCTTCAGTACCGGCTATTACTTCGGGGCAACTGACTTGCTGTCCCTGATCACCGGAATCTTCTGCGCGCTGTTTGCCGGAGCGTTCAGCATCGGCTCCCGGCTGCAACGCGAAACCGAAGGACTGATCTAGGTGGCAGCTCACACGACTAACCGCCTGGACCGTGGTGCGGCAATCGCCGTCACAGCCGCCTTCATGCTGGCTGCGGCAGGGATTCTCGCTACGGCCATTGGTTCCTTCGCTGTTCCGAGCGCGTTTGAAGCCGCGCATCGGCTCGATCGCGACACCGAGGGCCTGATCTAGTGGCCCCTACTGAATCGGAAACCACCGGCATCCACTGCCGATTGGATGAACTCCTGGCGGACAGGAACATGACCCTCACTGAACTCGGACGACGAGTCGAGATGAGCATCGTGAACCTGTCCATCCTCAAAAACGACAGGGCTCGGGCCATCCGGTTCTCGACCCTACAAGCCATCTGCGAGGTGCTTGAGTGCCAGGTGGGTGACCTCCTGGAAATCCGCCCCGCGTCGCCGGAAGCCTGACCCCCGTTGGAGGCGAAACCCCCTTTCGCCGAAGCGCTACGTCTGATGGGATCGGCGGTCGCCAACCCACCAAAGCTGGCGCTTCGGCGACGGGGAAGTTGCTACCTCGCGGCGCGGATGGCCGCTTCCAAGACGTCCAGCCCGTCGTTCAACAGCTCATCACCGATCACAAGCGGCGGCAGCAGCCGGACCACATTGCCGTAGGTGCCACAGGTCAGGATGATGACGCCCTCCTGCAGGCACGCAGCTGCGATGGCCTTGGTGGCGTCCGGGTTCGGCGTCTTCGTCCCGGGAAGCACGAACTCAAGCGCAAGCATTGCGCCACGGCCGCGGATTTCCCCGATGATCGACTCGGATCCCAGGTCTTCCTGCAGCGCACGCAGCCGGGACGTTGCCAGTTCCTCGATCGCCAGGGCACGGACAACGAGATCCTGCTCCTGCATCGTGTCGATTGCAGCAAGCGCGGCGGCGCACGCCACCGGGTTGCCACCGAAGGTGCCACCGAGGCCGCCGGGGTGGACGGCGTCGAGCAGATCCGCCCGGCCGGTGATGGCCGACAACGGCATGCCGCCAGCGATCCCCTTGGCCATGGTGATGATGTCAGGCACTACTCCCTCATGGTCGACGGCGAACCAGGCGCCGGTGCGGCAGAAGCCTGACTGCACCTCGTCGGCGATGAACACCACCCCATTGGCTTTGGCCCAGGCGGCCAAGGCCGGCAGGAAGCCTTCGGCGGGAACGATGAAGCCGCCCTCGCCCTGAATGGGCTCGATGATGATCGCGGCCAGTGAACTGGCCCCAATCTGCTTCTCCATCATGGTGATGGCGCGCTGCGCTGCTTCGGCCCCGGTAATCGAGGGGTTCTCCTCACGGAACGGGTAGCTCATCGGCAACCGGTAAACCTCGGAGGCGAACGGGCCGAAGTCCCCGGAGGGGCCACCCTTGTACGGGAGGGACTTGGCGGTCAACGCCATCGTGAGATTGGTCCGCCCGTGATAGGCGTGATCGAACGCGGCGACGGCGGTGCGACCGGTGGCCAGACGAGCCACTTTCACAGCGTTCTCGACAGCCTCGGCACCCGAGTTAAACAGCACCGTGCGCTTCTCGAAGTCGCCGGGAGTCAGCTCGGCCAGCTTCTCGGCGACGGCAATATAACCCTCATACGGGGTGACCATGAAGCAGGTGTGGGTGAAATGCTCCACCTGCTCCTTGACGGCACCGACGACGGCGGGATCCGACGCCCCGACGCTCGTCACTGCAATGCCTGAGCCGAGGTCGATGAACGAATTGCCGTCGACGTCGTGAATGATGCCGCCGTCGGCGTCGGCCACATACACCGGCACGCCGGAGGCGACCCCCTTCGCCACCACTGCTGCACGACGCGCGGCCAGCTCGGTGGATTTCGGGCCCGGGAAGTCGGCGATGATCTTGCGCTTCTGCTCAAGCCGGAACTGCGGCTGGATTGCCTGGGTGGTCATAGTGAAACTGCCTTTCTAAACATCCAGCGCGCTCATGACGTGCTTGATCCGGGTGTAGTCCTCAACGCCATACATCGAAAGATCCTTGCCGTAGCCGGAGCTCTTGAAGCCTCCATGCGGCATCTCGGCGGTGAGGAGAATGTGGGTATTGATCCAGACGGCGCCAAAGTCGAGGTCACGGGAGACCCGCATCGCGGTGCCGTGATCGGTGGTCCAGATGCTCGACGCGAGTGCGTATTCGACGTCGTTGGCCAGTTCAATTGCCTCGCCCTCGGTGGTGAACTTCTGCACCGTGATGACGGGGCCGAAGGTTTCCTGCTGCACAATATCGTCATTTTGGCGTGCTCCGGTGATGACCGTCGCTTCGTAGAAGTACCCTTTGTCGCCGGAACGCTTGCCGCCGATCTCCACCTTGCAATGCTCCGGCAGGGCGTCCATCACCGCGTTGACCGCGTTGAAGTGGTTGATGTTGTTCAGCGGCCCGAAGTAGTTCTGCGAGTCGTCAGCGTTACCGGTCTTCAGCGTTTCGGTGTGCGCCACCAGGGCCGCCACCAGTTCGTCGTGCGCCGAATCCTGTACCAACACCCGAGTGATCGCCGTGCAATCCTGACCAGCATTGAAGAAGGAGAACTCGGCGATCGCCGCGGCGGTCTTTTTGATCTCCGCGTCAGCGAAGACGACGGCGGGAGCCTTGCCACCGAGCTCCAGATGGGCCCGCTTGAGGCGCTTGGCAGCTCCGGTGGCGACGGCGATTCCCGCGCGAACCGACCCGGTGATCGACACCAGTCCGGGCACCGGATGGTCGACCATGGCCGCGCCGGTGGTGCCGGTCCCGAGCACCACGTTCAGCACCCCGGGAGGCAGGATCCCCTGGGTCAGCTTCGCCAGCACCAGGGTGGACTCGGGGGTGGTGTCACTGGGCTTGAGGACCACGGTGTTCCCGGCGGCGAGCGCCGGGCCGATCTTCCAGATGGCCATCAGCAGCGGGTAATTCCACGGCGCCACCTGGGCCACTACGCCGATCGGTTCGCGGCGGACATAGGAGGTGTGCCCCTCCACGTACTCGCCGGCCGACTTTCCTTCCATCAGGCGGGCAGCGCCAGCGAAGAACCGGAGCTGGTCCGCGCCCACTGCCACTTCCTCGGCGGCGATCAGGTCGCGCACCTGACCGGTATTGCGATGCTGGGCTTCGACCAGTTCATCGCTCGCCCCTTCCAGCGCGTCCGCCAGTTTCAGCAGCATCAGCTGACGCTGGCCGGGGGTGACGTGTTTGAAGGTGTTGAAGGCAGCCGACGCCGCGGTCATGGCCGCGTCGACGTCCGATGCCAGCGAAACGGGTGCCTTCGCCACGACTTCGCCGTTAGTCGGATTGACGACATCCAGCAACTCTGTGCCGGTCGGCGTCACGAACTCGCCGTTGATGAAGTTCTGGAGGGTGGTTACCACGGTATTCATCCCTTGTCTGGTGATGGGCTGACGGAGCGCTGCGGATCCGTCGCAGTGTAAATCCATTGCCGACCCTACGCCCACTAACATTCCTTGGCCTAGGGTGATCCGCACAACAACCTCCGCCAACCGTAATGCAACCGCACAGTGCACCGGTTCTATAGTTGGGGGATGGCCCTCACCCTCCCCACCCTCCTCACGGCCGCCGGTCTCGGACTTCAGCCGGTGGGGTCCGCCAACGCCCCTGCCATTCCGATTCAGTGGGTCGCGGTCACCGAACTTGAGGATCCTCTCCCGTTCCTCAGCGGCGGAGAGGTGGTGTTGACCACCGGTCTGCGGCAGAAAACGACGACGGCGCAACGCGCTTTCGTCCGTCGCGTCCACGAATCCGGGGCGTTGGGAATCGGCTTCGGCACTGGCCTGGGGCATCGACAGGTTCCGGCCGCGCTGGTCGACGAAGCCGACGCCCTGGGACTTCCCGTTTTTCGTGTGCCCTATGAGACGCCGTTCATCGCCATCGGGAAGATCGTCGCCGATTCCCTCTCAGCCGACCATTATTCGCGGCTCGAGAGCCTCCTGAAGGGCCATCAGATCCTAGCGTCGGCGCTCCTCGGCGAGGGTGGTCTCCCCCAGTTGCTCCGCGAACTCGCCGCCATGCTCGGCACCGACGTCGTGCTATCCCAGTACGGGGCCCAGCTCTTCACCACCGTCCCGGCCCAGGTCCCGGGCGGGCGACCGGGTAAAACAGGATTGGCCGACCAGCACTGGCACCGCCTGCCGGTTGCCACTGGCCTGAAGGACCGCTGCACCCTGGCCATTGCCGAACCGTACACCCCCGAGCCCATCGTGGCGTACGCGCAAAGCTTGATCAGCGTCGAGTTGAGCAACCAGGCCCGACGACGAGCGAGCGAACGGGCGGTGGCGGGTCAGCTTTTCCAGGACGTGGTGCGAGGCACCCTCGCGGGGCCCGACGCCGTCGCACGCCTTGGTGGCGCAGGTATCGACACCACGCTACGCCAGGTGGTGATGATCATCGAGGTAGCGTCGGGGCAGCGCCGGGCGCTGCGGACCCTGCCGACACCCCTCGGATTCGAACCGGGTCTCACTGCGCTGGTGGACGAGCGCCTGGTCATCGCCGTGCCGGAGGGCGACGGCGCCGCACTGAGCCGGCAGATGGGCGACTACCTTCATGGCGCCGGGCTGACCGCCAAGGTGGGCTTCGGCGGCGCGTATGCGCAGGCCAGCGGATTCCGATGGAGCTACTTCGAGGCGCGTGAATCGTTGAGCCGGGGACTATCGGTCAACACCCCCGACCGGCTGAGCCTGACCTCCCTGCTCATGGCGAGCGAAGACGTGCCGCTCGCCGATCTTGCTGCTGAGGCGCTGGACCCGGTGGCCGCGTTCGACCAGCGCCACCACGCCGAGTTGATGGTAACGCTTGAGCGATATCTGGCGCTGAACGGGTCGGTGGCTGCTGTGGCGGAGGCCCTGCAACTTCATCGGAACACCGTGCGGTACCGTCTGCAGCAGATCCAGGACCTGAGCGGTTACGACCCCGGCATCACCGCCGACCGCGTCCATTTGTACCTCGCCCTGAATGTGAGGGGACTGCGGTAGCCAGCTGGACTGTGCTGATGCCTCAGCACAGCGAGTGCTTCGGGTACCCCGCGCACAGCCCTACACCTCGAGCAATGTCAACGGAAAGGCAACGAGCAATGACCAATATCGCGTGGACCGAGGGTTCGTGGACGACACCGCCCGCCCACGAAGAAATCAGGGACGACGGACTACATGTCACCGCCCACGAAGACAGTGACGCGTGGCGGGTCACCGCCTACGGGTTCATCCACGACACCGAGCATGCACTGCTGACGCCGTTCAACCAGAACACGGCCGTCGAGGTGTCATTCCACCTCAGCTTCTCCGCCCAGTTCGATCAGGCGGGGGTGTTTATCCGGGTGGACGACACCACCTGGATCAAGACGGGCATCGAGTGGAGCGACGGCGAGGCAAGCCTTGGCGCGGTCGTCACGCGCGACGTTTCTGACTGGTCGCTGTCGCCTGTCCCCGAGTGGGACGGCCGGCTGGTGACCATCCGAGCCAGCCGCTCCGGGGACGCCCTCACAATCCGGGCAAAGGTCGACGACGGACCGTGGCGGCTGGTGCGCGTTGCGCCTCTGGACCCTGACGCCGTCGTGACGGCAGGGCCGTTCTGCTGTGCCCCCTCCAGAGACGATCTGACGGTGCATTTCACTGCCTGGCACACCACTGCCGCGGACGCCAGCCTGCACCCCGGTTCGTAGCGCCGTCGGTTGAGGGCGCGCCATGCCACCTCGGTGCGACTCCGGCATCTGCTCTAGCGGAAAACCCGGCTGATACCGGCCCCGATCTGGACGATTGTCAGCCAGGTGAGAAAGTGCTGCAGCGGACGCAGGGGCTTGGCGACGATGCTCCGCCAACCGTTGCTCCGTGTCCACGAACCCGTCAGGTGCAGTTGTGTCCCACCGGGGGTTGATCTCAGGGAGATAGTCAGGACATTGGTGTTGCTCCGCAGTGGATCAGGGTAGCTGAAGCGCCAGCCAATGCGAGCGGGCGGGTGTGTCGCTACCAATTCCATCTGGCGCCGTCGGTATTTCGCCTTGATCCGGAGCGGCTTGCCGTCGGGTTTCCGGCTAACCGGGAGGGCAGCCCAGATGGTCGTCGGGGGTGCGGCCTGTTGATGTACCTCGCCAGCTTCAACCGATCCCACGCCGGGGTTCCATTCGGGCATCCGCAGAGGGTCCGACAAGAGCGCCCACACGTCGTCGATGGGCGCCGGGATGAAGGCGGCAACCTGGCACGTCAACATATCGGAGATGCGTGGGTGTTTGTCATGCGAGGCTGTCGGCGGGCGTTCCCCGGCGAGGGCGGTCGTAATTTCGCTGATCGAACTTCCCAGTCGGTTGAGGAGGTCGTGAATCAGCCCGCTTGGCTCGGCAAGCAATTCCTGCAGCACCGCAGACGCATCGCCAACGTTTTTGCCAGCCCCGGCCCGTTCAATAACCTTCAGCGCGCGCGCCGCCCACTCGTACCCGCGCGTCTCGTGGAACACGATCCGCCCCGGATCGGACCGATCTGCCGTGACACACTGCGTAATTGATCAGAGTGCATGGCGTCGACGGCCGACCGCGCCCCGTCCAGGGTGATCCCCGCTTTGCGTAGCGCCCTGCCCGCCGCTTGATCGTTGATTACCAGAGCGAGGAACAGGTGTTCAAGGTCCGCGTTGCGCAGCCCGCGGCGTGAGGCCTCTTCCATGGCTGCCAACGAAAGCGTCTGCACCGACGCAGCAGCGGAGATGAATGAGGTCATAGTTTCCTCCGTGGAATAGGAATGGCCGGATCAACACGTCTTCCATATTTTTCGTGGACCGCCTGCCGGGTTACGCCGAGCGCATCAGCAATCTCACTCCAACTCAGATCGGGGCGAAGTGCAGCCTCGACCTGCCGCAATTCAAGCGCATCAGCCAGCGCCCGGAGGGAAACGATCGCTCGTAGCCCAGCCCGCGGATCCTCAGAGCGCGCCGCTGTTACCAGCTGGTCGTTGTCCATACAAGCAACCTACGTTGCCTATTTGGGGTGAGCAAACCTCATGACTACATGAATGGCCCCGAGTCTCGCCGCAAAAACGGAAGCGGAGCCGGATTTCTGCTACGGAACTGAAACTTTCCCAAAAAGTGCTGGTATTCCACGATTTGGCGTGATCAAATTACGTCAGCCGAAAAGCAACCGCACCTGCGACGCGCGTCCGGCGGATGCCGCTCAAGGGGGACTTGGGGGCCTACCTCAAGGAAAAGACGTGGTTTCATGACGCACCGTAATCGCCTGCTGACTTTCGGCACCTGCACAGCACTTATGGCCGGTTCGGCTTTCCTCTCCGCAGCGCCCGCCGCAGCGCAAACCAACCCGACAACCTGTGTCTCGGTGCAGGTAGCGCTTGGGAGTGCCTTGGACTCGGCGTCAGTGGATATCGAACTGGCCTACCAGCTCAAAGCAGCCATCGCCGCCATCGAAGCCGCCGGTCTAGCCTTCTCTGAGGCTTTGGAGGCCGCCGATCTGGCTGCCGCCGAGGAATACGCAGCGTTCGATGAGGCCATCCAGGCCTACGAGGCGGCCGCAATGGCCGTCGAAGGGACCCAGGCAGCTCTCGATGCGGCGCAGACGGTCAAAATTCTCGCCGACGATCGGGTCGAAGCAGCCGAGCTGGCACTGGCAGCGGTGGTCGATGGCGACGACGCCGGTCGGGTCGCAGCCGAAGCGGAACTAGCCGCGGCGCTGGTCGCCCAGGCGGATGTAACAACCGCACTGACCGTCCGGCAGACGGAACGCGATGCGGCACCGGCAGCGCTTGCCGCGGCTGACGCCATCCTGATGGAAGCTCAAATAGCGTTGGACGCCGTCCTCTATACCGAGGCAGTGAGCACCGCCGAGGATAACTACTTCTCCGCCGTTGAGGCCGCTGAAGCGACCCTTGCGGCTCTGGGAGGTACAGGCACCAGCATTGAAGAGGTACAGACGCTGGTCGACGCCGTGGTCACGGCCTGCGCAGCACCGGGCGGCGACGACGGAGCCGGGCCATCTGTTGCGGCGCCGGTTGTCGTTGTCACACCAAGTGCGCCAACGGCACCGGCACCGGCCGCCGTCGCCGTGACCAAACGGGGTCTGAACGTGCAGACCGCAGCCGGTGACACTGCCGGAGCAAGGGATGATTCCCTAGCCCTCGGGGGCGCGGCAGGAGGGGCACTACTGCTCCTCTCCGGTGCCGCCGTGTGGCTACGGCGATCTGCCAGGGGCTGACGATGGCTGGCTGGCGGCGCCCCGCTACCCGGTGGACGGGCTTGGCGCTGTCGGCTGCCCTGATCATGGGTGCCGCGCCGGTTGTCGGCGCGGCACCCCCGGCAGCTGATTCGGGACGCCAGGTCCACGCTGCCGGGTTCATGCCAACCCCCGCGGCACTCGCCGCGTCGCCCGCACCGGTACCAACCACTGCTCCCGCCCCGGAACCAGGGGCGTCCGCGCCAGGTTGGCTGACCGTGGACGCAGCCGACATTGACATGCAGATTTTGCCGCTGACCCCGTCCGCGGCGGATCTGTCCTCCCAGTCGATCGTGCCGCCGTTGACAGTTGACGCGTATTGGTTGACTTCCTTCGGAACGCCTGGTCTTGCGTCGGAAGACACCACCTACATCACCGGCCATAGCTGGGAGGGCCGCGACGCCCCCTTCAACCGGCTGAGCACCGAGGCTGAGGTGGGCGATTCGATTGTGCTCACCACCGAGACCGGTGTCCTCGACTACGTCATCGATTCGGTGACCACCCACGACAAGAACACCCTGAAGGACAGCGAGATCTGGGACATCGTGCCCAACCGACTGGTGCTGATCAGCTGCTACACCGAGGATATTTGGGGCAAAAACGTGGTCATCACGGCAAGCCCTGCGGGGGACGCCTAAAAGCTGTGGCGGTTCAGTACATTGCGGAGACCGCGTTGAGCGTTGCCCGGGCGCTCGAGCCGCTGGGAGGGCTCGACCGGTTCCTGCCGGCTTCGGTCCGGGCTACGGCCGGTCACCATCAACATGAACAGGACCGGGTGACCTACCGTGCGGCGCACGCAGTGTTTCGCCTCCTGGCAGCTCGGGTCCTCGGCGGCACCCCGTCCCAGGCCGCCGAACTGCACGTGACACGCTCCTGCCGGGCCTGCGGCTCGGATCTGCACGGCAAACCGGCAATTGGCGGAGTGGAGCTGAGCCTGTCCCGTTCCGCTGAGGCCATCTTGATTGCTTCAGCACCGGCGGGGCGCCCCATCGGTGGGGATATCGAGCGCATCCCCGACGTCCTCTTCGACGGCTTCGACGCGTACACCCTCTCTGCCCTGGAGCGGGATCAATTCCGGCCCGACGACGCCGGCTCCCGGCTCCGACTGTGGGTCGCCAAAGAGGCTGTGCTCAAGGCGGTTGGGCATGGACTCACCGTCGAACCTCACACGCTCACCATCTCGGGGAACTCCTGTCTAGGTCTACCGGAAGCGCAGGACCTGCGCCTGACGTGGTTTACAGGCCCTACCGGGCTTGCCGGGTACGCTGCCGCACTCGCCGCACCCGCTGGCCAGGACCCATCCCGGCTTGCGCTAGCCGACGTGCTCGGTTGAACTGGGTTGCCGAAACTCATCCGAACCATGATTTTTTCGAACCGTCACCGCCCGGACGCGTGAACAATGCAATACGGTGTCCACGGCCTGGCCTCGAGGCGTCCGGCAGCGATCGCCTGGCCGCAGATAGCGCACACGCCGAAGCTCTCGCCGTCGAGCCGCTCCAGAGCAGCCCGGATCTCCTCTGACCGGTGCCTGGCGTCCCGGGCGAGAACCGCCACCTGCGAGAGCTCGGAGGCGATCGTGGTGCCCTCCGGGTCATGTTCGTCGTCGACGTTTGAATTATCCCGGGCAGCGGTCACCGATCGGCTATCAGCATCCAACGCAGCGAGGCTCGCACGGGTTCGGGCAAGCTCGGCGTGCAGCAGCGGGCGATAGCGTTCGAACCTAGTCTCAGGTGCCATTTAGCTATGCTAAGGGTGCCTCAGCTACCGGCGTTCTCCGGCGACTGGGTAGGTGAAGCGTTCGGCAGCCAATCCCCCGGTTCAGGTAGCTGATCACCATGGTCCCCGTGTAGAGGATGCCTCTGGTGGTGCGGGAGGCCAGCACCCAGGCATCTCGGACACCACTTAGAGAATAGGTGCCGTCCACCGGGCCGGCTGGGAAATGGCGGAGGCGCTGGAAAATCGGAAGCCCTGTATCTTCGGTGGGCGGATCGACTATCGTAGGATCATAGGCATCCCGCCCCGCGGGTTCGCCGTTGGGCTTGAGGATCGCCCAGCCATACGGCAGGAGCGGCAGAGATGTCAGGGGAATGATGGTTGAGCGGTCTCCTTCCACAACAATTGGTGATGGCGCTAATCTTTGCACCCCATATCTGCAGGAACTGCCGGTCACCGGTGCAGCGATTTCAGTCTTCGGCGGTTCCGTTCAGGAAACCGTCTGCTGCAGTGACGATCTGGCCCACCAGCTCGATGAGCTGCAATTCGAGCTCGGGGAGGGCCCGCGTTGGGAAGCTACGGCGAGCCGCCTGCCGGTCTTGATTCCTGATGTCACCGAAGACTGGCATACCCGCTGGCCCGTCTTCGGCAACGCGGTGCAAGCCACTGAGGTCAGGGCTATCTTTGTCTTTCCCCTCATTCTGGGCGCCATCGATATTGGGGTTGTCGAGCTGTACCGCACCCGCCCAGGGGATCTGAGCAGCGCCAACCAGACCGCGGCGTCGGTCCTTACCGATAGAACTTCCTGGATCCTGCTACGCCGGATGCTGTCCCGGGAGCCCGGTCACAACGAGTCGTTCGGCGGGAACGACGGGTCGTCGCTCTCCCGGCGGGAGATCCATCAGGCCACCGGGATGGTGCTGGCCCAGGCGAACATCGACGCCACCGATGCCCTCCTACTGCTGCGTGGCTACGCTTTTTCGGAGGGACTTCCCCTCACCGCGGTAGCCACGTCAGTTGTTGAACGCAGGCTGGACTTCACGCCGAACTCGGAATAGCGGAGTAAACTTATTCCATGGTGACTTCGACCCGGGCTGAGCGCGTGTGCGCTGCTTTCGTAAAGATCGCTGACACGTTGGTCGACGACTACGACGTTCTTGATCTTCTGCATGCTCTGGTCGAGGAATCGATTGAGATCCTCGACGCGACGGCGGCCGGGCTGTTGCTCGTCGACCAGTATGGCGAACTTCAGGTATTGGCGTCCACCCGCGAGGAGAGTCAACTGGTGGAGGTGCTGCAGCGCGAAGCCGGCGCTGGCCCCTGCGTGGAGTGCTTCCAGACCGGAGGTGTGGTCACCGTGGACGACATCGCCGATCTGGGAGACCGTTGGCCGCAATTCAAGCAGGCGGCCCTGTCCCAGGGATTCCGTTCGGTACATGCCATCCCTCTTCGCATTAGGGGCAGGACTATCGGCGCTCTCAACCTCTTTGGGGTGGTACCGGGAGCCATTTCCAGCGAAGATGCCGCGATCGGCCAGGCACTCGCCGATGTAGCAACGATCAGTATTTTGCAGGAGCGCGCAATCCGCGAGGCAGAAGTGGTCAACGATCAGCTTCAGCGCGCCCTGACCAGCCGCATTCTGATTGAGCAGGCGAAGGGCGTGGTGGCTCAGCTGAGCAACGTCGATATGCACGAGTCGTTTACCCGGATCCGCAATCATGCCAGGCGGAACCACGTCACCCTGCATGAGACTGCGGCGCGGATTGTCGATCGGTCGCTGTCGCTGTAACTGATGAGTCGCTGTAACTGGCGACACCGCTGACCTAAAGTACCTCACGAACTGAAGTGCGCTGCCAGCCGACCCGGTGGCTGGGGGGAATACCGGGTCGGCTGACAACGCAAGTTGTCAGGTTGCCGTCAGTGAGTCGATGTACCTAACCGACTTACTGACCGCGGTTTAGCTGCCATATGATCTCCTTCTAAGTGTCGTGTGACTGTCTCAGAACTCATTACTCATATACCTCCCCGAATACCGACGATCTTGAGGATTAGCTGCGCTGCCCCAGCTTGTGAGCTGGAACCGCCCGAATGAGGAACCCTCCACAGGGCTGGGAATCTCATCGTCGCGAGACATTGAAAGGAAAATGCCCCTACCGGATACATCCGCGGAATGTTTCTTACTCGACACGGTGCCGGGGTCTGGGGCAGTACCTTCAGCATAGTCGCTCCTGATGGCGCCGTCTACGGCTGGGCTGGTCTATTTCACCGGGGCAATAGTCCACCGACGGTCGCCCGAATATTCCTGAACACGGCACGCGATTCGGGCAGCCACGGGAGCCCCACGAAGACATGGAAGGCACCCGGATACCGGTGGAAGGCGAGGTCGCCGCCGTCGCTCATCAGACGATCGAAGGCAACGGCATCCGCCATGCAAATGTCCCAACTCCCCTGATAGAGCGACACCGGCGGAAGGCCGACCAGTGCTGCCGGAGTGGCGAAGACCGGGCTCAGCAACGGTTCCCGGGGGTCCTCTCCCCCGGACCACCAGATACCTGCCTCAACTGCGCCGGGGACGGCCAGCATCGGGTCCACCCGATCGTAATGGGGGATGTCCGGGTTGGTACCGGTGATGTCCAACCAGGGTGAGAAGAGGATCAACCGTCCGGGCCGCGGCAGATCGAGGGCGGCAAAATACAGCGCCTGGCCCACCGCCAGCCCGCCACCCGCGGAATCGCCGGCCAGGACGACGTCGGCCGCGTCGGTGGTGCCGAGCACCATCTGATAAACAGCCGCGAGGTAGTCATACGCTTCCCTAAAGGTGTGTTCGGGAGCCAACCGGTAGAGCGGCACTGTCACTGTTGCCCCGGTGGCTTTGACCAGCGCGGCGATGATCCACCAATGGGGGCGGGCCAGTTCGTTGATGTAGGTTCCGCCGTGCGTGTAGATGATGTGCTGCCTTGACGCCCCGGATCGCGGACGCAGGGTGAGCGTGCGGACGCCGTCGACCTCCCGATCCTCGACGGTGCATCGCCGCCGCAGCGATCGCGTCACCGGTGCGGGTCCGGGATAGCTGCGCTGCATGTATTGCCCTCGCATCCACTCGGGCGACGAGTAATGCCGCTTGGTCGGTGTCAGGCGGAGCGCCGCGCTGACCAGTCGCATCGGGGCACTGGCTGGTGGTTCCGCGGCCGGGCGGAGAGTCGAAGTCATGGGCTTAACAGTGCCATGGACTCGTGCCTCAGGGTCTGGCGTCAGTGCGCGGCGCTCCCTAAGGTAGGAGGATGGCAAACCCATCGCACACCAGCCTCCAGCACAGCTGGCAGGGCTCGGACGATCCCGGCCGTCTCGACACGGCGACGATCAATCTTGAAACCAACCGACTCACTGCCCACGGCACGTCGAGGACAGCTGACTACGCTGTCAGTTGGGCACTTGCGACGGCGTCGGGCTGGGTGACCCAGCGGCTCACCGTGACCGTCCACGGGCAGGGCTGGAGCCGCCATCTCGAGCTGATGAGATCGGACGATGGCGTCTGGTCCAGTGAAACCCTCAGCGCCGGGGACACCGACCTGCCCGAGCCCGGGATCTCCGACCCCGAGGGGCTGGCGGGAGCCCTCGATTGCGATCTCGGGCTGTGCCCGGTGACCAACACGATGCCAATCCTTCGACTTAACCTTGTCTCCGGCGACGGCGCACCGGTCGGCGAGACAGAACTGACCATGGCCCGGGTTGAAGTGCCGAGCCTGCGGGTAGTGCCCAGCACCCCGGTCTACAGCCACGTGCGGGCTGCCCGGTCGGACAGTCCCGCCCTGATGCTGTACAACTCCGGAAACGGTGGATTCGCTGCCGAGCTGACCATCGACCAGGACGGGGTGGTGCTCGACTATCCGGGACTCGCACGGCGGATCAGCTAGGGCCCACCGGGCGAGCATCCCCCGGCAGCCAGCACTGGGTAAACTCATGCTGGCCGGGAATGCCTCCCGCGCAGACCCAAAACCCAAGCAGCCCGGACGACGAGGATCCCCATGACCAACACGGTGGACGTTGCCCTGCTGATCGACCTACTCGGGGTCTTTTTCTTCGCCGTTTCCGGATCCCTGCTGGCGGCCCGCAAAGGGTTCGACCTCGTGGGATCCCTACTGCTGGCCTCCCTGGCCGGACTGGGCGGCGGAGTGGCACGCGACCTGATCATCGATACCGTTCCGGCGGCGTTCTCGAATCCTGCCTACCTGATTCCACCGGTGCTTGCGACCCTGCTCGTGTACTTTTTGTTCTCCGGTGTGGAGCGGGCGAGCAACTTGCTAGTCCTTTTCGATGCCGCGGGCCTGGGCCTGTTCTGCATCACCGGCACGGTGAAAGCCCTGGAGTTTGGCCTTCACCCGGTGGCGGGCATCCTGCTGGGCGTGACCACGGCGGTGGGTGGCGGGCTGCTGCGCGATGTGGTGGCCAACGAGGTGCCCCAGCTCTTCGACCCCCGGGACATCTACGCGCTTCCCGCAATGCTCGGGGCCGGGTTGACCACGCTGCTCGTCAGTACCGGCTGGTTCAACGTGGTGACGGGCGCCGTCGTCGCTGCTCTGGTGTTCATCCTGCGGGTGCTCGCCTGGCGCTTCAGCTGGCGCGCACCGCTGGCAGTCCTGGGCTGGAAGCGGCCCGGGCCGTCGTAGCCCGACCCGCGGCGGGGGCTAGGATGGGTATATCCCCCAACCCCACCCCTGGAGTTCAAATTGACTGAGCTATTCCTGGACAAATTTCGTGCCCTGGTTCCGGCGTACTTCGATGACCAGTGGTCGGCGGAAGATGGCCTGTCGATGGAAGAACTCCAGGACCTGATGGACGGTCGGGACTTTGACCTCCCACTCGCGCTGCGCGACTTCTACCTCGCCGTCGGCGCTGTCGAGGACATTATGGAGGCCTACCACTTTTTCTGGGATCCCGACGAGCTGACCGTCGAAGACGGCCACCTGCTCTTCCTTGAGGACGAAGAGGAAAAGTACACCTGGGGAATCCGCGTGGACCAACTGGATGTCCCCGATCCCATCATCTGGCGTCGCAACAATGCACGGGGCACATGGAAGAGCGAAGAGGGCACGTTCAGTGAATACGTCCTCGACATGTTCGAGTGGGTGTTCGAAGAAGACACGGACGAGGATTGACCGGCTGGGTGGGGCACGCGCCGGACGGTTACCTGTGCCCCTTCTGTGACCTCGCCTCCGGGGACTTTCGGGTGCCCAGTAACCTTTGCCGCCCCGGAGATGTCGTGTACGCGGACGACCTGGTGCTGGCCTTCATCGCCTCCCACGGCTTCGACCCGCACCCCGGCCACGTACTAGTCACCCCTCGGGCCCACTTCGAGCTGTTGTATGAACTGCCCGACGACGTCGCCGCCCGCATCATGACCGTCACCCGCGACATGGCGGTAGCCATCAAACGGGCGTGGTCACCGGACGGCATTTCCACCCGCCAGCACAACGAACCGGCCGGCAGCCAGCACGTCTGGCACTATCACCAGCATGTTCTCCCCCGCTGGCACGATGACGGCTTCTACTTCACCCCAAAGCGGCCCATCGTGGATCCGGCCGAGCGGGCCCGGAAGGCGGCCGAGCTCCGCGCGGTCCTATAGCCACACCGGCTGTTGCCCGTGCAGGTTTGCTCAGGTTTCAGGCCCTCCCTTGCGCGCCGTTGCCTGACACGCCGGCAAACGGCCCGTTCCTGGATCAGTACCTGGGCAAACCTGCATGCCATCAGCGGATTGCGCGACCGGCCAGAACCTGTCGGATCTCCCTGAGCACGTCGTCCGGGTGAAACATGACGTCCTCGTAGATGTAGCGCAGCACCAAATACCCGCCCACGATCGTCGAGTTGTTCCGGTGGAGATCCCGCCTGAGTGCTCGCCGGTCAGAATGGTAGGCGGCACCGTCCACTTCGATCACCAGAAAACCTTCCAGCAGGAAATCCACCCTACCGACGCCGGCCAGTGGCACCTGCGTTTCAACGTGGAACCCGGCCTCAACGAACAGGAACCGGGCCACCACTTCAAGCGGAGATTCGGCCGCACAGCTGACCTTGGCCAAGGTCGCGCGGGCCCTGGAATTGCGGTCACCCGGCAACCGGTCCAGCAGGAAGCTGCGGATAGTGTCACCCCTGCGCAGGGAACACTCGACCATGACGGCCGCCTCCAACGGCGGGAGGCAACGAAGGGCATGGACCAGCACATCAACGACCCCCAGCAGCGGCTCCCGCGGATGGACTGGAACGGTACGCTGCCGATGATTGGTGAACCCGGTACCGCGCCCATGGCTGCAGCTCAGGTGGAGTCGAGCCGCCGGTCTCAGGAGCCACAGGTTGTAGGCTGTCGCCGCCGACAGGCAGGTCAGCCGACCGTCGTTGAGCACTGCGGTGACGTAATCCGGCCGGGCATCGGGCAGCGCAATGACACCAGCGCGCGGCCGGATCATCTCGCCAACCGCCACGTGGCGCTCAATCTGACGGCGGCTCACCCCACGGCCCACGATCTCGCGGGTCCTGGCAACCGACCCAAGACTACGGAGGGTATTGATAGCATCCATCGATCCAGTGCAGCCCCTCTGGACCGACACCTCGGTTGCGTGCGGAGGTTATGTGGACGAGCGCAGCGCAAGGCCGACTGTGGAGGCGAAGTCGGGTCGGGCTATCGGCCGAGGCACGCAAGTTTGCTCAGGTACTGGCCGTCAAGGCGCGTGTCGGCAGTCGACTCGCCGTCGGGCCCGGGATTGGGGACCGACAACCTGGGCAGGCGTGCACACGCGGGGGACAAACACCGCGAGCGGGATCGAACTAGACGTCCCGGGTCACCACCGCCTGGGCAAAGGCCGTGAGCGCCTGCTTGACGGTGCTCTCCGGGAGCGGCTCCAGAGCTGCGACGGCGTCGTCGGCCCACTGCTGAGCGACGGCCCAGGCGTCCTGCGTTGACGGGTGGGTGCTGACGGCGGCAACCGCGTCAGCCAGCGCCTCGTCCGAGGTGAGGTCACCATCAACCAGGTCCAGCACTGCGACGGCGGAGGCGTCGCCGGCGGCCGCGGCCCGCCGGATCAAGAGAATCGGCAGGGTCGGCACGCCTTCGCGGAGGTCGGTGCCGGGCGACTTGCCGGAGGTGACTTTGACGCCGGTGACGTCGATGACGTCGTCGGCAAGTTGGAAGGCCACTCCCACCTTCTCACCGTAGGAGAGCATCACGTCGATCGCCGACTGAGGGGCCTGCCCGAACAACGCACCGAGTTGCCCCGACGCGGCGACCAGCGAGCCGGTCTTGTCGGCGATGACTGACAGGTAGTGCTCCACGGGATCTTCATCCTCGCGGGGTCCCACCGTCTCATGCAGCTGGCCCAGGCAAAGCCGTTCGAAGGTCCGTGCCTGGATGCCGAGCGCGCGACCGCCCAGTTCCGACACCAGAATCGATGCACGGGCGAAGATCAGGTCCCCGGTCAGGATGGCGACCGAGTTGCCCCACACCTCATGAGCCGTCGGGGCACCGCGGCGGTACGGCGCGGAGTCCATGACGTCGTCGTGATAGAGCGTGGCCAAGTGGGTCAGTTCGACGACGACGGCGGCCTGCACCACCTCGGGACGACTGGAGTCGCCGAGGTGCGAGGCGAGAATCGTCAACAACGGCCGGATCCGTTTGCCGCCAGCTTCCACCAGGTGACGGCTGGTGGCGTCGGCGAGGGGGTCCGAGCTGGCGATGGCTTCCCGCAACTGCTTCTCCACCTTGGCCAGGCAGGTGGAGACCGCCGGACCCAGCTCGGGATCCTCGGCGATCAGGGCGAACCCGGGAGGCAGCCGAAGGCCGGTGGCGATGGCACCGGTGGCCGTGTCGAGCTCGCCACTGTCGGAGCGCGGGTGCCCAGCGCTGGTCCAGCCGGGGTTAGCAGATTCTGTCACTGTCCAAGACTAACTAGTAGGGCGCGCGGAGCCGGCATGGGCCCGCGTGCGTGGATGGGATTGGTTGCTGACGGCTGGCACCAGCTGCTCCAGCAGGTGAATTACCCGATCCTCGAAGCCTTTGCCGCCGGTATCGGTCAGGTTGGCGAGCATCCGCACCACAAACCGCATCAGCACCGGGATGGGCATGCCGGTCCTGAGCGCGAGACGCAGGATCGCTGGCTTGCCGATCAGCTGAGCAAAGATGGTCCCGAGGGTGAAATGGCTGCCCCAGAGACCTCGCACGTGCGGGGCGTATCCGGCCAACACCTGATCGCGGCCCAGCGGTGAACTCACTTGCTCGGCGCTGACGATGAACTCGGCTGCGTACCGCGCCGACTCCATGGCGTAGGAAATGCCCTCCCCGTTAAACGGCGAGACCATCCCACCAGCGTCGCCGAGCAGCAGCATTCCCGGGCTGTAGTGCGGCGTCCGGTTGAACCCCATCGGCAGGGCGGCGCCGCGAATCTCGCCGACCTGCTGCTCCGGGACGAACCCCCATTCGGCAGGCATTCCGGCAGTCCAGTCGCGCAGGACCTGCTTGTAGTCGAGCTTGCCGAACTCGGCCGACGAATTCAGGATGCCCAGGCCCACGTTGGAGGTACCGTCCCCGACGCCGAAGACCCAGCCATAGCCGGGCAGCGGCTTCCCCGTCGCGTCGGGCAGTTCAAGCCAGCCCTCCATCCACGGATCCTCGTGGCGGGGGCTGGTGAAATACGTGCGTACCGCCACACCGAGCGGCCGGTCATCACGCTTGGCCAGGCCGAGGCTCACGGCGGTGCGGGTCGAGTTGCCGTCGGCGGCCAGGATGGTGTCGGCGTGAAACTGTCGGGTCTGACCCGTTTTACGCCCCGCCGGGTCGAGGATATTGACGACGACGCCGGTCACCCGGCCGGCGTCGTTGCGGATCGCCGAGCTGACCGAGTGGCCCTCCAGGATCACGGCGCCCGCCGCCCGCGCGTGTTCGGCGAGCTCCTCGTCAAACCCGAGGCGGGTGCGGACTAATCCGTAATCCGGGAAGTCGGTCAGATCCGGCCAGGGCACTTCAACGGTGCGGCCACCGGCTTTGAGCCGTAGCCCTACGTTGCGGCGCCACCCCGCCGACTCCTCGTGAGGCAATCCGAGCAGCTGGATTTCGCGGACTGCCCGGGGCGTAAACCCGTCACCACAGACCTTTTCCCGCGGGAAAATTGACTTTTCGACGACTGTGACGTCCACCCCGGCGCGCGCCAGGTAATAGGCGGCGGTGGAGCCGGCGGGGCCGGCCCCGACGATCAGTACCGACACTTAGTTGGCTGCCCGCGTGCTGCGGCGACGCAGACGGTCCTGGGCTGCATCTGCCACGTCAAGGGGCTTCGTGGCCCGGTGGACTGCCACGATGCCTCCGTTGAGGTTACGGTAAGCAACGTTCTCCCACCCCGCGTCGGAGAGCCAGCCGGCAAGCGAGTCCTGATCCGGCCAGGCTCGGATGGACTCGGCCAGATAGACGTAGGCGGTCGGGTTCGAACTGACCTTGGTCGCGATGGCTGGAAGTGCCCGCATCAGGTATTCGGTGTACATGGTGCGCCACAGCGGAACAGTGGGCTGAGAGAATTCGGCGATCACTAGTTTGCCGCCGGGCTTGGTCACCCGCAACATCTCCGCGAGGGCCCGCTGCGGGCGGTGCACGTTGCGCAGACCGAAGGAGATGGTCGACGCGTCGAAGGAGTTGTCGGCGAACGGAAGGTCAGTGGCGTCGCCGGCAATGAAGTCGATGTCCGGGCGGCGGCGCTTGCCGACCCGCAGCATGCCCAGGGAGAAGTCGCAGGCCACCACATACACACCATTGTCAGCGTAGGGCTCGCTGGAGGTGCCCGTTCCGGCCGCCAGATCGAGAACCTTTTCGCCTTTCACTGCGCCGACCGCATCCACCACAATGCGGCGCCAGCGGTGGGTCTGCCCGAGGGACAGGACGTCGTTGACGACATCGTATTTGGGCGCCACGTCGTCAAACATGGCGGCTACTTCTTCGGGACGCTTTTCCAGTGATGCACGGTTCACCCTTGTATTGTCTCAAACAATTCACTGGTCCCTAATCGGGCCGGGCGACCCGACCGACGCATCCCCGGGCAAGAGTAGGCTTGGAAGTCATGAGCACCCCGTCCACCATCGCGGCCGCGCCGCCCCTGACACCAGTGCGCGGCCTCCGCAGCATCACCATTCCCCGGGGACAGCTCGACGACACCACCGGGCTGCTCGACTATGTGGCACGGAATGACATTCACACCTGGGTCAGGCGCGGCGACGGCCTGGTTGCCTTCGGCGAAAGCGCCCGGTTCACCGCAATGGGCCCCAACCGGTTCACTGACGCCCAGGAGTGGTGGCGCACTCAGCTTCTGGCAGCCGACGCCGTCAACCCGCTGGCTGTTCCCGGCTCCGGCCTGGTAGCCTTCGGCTCGTTTGCCTTCTCCAAGACGTCCCGGCACCCGTCCCGGCTGATCGTGCCACGCGTGGTGGTCGGCTGCCGCGACGGCCACAGCTGGTTGACCTACATCACCGACGACGAGGATGCCGAGGTAAGCGCCGACGCCGCGGAGGCGGCCCTGGCCGGCTACCTTGACGAGACCGCCGTCGAACGGGACCCGAACCCGGCGGACCACCTTGCGCCGGGCATCCTCTCGGAGGAGCAATGGATGACGGCGGTGGAACAGGGAATCGAGCACATCCGGACCGGCGAGCTAAGCAAACTTGTGCTCGCCCGTGACGTGGTGGCTGAACTCGGTTCACCGGTGGCGACGGCGCAGGTACTGCGCGAACTGGCCGTCAGGTACTCGGACTGCTGGACGTACTCGGTGGACGGGCTGATCGGTTCAACACCGGAAATGCTGATCAAGGTGGAAAACTCGACGGCGCGGGCCAGGGTCCTCGCCGGTACGCTGGACCGCGCCAACGCCCCGGCCGACGACCCGGACTACGCCCAGCGGGTACTCGCCGGCTCCGAGAAGCAGTTGCACGAGCACCAGATTGCTATCGACTCCCTGACCCAGCAGCTCGAACCGTTCACCAGCACCATGACCTCGCACAGCGAGCCCTTCGTTCTGGAACTTCCCAACGTGTGGCATCTGGCCTCCGATGTGACGGCGCAGCTGGAACCGGGCGCCAGTGGCGATGTGCCGACGTCGTTGGCCCTGGTCGGTGCCCTGCATCCCACGGCGGCGGTCTGCGGGACCCCAACAACTGTGGCAGGGGGCCTGATCCGGGAACTTGAGCATCTGGAGCGCGGCCCCTACGCTGGCCCGGTCGGTTGGATGGACGCCCGCGGAAACGGCGAGTGGGGCATAGCGCTGCGCGGTGCGATGATCGAAAGCCCCACGCGGGTGCGGATGTACGCGGGGTGCGGGATCGTCGCCGGCTCGGATGCGCAGGCCGAGCTGGCGGAATCGTGGAGCAAGTTCAGACCCATGATCGAGGCGCTGGGCATCCGGCGGTAATGTCCGCCGGCCGTTGCGAGCAACTCTTCCTATTGGTTACCAATACGCAATGCCTGTAGCCTGTGATGCACATCTCTATGCAGCTAGAATTTGAAACGAAGTTTTCCCCGTCCACAAATGAGGTATTTGCATGTTCGTCAAGCGCTCGACAGTTCCCAAGACACTAGCCATCGCGGCCATCGGCGCGTTGGCGCTCAGCGCCTGCGGCGGTTCCGATGAGCCAGCCGCCGACGAATCAGGGCTCGGCCTCGTTGCCGAAGGCTCCCTGACCGTGTGCTCGGACATCCCCTACGCACCATTCGAATACGAAGAAGACGGCGAGTACGTCGGCTTCGACATGGACATCATGCGCGCCATCGCCACCGGAATGGACCTCGAACTCGAGGTAGTCGACGTTGGCTTCGACGGTCTCGCCAGCGGGGCTGTCCTCGCCTCCAATACTTGCGACGTGGGAGCCAGCGCCATCACCATCACCGAGGAACGTGCCGCGAACCTCTCGTTCTCCGAGCCGTACTACGACTCCCTGCAGTCACTGCTGGTCCCAGTCGATTCCGACGTCGCGTCCATCGATGACCTGGCAGGTATGCAGGTGGGCGTCCAGGCTGGCACCACCGGCGAGTCCTACACCCGCGAGAACGTTCCCACGGATACCGAGGTTATTGCCTTCCCGAGTGACGCCGAACTGTATGCGGCGCTGCAGGCCGGTAACGTCGCGGCCATCCTGCAGGACCTTCCGGTGAACCTCAGCCACACCGAGGACGGCACGTACACGATCGCCGAAGAATACGAGACCGATGAGCAGTACGGTTTCGCGATGACCAAGGAGGGCAGCGAGGATCTCCTGGCAGCCGTCAACGAGCAGCTCGCCGAGCTGCGGGACAACGGCGAGTACGACGAGATTTACGACACCTACTTCACCGAGTAGGAATTCTGGCCCGGAGCCCGCGTGGAACTCTTTGATTCCGCCGGGCTCCGGGACGTCGTGTCCTTGAGAAAAGATTGGCTCCCCACGTGAAACGCTCAACCCGCAGACGTCTGACCCGCGGCGCCCTGTACGCACTCTTCATCTTCGCCGTCGCTCTTGTCGTCTCGCTCGCCGACTGGAATGCGATCAGCACCTACTTCTTTGATCTGGACATTGCCGCTGAGGCTTTCCCGGACGTCATCCTGGTGGCAGCGAAAAACACCGTCCTGTACACGGCCATCGCGTTCGTCGGCGGGCTCATTCTGGGGCTGATCCTGGCACTGATGAAGCTCTCGCCGGTGCTGCCCTACCGCTGGGTGGCCACCGGTTTCATTGAGCTCTTCCGCGGCCTGCCCGCACTGCTGGTGATCTTCGGGTTTGCCTTCGCCGTGCCGATCGCGTTCGAATGGCGTCCGCCGGGCGGCAGCACCGGTGCGGGCCTGATCGGCCTGATCATCGTGTCCTCCGCCTACATTGCCGAGACCATTCGCGCCGGGATCCAGGCTGTGCCACCAGGTCAGGTGGAAGCCGCCCGATCCCTGGGCATGCGCCCCACCTGGGCCATGATCTCGGTGGTCCTGCCGCAGGCGTTCAGGATCATCACCCCACCGCTGACCAACGAGCTGGTCATCCTCATCAAGGACACCTCCCTGCTGTTCATTGTCGGGATGGCCCTGGCCGATCGGGAGCTGACCACGTTCGCTCGCGACCTGACCTCAGCGACCGCCAATGCAACCCCACTCGTGGTGGCCGGTCTGATGTATCTGATCATCACCTTGCCGCTCACCCAGTTGGTGGCCAAACTTGAACGACACAACAAGAGAGGGCGGTGAGCATTGTGACTGATGCAGCGCTCCGCACGGATGTGCCGGCCATTGAGGTCCGCAACCTGCACAAGAGCTTTGGCGACAATGAGGTCCTGAAGGGTATTGATTTCCATGTGGATCAGGGCGAGGTGGTCTGCGTCATTGGCCCGTCCGGTTCGGGCAAGTCGACTCTCCTGCGATGCGTTAACCGCTTGGAGGAGCCCACCAGCGGCACCATCCTGGTGGAGGGTATCGACATTACCGATGGCGAGACCGACCTGGATCGCGTGCGTACCCGTATCGGCATGGTGTTCCAGCAATTCAACCTGTTCCCCCACCTGAATGTGACCCGCAATCTGACGCTCGCTCAGCTCCGGGCGAAGAAACGCAAGAAGGCCGACGCCGAGGAAATCGCCAAGCGCAACCTCGCCAAGGTGGGTCTCGCCGAGAAGGCTACGGCCTTCCCTGCTCAGCTTTCCGGCGGCCAGCAGCAGCGTGTGGCGATCGCCCGGGCACTGTCGATGGACCCCGACATGATGTTGTTCGACGAGCCCACCAGCGCGCTCGACCCCGAGTTGGTGGGGGACGTGCTGGACGTGATGAAGCAGTTGGCCAAGGACGGCATGACCATGATGGTCGTCACCCACGAGATGGGCTTCGCCCGTGAGGTCGGTGACAGGGTGGTGTTCATGGACGGTGGAGTCGTTGTTGAACAGGGCACGCCCGCGGAGGTCCTCGGCAATCCGCAGCACGCTCGCACCAGGGAGTTCCTCTCCAAGGTCCTCTAGCGCCAGACCGGACCGCGTGGGACGATAAGTCCACCAGACCCTCCTACCTGCGGGAATCCTCATGTCCTCATCCACCCGGGCTGCGCACCTTCGCGCGCGTCTCGTCGGCGTCGTCGTCCTGTGCTGTGCGCTCCTGGGTGGAATGCTGTCGGTCCAGCCGGCGACCGCCGCCGTTCCCGTGAGCGACCCCAACAGTTATCACGTGTTCGTCACCAAATCCCGGCCGCTGAACCCGCTCAACTATGTTGCACCGGACCTCGTGTATCACCCGGGTACCAGCTATGTGCTGCGCCGCGCGGTCTCAGCGAACCTGCAGAACCTCTTCGCTGGAGCCCGAAATGCTGGCGCCCCATTGAGCGTGGTCAGCGCCTACCGGTCCTACGATGAGCAGGCCGCGCTCTACAGCAATTATGTGGCGCTGTACGGGCAGGCGGTAGCGGATACCCTGTCGGCACGGCCTGGCCACAGCGAGCACCAGACGGGACTCGCCGTCGACGTCGGCAACGCTGACGGATCGTGCGGTCTGGGGTCCTGCTTCGGGAACACCGCTGGCGGCCGGTGGGTAGCGATGAACGCGTACAAGTACGGGTTCATCGTTCGGTACCCGGACGGCTATCAGTCGACGACCGGGTACACCTACGAGCCGTGGCACTTGCGCTACGTCGGTCGGCCGTTGGCCACCGAGATGAAGACCCGTGGCATCCCGACGCTCGAGCACTATTTCAACGGGGCCAACCCCGCCATCAAAAGTGCAAGCGGTCTCACCGCCGTCGACTCGTCAGGTGTGTTGTGGACGTACCCGCCCACCTGGTCCGGCGGACTCCTCAAGCGGGCCCGGGTGGGCAGCGGGTGGGGCGGGCTGAAGGCCGGCTTCGCTACTGACTGGAACGCGGACGGCGTCCAGGATGTCCTCGCACAGTGGCGCGATGGCAGGCTGACCCTGTACCGCGGACTGCGCGCTGGCGGGTTCCAGGCGCCCATCACGATCGGCAGCGGGTGGGGTGCCAACGAGATCACCGTCGGCACCTGGTGGCGTGGGAGCCGTTACCCCTCAGTGGTCACGAAGGACGGTGCCGGCCGGCTCTGGCACTACGCCAACAGCACCGGTGGTGCCTTGTCCTCGAAGGCGCGCGGGCAGATTGGCGCGGGCTGGCAGGATCTCAGGATCACGCTGGCCGATTTCGACCGGGACGGCAACCAGGACGTCCTGGCAACCAGAGCCAGCGGAGAACTGGTGCTCTACCGGTCGAACGGTAAGGCACGGTTTATCGCCGAGAACCAGCGGACCATCGGTTCCGGCTGGCAAAACATTGACGGCGCCCGAGTCGTTTCGGGCTTTCAGGGGCCGGGTTCCTACGGGTTGACGGGGCGGACCGGTTCCGGTGCCCTCAAGCATTACCCGATCACTCAGAGTGGCTGGGGCGGCTCCTTCACCATCGGCTCAGGATGGCAGGGGTACAAGATCTTCCGGTAGGGCTCGGCGATTTTCTTCAGCCGTCCTTCTTGTCCGCTGCCCACGTTACAGAACCCCCGCGATGCGTGCCCGGATTGCGGCGTGCAGAGCGCGCAGCCCCGACCGGTCGGCCCTAATCTCGACGACCGAGCGTCCCCGAATGGGCAGCGCCAACACAGCATCGAGGTCAGCCGCTGACGCGACCAGCTGATGCCTCACCCCGTAGCCACGGGCCAGCGCCCCAAGATCGGCAGTGTGAGGGGTGCCGAACAGCCGCTCGACGGCGACGCCGTGGCGGCCCACGTTTCCGTCCTCGCCGTGTTCCAGTAAACCGAAAATACCGCCCCCGGCGTCGTTGAGCACCACCACCTGCAGATCAGCCTCGTCCTCCCCAGGTCCCAGAAGCAGCCCCCCGGCGTCGTGCAGGAAGGTCAGATCCCCCACCAGAAGGCGCGTGGGAACCCCCGTCGCGAGGGCCACCCCGGAGGCGGTGGAGATGGTGCCGTCGATTCCCGCGAGGCCCCGGTTGGCGTAGACCTCCAACGGGTGCCAGCCTGGGGACGCCATCAAATCGGCGTCGCGAATGGGGTTCGAGGATCCCAGCACCAGGTTGCCGTCGGTGGCCTCCCAGACGGCGTCCGCCACCTGCAGCCCGTTCAGCGAGGTGGTCTCCGCGAGCAGTGAACGGAGTGCGGCGTCCGCATACGACCCGGCCTGCTGCCACCGTTCCAGCCAACCTGGCTCACCCCGGCCAGCGAACTGCAGCAGCTCCTGGAGGGACTCGATGATACGTTCCCGCCGCCGGCCCTCCGTGAACCAGGCCACCGGTCCCGGAAGGTAGAGCGCTTGTTCCACCTCCGGCCGGGCCAGCAACGCGGCGACCGGGCGGGAAAGGGTGGGCCGCCCGAAGACGACGACCCGTTCGACGTCGGACCCCAGATGCTCCAGAAGCAGCCGGTATTGAGCCACCGCGTTTGGGCCGAAGCGGGCGTTGGAGGAGGGCTCAGCGAGCAACGGAAGGTTGAGATGCTGGGCAAAAACCGCTGCCAGCTCTCCGGCGCCGTGGCCCGCGACGACGACGGTTCGCGCAGTGGTGGTGGGCGCTACGGTGGTGGGCGCTACTGCGGAGGGGGCAGCCAGGACCGTGGTCGTGGTTGCAGGTTCACCGCCGGGCTGCGCAATGTGTGCGGTGGCTGCGGCGGGATCGGGGACCAGTGGGTCGCGGAACGCGAGATTCAGCTGCACCGGACCCTGCGGACCAACGAGGGCCTTCGCGAGCGCTTCGGTGACGAACGGCGAAGGGTCGGCACCGGCCGGGACGTCGAGAGCACATCTGACGTGCGACCCAAAGAGACCCACCTGGTTGGTGGTCTGGTTGGCACCGCTCCCCCGCAACTCCTCGGGCCGGTCGGCGGACAACACCACCAGCGGCACAGCGGCGTGGTTGGCCTCCATCACCGCTGGCAGCAGTTCACCGACGGCGGTTCCCGACGTCGTCAGGACCGCGACGGGTCCCTGGACTCCCTGCGCCAGACCGAGTGCGGTGAACCCGCCGACCCGCTCATCGATGCGCACATGCAGCCGCACCGCTCCAACGCCTTCAGCTTCGGCCAGCGCGTACGCCATCGGGGCACTGCGTGATCCCGGGGCGACGACAACGTGACGGATGCCTGCTGCGGTCAGCGCGGCGACTGCCAGCCGGGCGGCGTCGATGGAGTTCAGCGGCTCATTCACGCCTCCATCCTCACACATTCCGGGCTGCCCCCGGCGCCCCGGACCCCGCCCGGCCGGGCAGGGTCTGGGGCTGGCCACCCCCGGATCGGAGGTCGCGTTCAGCGGAGGTGGCGAACAGTCGCCCTACGCTTTCGCTTCCCTGCCGCCGCGGTTGTCATCGTCGCGCGACTTTCCGCGGCCTCGGCCACGACCGCGGCGCTTGTTGTCGCCTGGAAACACCTGCACCACTGATGGTCGGGGCACTGCGGCATCTCCCCGGCGCGGTTCGCTGCCCTCGGCCACATAGTCGGGAAAGAGGGAGGTCTGGTTTCCCCAGACCCCGTCCTCGCCCGGATGTTGGACGGCGACGAAGACGTGACGGTCCTGGTCTTTGATGATCGGTCCGCACGTCTCGCCGTCCCGGGGCACCGCCAGGAACTGCTCTACCTTGCCGCGTTCCTCACCCTCAAGCGTGACCTGGAACAGGCCATCGCAGTACCCGATGGTACCGGGTTGTCCATCAGTGGAGATCCACAGGTTGCCCACCGAATCAAACGCCAGGTTGTCCGGGCACGAGATGGGCGACACCTTGTCCGCCGGGAAACCACTGAAGTAAACGGTGGGATCCTTGGCCGGGTCCCCGCAGACCATCAGGAGGTTCCAGGTGAACCGTGCTGACGTCTGGTCCCCGCCGTTCTCGGTAATTTCGACTACGTGGCCCGACCGGTTGGCGGTTCGCGGATTCGCCTCGTCGGCGGGTGAGTTGGCACCGACACCGCGATTCGTATTGTTCGTGCAGGCCACGTAAACCTTGCCGGTGCGTGGGTTGGGCTCGACGTCCTCCGCCCGATCCATCTTGGTGGGCCCCACCTTGTCAGCTGCCAGCCGGGTGTAGACGGCCACTTCTGCTGCGCTCATCCCCGACACGGCCGACTCGTTGTTGATAATCAGTGGCAGCCACTCTCCGACGCCGTCGAACGACCCGTCGGTCGGCACCCTGCCCGACCCGTCGATCTCCACCGTCGAATTGCCCTGGAACCGTGCCACATAGAGTGACCCTTCGGAGAGCAAAGACATGTTCTTCCGCCGGGCGGAGGGCGTGCCGGAGGTGTCCATCCGGTTCTTGGATACGAACTTATAGAGGTAGTCGAACCGCTCGTCGTCGCCGGAGTAGGCGACCACCCTGCCGTCACCGGCCACGATCACGTTGGCGCCCTCGTGCTTGAAGCGACCCAGCATCGAGTGCTTCTTCGGCGTCGACTTGCTATCGAAGGGGTCAACCTCAACGATGTAGCCGAAGCGGTTGGTTTCGTTCTGATACCCCGGGTTGCGGGTGTCCAACCGAGGCTCGTCAAGCTCCCAGCCGCGGGCTGTCGGCTTCGCGGTGAGCCCGTACCGGCGGTCCGAGGCGCTGGTTCCCGGGCTAACAAAGTACCCGTTGAAGTTCTCTTCCCCGGACAGGATGGTTCCCCAGGGTGTGGTGCCGCCAGCGCAATTGCCGAGGGTTCCGAGAATGGTGCGGCCCGCTGGGTCGTCGATGGTCTTGACCAGATCAGATCCGGCGGCGGGACCGGTCAGTTCATAGGGGGTGTCCAGCAGGAAGCGGCGGTTCAGCGGTGCGCCCTGCACATACTTCCAGGGCTTCGACGCATTCTTTCGTTCCAGCTCGACAACCGTCAGACCGTGAGCGGCGCGGCCGATGCCGCGCACCTCGGCGGCAGGCATCGTGGGTGGCACCATGATGGGCTCGTTGGTGTACTCGTGATTGACGAACATCACCGCCCGCCGCCTTTTACTTCCCGGCAGATCGAGGATGTCCGTGTAGTCGCAGTTGTAGCCGAACTGCAGTTCCTGCGCAGCCGCCGACTGGTTGAAGACGTCGAACTCGGGAGAGTTACGGAACAGTGGGTCGCCCCAGCGGATCACAGGCTGCCAGGCGAAGCCCTTCGGCACCGTAAAGTCATCGACCAGCGCATCCACCGGACGGATCGGCGTGAACTTGAGGTCGCTGCGGGGCCCGCGCCTTTGCACGGCGACGGCGGGCGCCAGTTGAGGACCGGCCGGGGCCAGTTGGGTGCCTGCCTGCCCACCGCCCACGATGAGAGCCAAGGCCCCTACGGTGCCGACGCCGAGGACGTTCCGTCGGGAAAACTCGGTTGAGACGATGTCCCGGAAGTAGCTGTTGTCTGTCGTGTTGCAGACCGCCGATGCACATGCGTTGTCGCACTTCAACGCGCAGGTGACGGCACTGCGCTTCCCGTTGGTGTGGCCAAGCATGGGCAGCAAACGCTTCTTTGTGTCACTCATGGTGGTGCCTTCCAGCAGTGGAACAGGGTGAGCGGGTTCCACTCTGCCAAGCTCAGGCAAACTCCGTGGGCCTCTGAGGTAACGAGCAGGTGAACTTCCTCCTCCGCTTGGCCGCCCGCAGGCCAGTCGCCGGTTTCCGGGAGTACACCCCTGGACGCGCAGAGAGATTCAGGCGCCGCCGAGGATCGCCCGGGTGCGCTCCAGCCGGTCCAGCCACCAGGCAATACGTTCAGGATCGGCGGCGTACCGCTCCAGCAGCCCCTCGGACACCCGCACCGGTTCTGTCGGCAGCCAGCCGCCGGCGGGAACCAGCGGGTTCACTGCCACATCACCACGCATCAGCGACACCGTGCCCAGCCCACAGGCATAGGGCAAGTCGGGGAGGGCCGCAGCGAGAGCCACGCCAGCACTGATCCCCACCGACGTATCGAGGGCCGAGCTGACGACGACGGGAAGCCCGGCCTGCGCGACGATCTCGAGGGCACGGCGAACACCGCCGAGCGGTGCGGCCTTAATCACCAGCAGATCGGCGGCATCCTCCCGTGCGACGCGCAGCGGATCCGCTTCCTTGCGAACCGATTCATCGGCGGCGATCAGGACCGGGATGCCACGACGGCGCAGCTCGAGCCGGACCTCCCGGAGCCCGTCGATTGACATGACCGGCTGCTCAGCATACTCGAGGGTGTGGGCGGCGAGCGCCTTCAACGCCGTCACCGCCTCCGGGACCGTCCATCCGCCGTTCGCGTCCACCCGCAGGCCAGCCGCCGGCAGCAATCGTCGGACCTCGGCGACGCGCGCCAGATCGTCCGCGAGGGTCTGGCCGCGCTCCGCAACCTTCACCTTGACGGCAGTGACCGGACCAAACCGCGCCAGAACCGACTCGACGTCGACGGCCGGGATAGCAGGGACGGTCGCGTTGACTGCCACCCGTGATCTGAGAGCAGGAGGGAATCCCTCCCAGCCGGCTTCGATGGCCGCCCGCAACCAGGGCGCGGCCTCGGCGTCGTGGTATTCGGGGAAGGGGCTGAACTCGCCCCAGCCCGCTGGCCCGTGCACCAGCAGAGCCTCGCGGAGCAGCACGCCTCGGAACTTGACCCGCATGGGGATCGACACCACCCGGGCGGAGGAACGAAGTTCGGCAGCGGAGGGGAAAGTGCTCACACATTGAGGTTACGCGACTCACCCGTCACCGGGGGGCGGCCGGCGATGGGTCAGGGAACCGGTCGAAGCGCCGACTGAACAATCACCGTGTCGGGGCCATATTCGGCGTCGTAGCGTTCCTGAAGGGTGCCGTCGTCATAGATGGCCGTGACGACGAGGTAGCCGTTGGACACGGTAGAACCCACGATCGAGGGTCCCACAGTGGTGAACAGTTCCTCCTGAAGTTGCTCGAGGTCGGCCTGGTTGCCGGGGCCGGGGTTGGCCGGGTCCAATCTCGGATCGAGGTCAGCGATCGGGTCGTACAGCGAGAGCGGTGTCGCGATGCCCGTCCGGGTGAAGGCGGTGCCATCCCAGGTACCCTGCAGAGCGTACGCGCCCCAGGTCACCCCTGAAGCTGTCTCTTCCTGGTCCACCGCATCCCAGTCCCAGTTGAGCAGATCCGGCCCGGAACACTGCGGCGGATAGGACTCGGCAACACCACCCAGGCACAGCTGTGGCAGCGAGTCGCCCTGCTGCAGAATGGTTCCTTGCGCGAGCACCTCCCCTGCTGCGGCGATGCCGCTCGGTGCCGTTGAGGGAGTGGGCGACGAGTCCGGCGCCGGCGCACCAGAAGAACGTGAAGAATCAGAATCCGAGGGCGCCGAGGCGGGAACCCCGACCACTCCGCACGCCGACAAAATCACCGCGGCCGAGGCCAGGGAGACCGACAAAAACACAGCTTTCTGTCTCATGGACTTATTGTCCCGGGTCAGCGGGCTGTCGTGGCCCCGACAAGATCACGATTGGATTGCAGAAGTGAGACGCCGGTGTGAAAGTCTTGCAGGGTGAGCTCACAGAAATCCGCGAACTCGACGGGGCGGCGACTTCCTGCCGCACGAAACCCAGCCTTGTTCCTCCTGGGTTCGCTGCTCTGTGCCCTGGCCCTGGCCTGGACCTACTGGGCTTTCGTGCGAACCAGTACCGGCCAATTCGCCGACGAATCGGCATGGCGTGAAGCCGGTTTCGCCGCACCGGATACTCAGGAGCCTTTCCTGCAGTTCCTCGATAGCCTGCCGGCACTCTCGGTCCTGATCGCTGCCGCGGTGATCCTGTTCGTCACCCTGCGCAGGCAGCGCTGGTCGGCCGCGGCCATTGCCCTCGGAACAATCGCCGGGGCGAACCTCACCACCCAGGTTCTCAAGAACCAACTGTTCGACCGTCCCGACCGTGGGGTGCCGACCCTCGACTTCAACTCGCTCCCGTCCGGTCACACGACCCTTGCCGCCTCCGCGGCGGCGGCAATCTTCCTGGTCGTGACGCCCCGGTGGCGGCCCCTTGCCGCTGCTGCGGGTGGCGCCTACTCGGTGGCGGCGGGCGCGGCGACGTTCCTCAATCTGTGGCACCGCCCAGCCGATGTTATTGCCGCATTCCTCGTCGTGGGCGCCTGGACCCTGCTGGGCGGTCTGATGATCATGCGGTTGGGCAACGCCTGGAACGTGTGGAGCGGCTTCGGCGAGCACTGGGCGGCCTTAAAGCTCTGGCTCACCCTGTGCTGGGCAGCGGGCGTCGCCGGTCTGGCGCTTGGGGTAGTCCTCTACCTGTACGTCCAACTCATCGGTCCTGCGCCAATGCCAGGAACCGCGCAGATTCCCCTGTTCTTCTGGTCCGGGTTATCGATGATCGTGGGAGTGGGATTCACCCTCAGCGCCGCTGCAGGCTGCCTCTTCGCTCACCAGGCGCGACGGCGCGAGCCCTAGTTCCGGGTCGCCGACGTCGGCCTGCGCGTCGGAACCCAACGCCACAGCACAGCGGCCGCTGCCATGCCCAGGCCACCGGTCGCCCAGATTCCCGCCGAGAGCGTGGCGACGGCGGTGACCGCCGCGAGGATTCCTGGTCCGGCCATGGTGCCGATGTCGCCCAGGAGTCGCCAGATGCCCAGGAACTGGGGGCGGCCGGGGTTTGGTGAGAAGTCGGCGCCGAGGGTCATCACGATGCCAGACCCGATGCCATTGCCGAATCCGATCAGCAGGGCGACCAGCAATAGCCCCACCGCGTCTGCGGTGAATGGCAGGAGGATCAGGGCTACCCCCATGGTGAGCATGGAGGGAACAGCGACCCAGCGGCGTCCTTTGACGTCCATGAGCTTGCCTGCGGGGTAGAAAACCAGCATGTCAATCGCACCGGACAGGCCGTAGATCAGGGCAGTGGTCGTGACGTCCAGACCTATATCCTGCGCCCAGAGCGGCAGCACCGCCTGACGGGTGGCCCGGGTTGCAGCGATCAGCATCACCCCTACTCCCACAGTGGTGAAGATCCGCCGGTGCGAACGCAGGATCGACCGGACGGTGGGTACCATCGGCGGATCAGCAGCAGGAACCGCGCCGTATCCAGTCGTGGCAGCCCGCCCGGAAGCGCACAGTTCGGGGACTCTACTGCTTAGCGCAGCCGCCATAAGGGCAGCTCCGGCGCCCACCCAGTACGCGCCGGCCAACCCGGCGAAGCTCATCATCAGGGCGGCGGCGAACGGGCCGAGGAAGACCCCGATCCGCGTCACACCGCCTAGGGTGGATAGCGCCCGGGCCCGGAGCTGGATGGGTACCGCCTCAGTGAGGTAGCTCTGGCGGGCCAGCCCGAACACGGCGCCGGCCATCCCGACCATGAAGATAGCTGCCGCAAATACTGCGAGGTTGGGGGCCAGTAGACCCAGCACCATTGCCGCCGCGCACCACAGGGAAGCGCCTACCAGTGCCCGGCGTTCACCAAACCGGGCGGCAATGAGCGTGGCCGGAACATTGGTGATCAGCGAGCCGATCCCGGTCAGGGTGATGACCAGGGCAGCAGTCGCGATATCTGCCCCCAGATCGCGGGCGGACAGTGCTATCACCGGGAGGATCGCACCGGACGCCATCCCGTACAGCAGCGACGGGCCGTAAGCCCCAACGGCAATCGTCCTGAGCTTGAACGGTTCCGGCGGCACGCCCTCCACTCTAGTCATCGGGCAGCGCAAAGCTGGGCCGGCCTCTGCGGGCCGTCCCAACTGTTGAACCTCTTAGCGTCCCCTGGTACGTCGCCCGACCAGGATCATACCGACCACAGCGAGCATCCCTGCAATTCCTTCGGCGACGGCGCTGAGCGCCTTGTCGAAGAACCAGATCGGCTCGTACATCGCCGGAATGGGCCCGATCGCCGGCAACTGAACGTACACCGACAGCACAACGGCGGCGAACGCCGACAACGCAACCACAGCGGCTATGAGATAGGAAAGCCGGCTGCCACGGATCAGCACATAGAGGGCAGCGAGGATCGCCGCGGCTGCCTGGATGCGGAACAGGTTCCCGCCGCCGATTCCTCCGGGAAAGGCCATCTGGTAGTTGGGGGCCAGTTGGATGTGGACGAAAGCGTCGATCGCGAGCCCGACGGCGATTGCCACCCTCAGCCACACCAGCGCCGGCCCCTTTCGGGTCCGGACGGGGGCGGCGTTACTCATCCTTCGACGACCAGCGTGCCGACCATCGCTGGGTGGTAGGTGCAGATGAAGGAATAGTCTCCGGGCTCGTCCGGAGCTGTAAAGGTGACCGTCTCGTTTGGGCCGAACACTGAGTCAAACATTCCCTCCTCGTCGGACGTCACCGTGTGCGCGGCCGAGTCGTTGTTGATGACCGTCACCTCGGCGCCCGGGGCCACTGGGCCGGAGATCTCATACTTGAAATCGGTGATGGTGATGGTGACCTCTTCGACGGCCGCCTCGGGTTCCTCGGAGGCGCTTTCCTCCTCGGTCGCCTCGGTTGGGGCTTCGGTGGTTTCCTCAGCCTCGGTTGCGGGGCTGGTGGTGGTGGTTTCCGGGGCCGGGTCCGGGCTGCCGGAATCCTCCGACGCGCCACAGCCGGCAACTCCAACCAGTGCTCCGGCCAGAAGTATTCCCATAACGCTCTTGCGGATGTCCATGATTACCCTTTCCTGAAGGATCCCGATCGGAGCTGCTCTCCGAAGCCCCGGGCGCCGATAGCACCATATCCTCTTTGCTATGAGGTTCGTCACGGGCGAGGTTACGGATTGCCCGGCGGAGGCTTCGTCAGCGGGTGGCAGCCCGCTACCACTTCCACTGCGCCAGCGTACGCAGGCGGATCAGGAGTGCCCGCGACTGTTCTGGACCGTAGGGCAGGATCGGAATGGCCTTCGTCATGTCCACTGATGCTTCGTCCATGGCCACCTTCGTGACGCGCACTGCGGTCCGCATCTTGTACAGCTGGGCAGTAACGAATTCAACCCCGACGGGGTTTCCGTGGCCGGGGACAAAAACGTCGTAAAGATCCTCCAGCGCGGCGATCTTGCCGAGGGTACGGATCCAATCAGCAGGGTAGGAGTCAGCGAATCCAGGGTCGCCGCCCTCTTCGACCAGATCGCCGGTGAACAGCACACTGCCGGCGCCAACCAGGAGATCGTTGTCGGTGTGACCCCGCCCCAGGTGAAACAAGGTGACCGAGATACCCCCCAAATCGAGGTCGACCGGGCTGCCCTCCACCACCCGGTTCGCGGGGCGGATGGACGTGTGGGGGCCGGCGTCATCCGTCATGGCAGGCTCAAGGCCACTGGCGAGCGGACGCTGGCGCTCGCCGGTCTCCGCGAGGTCCCCGGCGCAGCGCGCTGTGGCCCAGATGTCGTCAACGCCGTGGGCGGCGAAGTAGGCATTGCCGGACGCGTGGCTGAAATGCGAGTGTGTGTTCACCGCCGTCACGGGCAGGCTCGTCAGCTCCCGCACGGCGTCCAGAATGGCTGCCGCCTGCGCGGGGCCAGCACCGGTCTCGATGACCAGTGCGCGCTCGGTGCCCACCACCAGCCCAATGTTGACGCCATATCCGGCGTCGCGCAGGATCCACGTCCGCTGCCCGACCTCCCGCCAACGGGACGTAGTATCCACCGATCCGGTGTCACCCGGTTCGGTGTTTGCCACTGGGGTTTCGGACATCTATTCCTCTCGACTGCTTGGGGTATGCCGACCGCTCACGCCCTGACTCCCGCACCCGGCAGCAGGACAGCCTGCACTGGTGCGTGATCGGACGGCCACGCCCCACCGTACCGGGTGACGTTGATTCCCGCCCGCAGCACGGTGAAGCCGGGGCTGGAGAGGATCCAGTCGATCCTTTTAGTGCCCCGCTGAGGTTTTCGATAGTGCGGAAAGGTGCCCCACTGTTCGGTGAGCTGACGGTGTGCCGCGGGCCAGGTGTCCTGCAGGATCCCCGACCCGGTCAGAATGTCGTAGGGGCCCGAGGGCGCGTCGATGTTAAAGTCACCCATCACGATGCCGGGAAGCCGGGAGTCCCGCACCCGGTGGCGCAGGGTGTCCGCCGAGTACAGGCGCGACCGGCGGGACAGATGATCGAGGTGTGTGTTGATGACCCCGAATTCCTTCCCGGTGGTCTGATCGCTGAACACGGCACTAACCGCGATCCGCGGGATCCGGTTACCCCACGACGCCGAGCCGGGAACTGTTGGGCTGTTGGACAAGGCCAACTGCTCCCAGCTCAGCAGCGTCAGCCGACGCCGGTCATAGAACAGTGGGCACTGTTCGCCGTTGCCGTCCGCGTTACGCCCCTTCCCGATGCCGGCGTAGCTGGGCCCGAGCCCCGCGCGCACAGCGTCCAACTGGGACGGCAGCGCTTCCTGCACTCCGAGTAGCGTGGGCTGCTCATCGCTGAGGAGTCGCGTCACCAGTGGCGCCCGCACGGTCCAGGAATCCCGGTTCCCGGGCAGCAAATGAGGCATGGACCGTCGGATGTTGAAGGTCATGACGTGGAATTCGGGGGCTGCTACCGGCCCGATGAGCGGGGTGGTTACCGCTGTGCCGCGCGCTTCAAAGGTCCGCAAGCACGCTGCCCGGATTCTCGATAGCGTCCGCAACATAACGGAGGAAGCCGCCAGCAACCCCGCCGTCACAGACCCGGTGGTCGAAGGTAAGGGTGAGTTCGGTGATTTTCCGGACCGCCAATGCACCGTCGACCACCCAGGGCCGGTCGATGATCCGGCCGATGCCCAGGATCGCAGCTTCGGGGTAGTTGATGATCGCAGCGCTCCCATCCACGCCGAACACGCCGTAATTATTCAGGGTGAACGTCCCCGAGGTCAGCTCGGCGGGTGTCGCCTTACCCGCCCGCACGACGGCGGCAAGACGCCGGATCTCTGCGTCCAGGTCTCGGGCACTCAGGGTGTCGGCGCGGCGCACACACGGAACCATCAACCCGCGGTCGGTCTGGGCGGCAATTCCCAGGTTGACTCCCTCGACGCTGAGGATTTCCTGGCGACCCTGACCATCGGTGAGGAAGCGGGTATTCAGCTCCGGATACCGGGCCAGGCCTGCGGTCACGAACCGGGCAACAAAGGCCAGCAGCCCGGGCGTGTTCTCCGGGTGTGAACGCTTGAGGGACGCCCTGAGGTCCATCAGCGCCGTGGCATCCACATCCACCCAAACGGTCGCCTCGGGGATTTCCCGGCGGCTACGCGACATCGTCTCGGCCACCGCCTTCCGTACCCCCCTGACCGGGATCCGGGAGGTGACAGCAAGCCCGGATCGGAGATCTGTGCCTGCTATCCCACCCGCTGAGGCCCTCGATCCTGCGTCGCCCAGGAGGCCGCCGGCGTCGAGGTCGACACCAGTCGGCTGGCCCTTCAACCGTCCAGTGTCGCGGCTAATGGCGTGCTCCACGTCCCGGCGCAGCACCAGTCCGCCGGTGCCCGATCCGGTAAGGTCTGCCGCGGTGAGGCCCGCGTCCCTGGCCAGTTTGCGCACCAGCGGCGAGATGAATAAGGGGGCACCGGACAGGGGCGCATTCGGTGCCGAGTCGCGGGAAAACCCCTGGGTCGCAGACCGGCCGGCCGTCGGAGCCCGTCCGTGGTCTGTGACCGGCTGGATTTTGGGGCGCCTTCGCCGGCCGGAGGTGATTCCCCCGGGGGTGCCGTAGCCGATCAGAACGTTGCCGGAGCCCTCATCGGGTGCTGACGCGGATACTGGTGCAGCGTTTCCGGGCAGGGTGATCCCGGCCCGTTCCTCCTTGCGATACGTCTCTCCCGCCGAGGTCGGCTGGAAGCCGACGGGTGAGCCGCCGTCGGGCTCGGTCGCATCGGGTGTTCCGACCGCGCGCACTGAAATGAGCGGCTTCCCCACGTCCATCGTCTCGCCCGCGCGGCCGTGGAGTTTTTCCACGACCCCGGCAAACGGTGACGGCACCTCCACCATAGATTTTGCGGTTTCCACTTCGGCAATGGCCTGGTCCACGACGACGACGTCGCCCTCGGCAACCAGCCAATTCACCAGCTCCGCCTCGGTGAGGCCCTCACCCAGATCGGGCAGGTTGAAAATCTGGAGGGCTGCACCGGTCGCAGCAGCGCTGGTGGTCGTAGCACTCACGCCTGGTCCTCCCACTGCAGTTCGTCGACGGTGTCGAGAATACGGTCAACACTTGGTAGGAAGAAGTGTTCCAGCTTTGGCGAAGGGTAGGGCACATCGAACCCTGTGACACGCCGGACCGGTGCCGCCAGCGAGTGGAAGCAACGTTCCTGGATGCGCGCCACGATCTCGGCCGCCACCGACGCGAACCCTGGTGCCTCAGCGATGACGACAACCCTGCCGGTCTTGCGCACGCTGGCGCACACGGTTTCGTCGTCGAACGGGACGATAGAACGCACATCGACGACCTCAAGCGAGCGTCCCTCCTCCGCGGCAGCGGCGGCGGCGGCCAGGGCGGTGGGCACCGACGGACCGTAGGCCACGAGCGTGGCGTCAGTTCCGGCACGGGCGACCACCGCGCGGCCGATGGACGGCGTCGCAGCGGCGGACTCGAAGGTGTCGCGGAGTTCCTCCAGGTCGAGGACTTCCTTGGACCAGTACAGTTTTTTCGGTTCGAGGAAGACCACCGGGTCCGGGTAGCGGATCGCCTCACGCAGCATCGTGTACGCGTCCCTGACTGTTGCTGGGGCCAGCACCGTCAGACCAGGAGTATGAGCGTAGTAGGACTCGGACGAATCGCAGTGGTGTTCAACCCCGCCAATTCCACCAGCGTACGGAATCCGGATCACGATCGGCAGTTTAACTTTGCCCTTCGTGCGGTTCGGCATTTTCGCGACGTGGCTGACGACCTGCTCGAAAGCGGGGTAGGCAAACGCATCGAATTGCATCTCCACCACCGGACGCATCCCGTTCATCGCCATCCCCACGGCCATCCCCATGATGCCGGCTTCGGCCAACGGGGTGTCGAAGCAGCGCCCGGTGCCGAAACGCGCGGTGAGCCCGTCGGTGATCCTGAAGACCCCACCCAACGCTCCGACGTCCTCACCGAACATCACCACTGACGGGTCGGCGGCCATCGCGTCGGCGAGCGCGGCGTTCAGCGCTTTGGCGAAAGTGACTGGCTGGACGGTGCGCGGTTCGGGCTGCGTCGGGGCTGGCGCGTTGTTTCGCACCCGTTCGGTGATGTCGGTCATGGGGACACGTCCTCGGAGGGCTGTTCGCGGCTGAGTTCTCCGCGCAACAGATCAGCCTGTTCGCGCAGCTGGCTGGTTTTTTCGGTAAAGACATAGTTGAACAGGTCTTCCGGGTCCACCACTGGATCGGTATTGAGCCCGTCCCTGAGGGTGGCTGCCATTTCCTCGGCGTCGGCGGCGATGCTGGTCTCGCCGTCGTCGTCGAGCAGGTTCAGCCCGCGCAGGTAGGTGCGCATCCGGCTGAGCGGGTCTTTGGGGACCCACTTCTCGACGTCGTCGGCCGAGCGGTAGCGGGACGGATCGTCGGCGTTGGTATGAGCCTGCATCCGGTAGGTGTGGGCTTCGATCAGGGACGGGCCGCCGCCGTCGCGCGCCCTGTTCACCGCCCGACCGAGCACCGAAAGGAGGGCGGCGAGGTCGTTGCCGTCCACCCGCTCCCCCGGCATGCCGTACCCGATCGCCTTATGGGCGAGCGATGGCGCCACCGTCTGCGATTTCAGCGGCACAGAGATCGCGTACTCGTTGTTCTGGATGAGGAAGACCACCGGGACGTGGAAAACAGCCGCGAAGTTCAGCGCCTCATGGAAGTCACCCTCACTGGTGGCGCCGTCGCCGCACAGCGCGAGCACCACGGTGTCCTCGCCCTTGAGCTTCGCGGCGTGCGCCACCCCAACGGCATGCAACAGCTGGGTGGCCAGCGGGGTGGCCTGGGTGGCGACCTTGTGCTTCAGCGGGTCATAACCGGAATGCCAATCGCCCCGCAGCAGGGTGAGGACTTCCAGCGGGTCCACCCCGCGGGTGATCACGGCGACCGTGTCACGGTAGGTGGGGAACAGCCAGTCCTGCTGGTCGATGACGACGGCGGCCGCCACCTGGCAGGCCTCCTGGCCGTGGGATGAGGGATAGACGGCCATCCGACCCTGCCGGACCAGAGCATTCGCCTGATCGTTGATCCGACGACCGATGACGAGCTTCCGGTAGGCCGCTAGAAGGCTTTCGGCGTCGGGTAGCGGATAGGCGTCGTTGGGGGTGTGAATCCCGTTCGGGTCCACCAGTTGCACCGGGACGTCCGAGGGCAGCATGTCCGCCTCGGCAGCCCCGGACCGCTCGGTGGTGTTTACAGTGCCGTGGGCCATGTGATTGCCGCCTGAGATGGTCATCTCCGCCTCCGTCTTTCCGCCCGGTGGGGCGGTGGTTCGCCTGTTCCTACGCACCCGGATGGTGCCGGGAGTTGGATACTGTGTAGTCAATTATGAACTTCGGCGGCTTTTCGTATCTACTAGGGGGCATAGGTGTGGACCATATTTCATCGACGGTGAACTATTGTGGACGAATTGTCATTGTGAGCTGGGTTACGTGGAAAGGTGTGGACGAATGGTGGACAAACCTTTGGACGAAGTGGACCGGCGGATCCTGGCCGAGCTCACCCGGGACGGTCGGCTGTCGGTGACCGCGGTGGCGGAAAACGTTCATATTTCCCGCGCACACGCCTACTCGAGGATCGCCCGGCTCACCGAATCGGGGGTACTCACCAAATTCACTACGCTGATCGACCCCATTAAAGCCGGGCTCCGATCCTCCGCCTACGTCACCCTCAAGGTTCAGCAGCACGCGTGGCGGGAGCTTCGGGAACAGCTCTGCCTCATCCCGGAAATTCACCACATCGCCCTGGTGGGCGGGGACTTCGACGTCATCCTGTTGGTGCGGGCCGAAGACAACGTGGGGCTCCGACGGGTTATCTTCGACCAGCTGCAATCGATGCCGGGCGTGATGGACACCCAGACCTTCCTCGTCTTCGAAGACATTGACGCTCGCTGAGTAGCCAGGGCATCGGTAGGTATGGTCAAGGGACGGATCCTGACTGGTGGTGACATCCCGTTCTGAATGTCATCCTCCCCCATGAGACGCTGCTGAACCGTCCCTTGACCACCTAACCAGTAAAAGTCATTGCCTGGGGAAAATACTGTAAAAGTCGACATTCTTATAAAGATTTTCCGAAAAGTTATAAACGTTCGCATCCAGGCATTCGTCGGACGAGGGCGATCCGCAGCCTCAACCTGCTCCATTCCGCTCTATGGTTTAATACGATCACCGGCCACCGTAGACGGTCTGAACGTGCCGCCAACGGGCTGGCATCAAAAGGGGAACAGCATGGTTGAGAACGGCGTGCCAGGTACTGGAGTGCGCGAGACAGTTGGTATTCCAGACGCGAAGGCAGCGGCATTGTTTGAATCGGTTGTGGTCAATGCCAATGATGTGGTCCTGGTGACCAGGGCAGAACCCATCGATCTCCCCTCGGGCGGACCCGAAGTCATCTACGTCAACCCTGCTTTCACCCGAATGACCGGGTACCAACCGCACGAGATCGTCGGCAAAACCCCGCGCATCCTGCAGTCGCCGAAGACAGACCGGACGGAACTGGATCGGCTGCGCGTTGCCCTCAAAGCGTGGGAGCCGGTCGAAGTGGAGCTGCTTAATGTCCATAAGGATGGGCGGGAGTTCTGGGTCCAGATCAGCATCACCCCCGTCGCCAATTCGCGGGGCTGGTTCACCCACTGGATCGCTATCCAGCGCGACATCACCCACCGAAAGCACCGCGAGATTGCTGTGCAGACGATGTTGGCCAACACATCGGACCTACTGGTCATTCTCAACAATCAGCACCTGGTGACATCGGTCAGCCCCACCTCCGAACAGCTGCTGGGTACGCCGGCCGTGGCGCTGACCGGAGGACCCTTTCTTGAGCTGGTGCACCCCGACGACAGCCGCAGCGCCCGTGATCTTTTGGCCGCCCCTCCCGGACTTCGGCTAGGCCGCAGTTCCATTACCGAGCTCCGTCTGCGCCACCGTAACGGCGACTGGCACTGGTTTGAGGTAAGCATCGCCGACCTTGACGCGACCGGCGCTGATCCCGTCAGCTCGCTGGTGCTGGCGTGCAGCGACATCACCGGCCTCAAGCTGACCGAGTTGGAACTGGAAAAGTCGAACCAACGCTTCCGGAGCGCTTTCGACGACGCCCCGATCGGCATGGCGGTGACGTCGCCCACCGGTGAATTCATCCAGGTCAACCGGGCGCTGACCGAGCTGCTGGGCCGCGACGAGCAAACCCTCCTGACCATGTCGGTGCAGGAGCTGACGCACCCGGATGACCGGGAGCCCGCTGAACGCCAGCGCCGGTCGCTGCTGCGCGGGGTCTCCGGCCGACGGCGGCACGAAACCCGCTTCCTTCATGCCGACGGCGCTGTGGTGGGCATCCTGCACTCCTCCTCAATGGTGCCCGACGACGACGGCGGCCCCGGGATGCTGATCGACCACATCGAGGACATCACCGACCGGAAGGCTTTTGAGGCGATGCTGCAGCATCAGGTGCTGCATGACACGCTGACCGGCCTCCCGAACCGCGCCCTGCTGGTGGACCGCCTTGGTCAGACCCTCAGCGCTGCCCGGGGTAACGAAACCGCCGTCGCCGTCCTGTTCTGCGACCTGGACCGGTTCAAGGCCATCAATGATACGTATGGGCACCAGGCCGGCGACAGCGTTCTTACGGAAGTGGCCCGCCGGCTCCAGTCAGCAGTGCGCCCCGCCGACACGGTGGCCCGGCTGAGCGGGGACGAATTTGTGGTGCTGTGCCTTGACACGTCCAACGAGCAGGCCACGGCCGCGGCGGCCAGGATTCTCTCAGCCTTCAAGCCGCCCATCTTGGTGGGTGGAGTCGAGGTCTTCGTCTCCGCATCCATTGGCATCGCCCTCTCGGGCGCCGAACACACCACCACCTCTCAGATGCTCCGCGACGCCGACGACGCCATGTACGCGGCCAAGGAACAGGGTCGAAACCGGTCCTCCGTGTACGACAAAGGGCAGTGCAACCGAGTGAAAACCCGCGCCCAATTGGAGAGCGACCTGCTACAGGGCATCCGCGAGGGGCAGCTTCGCCTGCATTACCAGCCCGAGATGAGCCTCGCCGACGGTGAAGTAGTGGGCCTTGAGGCTCTGGTCAGGTGGCAGCATCCCGTTCGCGGGCTGCTGATGCCTGCCGAATTCATCGATCTGGCCGAGGAGACCGGCCTGATCAACGACCTCGGCGCCTGGGTGCTGGAGGAAGCCCTGCGCGAGGTCGGCAGACGACGGGCTACAGGTGTTGACTGCCCGGTGGTGTGGGTCAACGTGTCAGCGTTTGAACTGCGGAGCCCCGACTTCGCCGCCACGGTCCGCCGCGCCCTCGACGCGCACCACCTTCCCGGCAGCGCCCTGGGCCTGGAGATCACTGAGAGTGTCCTGATGGTCAATCTCGACCGCGCCAGGACCACGCTTACCCAGTTGCGCGCCACAGGGGTGCACCTGGCGATCGACGACTTCGGCACCGGCTACTCGTCGCTGTCCTACCTCGCCCAATTCCCCGTAGATACCGTGAAAATCGACGGCTCGTTCACTGCTGGCCTCGACGACAATGCCCGACGCCGGGAAAGCTTCGCCGTCGTCAACGCGGTCATCGGACTCGCGCATGCCCTCAAGCTGCGAGTGGTAGCGGAGGGAATCGAGACCACCAGCCAGGCTCAGTCGCTCCACGGGCTGGGGTGCGACTTCGGCCAGGGCTACCTGCTGGGGCGACCCACCGAGCAGTGGCTCCCCCAGGAGATCTCTGCGCCGCTGAGCACCGCCGACCCTCGGACGACCGCGTTCAGCCTCTGAAAACCGGTTTGCGCTTGTCCTGGAAGGCGGCGAATCCTTCGGCGTAGTCGTCGCTGCCGCACAGGTCGCCCTGCGCCTTGTTCTCCTCGCTGATGGACTCCCACAGGCCGAGCCGCCGGTCGCGGATCGCCGCCACGAGTTCCTTGGAGGCCCGGAACGCGCCGGTTGCTCCTGAGGCGACCCGTTGCGCCGTGTCGCGGGTGCGCTGCAGCAGCTCATCGGCGGTCATCACCCGGCTAAACAGACCGGCGGCTACGGCGTCGGCCCCGGTCATCAGCTCGGCCGTGTAGATCAGGTCAAGGGCGCGGTGGGCTCCCAACCGCTCGGTGAACAGCCAGTGTCCGCCCGAATCCAGAGTGGCCCCCAAATTGGCGAAGGGCGAGCCGAGCTTTGCGTCCTCGGCCACGTAGACCACGTCGGTGGCCACCAACAGGCCGAGCCCGACGCCGAGGCACGCCCCGTGCGCTGCGGCGAAGGTCGGCGCGGGGAATGCAGCCATCTTCCGCAGTAACGGTGTGACGAGGCCGCCGAGGTAGGCGACGGCGTCGTCGGTTTCGGGGTGAACGTTGGAAATGTCGCGACCAGCGCAGAAAGCCCGGCCCTCGCCGCGGAGCACCAGAGCCCGGACGGCGCCGGTGGCCGCGGCCTCGGCAGCTTCGTCGTAGGCGTTGGATAGCCCGCCGAGCGCCTCCTCGTCCAGGGAGTTCAGTTTCGCTGGAGCGTTGAGAACAATTTCGGCGACATTGTTCTCGATGGTCAGTTCAATCATTGCCAGAGCCTTCCGTGATTTTTTCCCAGCCTAGCGGTGGAAGGTTGCGGCGGACCCGCCGATGGTTGTGCGGCGGGGGCCGTTCCTTATGACTGGCAGGCTCTGGTCTACCGGTCTGGGAGTTACACCATCACGGGTGACTATCGACCTGCGCCCAACCACGAAATGTATCTTCGCACCGGAACTACCTGGCGGACGGCGTTCCAGGCTGCCGACGTGGGGTTCGAGTGCCTGACCGGGATATGTGGCCTTCAGACGATCGCTAAGAGCGCCTGAGATATCTGGCGTGGGTGCCCGGAGGAAGTCGTTTACTGCGGTTTCGGGGTTAGGGCGCGGTAGGTCAAGAACCCATAAACAATCGCTACTCCGCCGCAAAGAATGACGCGCCCCGACCATGCGATCTGGGGGTTCGAAGTCCAAAAAGCCGTTACCCAAAATGCGGCCGCCGCCGACACAGTGGTCCACACCAAGACTCGCCATCCGCGTCCCGCTGATGGCGTGCTCCTGGTGTTAGTCCTCAGGTGCGCGAAGACGAGGACAATACCGCCAACAATCCCCACCATGAACCCTGGCACGACACCCGAGCTCAGCATGGTGCCTTCGGGCAGGAGGACTTGACCCATCATGCCGGCGATCACACCCAAAAGAGCTGACTCGATCATGGGTCTGACGACGGACGGAAGCATTCGTCCCGGCCTTACCTGCATCACAACGCACTTCCACCTGGAACTTTGCCCACGGACAAGGGAAGGTCGCGACGTGGACGACGTGCTTGGTCCCTGCGTCCCTCAGCGCCTGTCACACCTCCGACGCGGTTCTGCCCACGAAAGCGCACTCGATGCCCGGAAGGGGATTCGTGCCGATTCTTGTTAATAGGGTTTACCTGGAGACCTTTCTGTTGGTAGGACGGTGCGGTTTACTGACGATGACCGCAGGGCGCTCTGGGTATTCCCAGCCAGCCCTTGCAGGCCAGAATAACCTGTATCAAGGCCGGGACAGCAGGTCTTCTAGACTTTCCCGTAAGTCGCTATGGACGAAGTTGAAATTTAGTTGGCTCAACCGAGCTGGGATTGCTTGGCGCCCGGATAAGGCTAGGGCGGGGTCCGTCCGTAGCACCCAAGCGCCCACGCGCACCAAAACCTCCGGAGTTGGAAGGGCCGCGGGCCGCCCCAGTACGCTCCGCAGCGAGGTCATCAGTTCAGCATTTCGAACTGGCGTGGGGGCCGTGGCCAGCACAATACCTTCCAAAGCGGGATCGCACAGCACCTGATCGACAATGGCCAGCCAGTCCATAATGTGGATCCACGAAAACCATTGTTTCCCAGACGCTACTCGTCTGCCAAGGCCAAGCCTCGTCAGGAGAAGAAGTCGATCCAAGGCCGGAGTGTCTCGATCAAGGACGATACTGGTACGCAGCACGGTCTTGCGGGAGGCATTGACACCGTTCGCTGCCTCTTCCCACGCGCGAGCTACCCCGGCCATCTGTGGTGGGCCGTCCGCAAACGGTGACGCTTCGGTAAGTAAACGCTCGCCGGCATCACCGTAAATGGCCAGCGTGGATGCCTGAACCCACACGGGGACTGGACTGCAAAGTTCGGCTGCGGCTCTGGCGAGGGCCTTGGTTGGTTCAACCCTGGATTCGGTGAGCAGCCTTGTGTTCGCCGTAGTTGGGCGGCGGTCGACGAGCTCCCCCGCCAAGTTGATAACAGCTGCTCCCTCCAGCTCGGCGGCCCAGTCGCCTATTGTTCGTCCGTCCCAGTGGACCAATCGATGCGGCCCTGCCCTTTTTCGGGAATTACGGGTAAGAACCACAATGTCGTGTCCTCGGTCGTGTAAAAAGGCGCACAATCGCCGCCCAAGGGCGCCAGACCCACCTGCAATAACGACCTTCACCGTGCCAGCATAGGGATTATCCAATTTGAGGGATGCTCCTATGTTCGTGAAAAGCCCCTTTGGTGGCTGTTGCAACGCCTTCAGTGGGGATGGACGAAGGCGTCCTACAGGGGTGCCCCTTGCCCCAAATCAGGGGCACCTTCCACCGACACGTTCCGCGTCACCGCATCCTCCCCCTTCGCGCCGCAAGTTTTTCTCGATGCCACAGGTCGGGTCGTCGACACCCGTCAGCCGAAATCATTCAATGCCGCAGCTGTCGGGCCATGATCGCCCACACCAACCAGCTCGTGATCCCCACAACAACCGTGGAGGACCGCGCAGAGGCCGCGAAGCTCACCCTGCAAACTCTGGCCGTACGAGATGAATACTCAGATTCGCTTACTTAGGCGTCGTAGTCCACCGACACGGTGTCGCTGGTGGGACGGGACTGGCAGGTGAGGACGTAGCCCTTTTCGATCTCGTCGGGCTCCAACGCGTAGTTCTCTTCCATCTCTACCGTGCCGGTGACCAACTTCGCGCGGCACGTCCCGCAGACACCACCGGCGCAGGCGAACGGGACGTCGGCTCTGACCCGGAGTGCGGCATTGAGAATTGACTCCCTCGCGCGGGTGGGGCTGGACACCGTGCCCTGCAGCCCGTCGAGGTTGAACGAGATAGTGAAATTTTCGCCGTCGTCCTCGGCGCGGACTGGACGGCCGATCTGCCCTTCGGGGCGACTGGGCTCGCCACTGGAGAAGAGCTCAAACCGGATCTTTTCGGGGGCGACGCCGCGCTCCCCCAGGGTGTCCCGGCACAACTGGACGAGTTCAAAGGGACCGCAGAGGAACCATTCGTCGACGTCGTCAGTCCGGATCACGGTGCCCAACAGTTTCTCCAGCTTGTCCGCATCGATTCGACCGCTCAGCAACGGGGAGATGCGCTGCTCGCGGGATAACACGTGGTGCAGGGCGAACCGTGCGGGATAGCGGTCCTTCAAGTCGGCGAGTTCCTCGAGGAACATCACATCCATCGCTGCTTTGTTGGCGTAGATCAGGTCGAAGCGCACGTTGTCGCTGGCGGCGAGCGCGGTGCGGGCGATGGCGATCACCGGGGTGATCCCCGACCCTGCTGCCACGGCGACGAAGGTGGTCTCCCCGGCGACGGTGAGGTTTTTGTGTAGGTGCTCGGGCCGGTTGAGTTCGGTCATCTCGTGTTTGGAGATGAACTGACCCATGGGGCTCATCACGTCGAGCCGGTCGCCGGCCTTCAGGAACTCGTTCGCCCAGCTGGAAAAAACGCCGCCGAGATCCCTTTTGATGGCCACCCGGATCTCGCCGGGCCGCGGCTCAGCGCAGATGGAGTAGCTGCGGCGCACCTCCACGGGGGAGCCGTCGACGTCGAGAGTGGTGCGCAGGGCAACGTACTGGCCGGGCAGGTAGTTGTATTTGCCGGCCAGGTGCTCGGGGACGGCGAAGGTCACCTCAATGGCGTCGCCCGTGAGCCGCCGGACCTCGGCGACGGTGAGCTCGTTGAAGGCCGTGCGGCGCTGGGTGGACGGGGCGAGCTTGACTGCCATCTAGTGCACCTTGAAGTAGTCGAAGGGTTCCTTGCAGTCCTGACAGACGTAGAGCGCCTTGCAGGACGTGGAACCGAAGCGGGTGAGTTCGCGGGTATTGAGGGAGGAACATTGGGGACACTTCACGCTGAGCCCCACCCGGACGGGGCCGGCCGCGGCGAGGCCGGTGGGTGGCGCTATGCCGTACTCATCGAGTTTGGCTTTGCCTGCACTGGTCATCCAGTCGGTGGTCCAGGCCGGGGCGAGGGTGAGACGCACCTGGACGTCGTTGTGGCCGTGGGCCGAGAGAGCGCTGACGACGTCGTCCCGGATGGCGTCCATCGCCGGGCACCCCGAGTACGTGGGAGTGATGATTACGGTGATGGCGCCGTCGTCGACCCGGGCCTCCCGCAGGATCCCGAGGTCCTCGATGGTGAGGACGGGGATTTCGGGGTCCACCACGGTGGCGGCGATATCCCAGATCCTCGCGGTTTCGGCGTCGGCGGGCCGGTGAGCGGTATTGGTGCCGATGCTGGATGTGTCGATACTCATGGCTGCACCTGGCCTACCAGGTGGCGCCGGGATGCTCGCGGGCGAGCACCTGCATCTCGGCCAGCAGGTAGCCCAGATGTTCGCTGTGCCGTCCGGCGCGGCCGCCGCCCACGGCGCCTGGGACGGCGGGTATCTCAAGCTCGGCCTCGGTAAAGAGGGCGGCGATGAGCGAATCGAAGGGAGCCCGGAGGGTGCTCGGGCGGACGGCGGCGTCGCCGAGCGTATCGAAGAGCTGGTCGTCAACGAACAGTTCCTCGACGTAGGGCCAGGTCAGCTTGAGGCCGGCGATCATCCGGCGGCGGGACTCATCGGTGCCGAGGGCGAGACGCAGCACCCACTGGCTGCTGTGGTCGCGGTGGTAGTCGACTTCTTTAACGGCCTTCGCGGCGATGGCCGCGAGCGTCGGATCAGTGGAATGCACGAGCCGGGAGTAGAGCTCGAACTGGTAGTGCGAGACCACCAGCTGGCGGGCGATGGTACGGGCGAAGTCGCCGTTGGGCTGCACGAAGAGGTGGGCGCAGCGGAATTCCGGTTCGCGGCGGAAGTAGGCGAGATCGTCCTCGGTTTTGTCCAGGCCGTGGCCGGCATAGCTGAGGAAGGACCGCGCGTGGCCGATCAGGTCCAGGGCAATGTTGCCGAGGGCCACATCCTCTTCCAGCTCGGGCGCCCGGGAGATCCACCAGCCGAGCCGCTGGGCCAGGATCAGTGAGTCGTCGCCCAGGCGCAGTGCGTATTCTGCGACGTCGATGCTCGGCTTCAGGTCCGATGCGGCAATGTCCTCGGGGCGCAGCGCGTTGCCCGGGGTGATCCGGGTCGCGCTGGCGTTCGATTCACTCACAGGTGCCTCACCCCGTCGCTCTTCGTGTAGTACGTGGCGTGCCGGTAGTCCTTGCCCTGCGGGGATTCGAAGAACTGCCCCTTGGCGTCGGGGTCGCTGGTGATGATCGACGACGCCGGGACCACCCACAGGCTGACGCCCTCGTTGCGCCGGGTGTACAGGTCACGGGCGTTCCGGACGGCCATCTCGGCGTCGGGCGCGTGCAAGGAACCGGCGTGAACGTGGGATAGTCCGCGGGAAGACCTGACGAAGACCTCCCACAGGGGCCAGGGCTGACGCTTCTGGGGAACCGCGGGCGCCGGCGCCGCGGAGCCGTCGTCGCCTGTGGTTGAACCGCCGGTCATCTAGGCCGCCTTCTGCTGTGCTGCTGCTGTGGCACGCTTGTCGGCGTAGGCTGCCGCTGCTTCGCGTACCCAGGCGCCGTCTTCGTGGGCCTCGCGGCGGCGTTCCATCCGCTGGGCGTTGCAGGGCCCCCGGCCGGCGAGGACCTCCTTGAACTCGTTCCAGTCCAGGGGTGCGTGCTCCCACTGCTGGGTGTCCTCGTTGAACCGGATCTGGTCATCGGGGAGGGTCAGGCCGAGGACCTTGACCTGCTCAACCATCATGCCGACGAAGCGTGAGCGGAGTTCATCATTGGAGAACCGCTTGATGTTCCAGGCCATGGACTGCTTGGAGTTGGGCGAATCGTCGTCGGGTGGGCCGAACATCATCAGTGAGGGGGCGTACCAGCGGTTGACGGCGTCCTGCGCCATCTCCTTCTGGGCGGGCGTGCCGTTGGCGAGTTCCAGCAGGATCTCGAAGCCCTGGCGCTGGTGGAAGGATTCTTCCTTGCAGATCCGCACCATGGCCCGGCCATAGGGGCCGTAGGAGGCCCGGCAGAGGGGTACCTGGTTGGCGATCGCGGCGCCGTCGACCAACCAGCCGATGGCACCCATATCTGCCCAGGTCACTGCCGGATAGTTGAAGATGCTGGAGTAGCGGGCCTTGCCGGCGATCAGGTCTTCGGTCATCTTGTCCCGCGGCGTGCCGAGGGTTTCAGCGGCCGAGTAGAGGTACAGGCCGTGACCGGCCTCATCCTGGACCTTGGCCATGAGGATGGCTTTGCGCTTCAGTGAGGGTGCACGGGAAATCCAGTTGGCCTCGGGCTGCATGCCGATGATCTCGGAGTGGGCGTGCTGGGAGATCTGCCGGGCGAGGGTCTTCCGGTAGGCGTCCGGCATCCAGTCGCGGGGCTCAATCCGGGAGTCCTCGCTGATAAGCCGTTCGAACTGCTCCCGTCCGGCCTGCTCGTCGGGCGTTTCGGACGGCGTCTGGTCAACCGCTGGTGCTGTTGCCATGGTGGTCACCTCACTGTGAGCGTCAAATGTGCGTTGAAGTCGGTCGCAGATTAATTACTGACCGTTCGTTCAGGATATCGGGGCGGTGGCCGGACCGTCAACAACCGCCCCGCGACTAGGTAGACACGCCGACTAGTTAGTGTGACTATGTAGTTGTGACCGACAAACACGTGTCAGACAAACAATGGCCCAGCGAATGGATGCGCGGCGCGCTGGGTATGAGTGTTCTCAAGGTCCTCGCAGCCGGGCCGACCTATGGTTACGCGGTCGCCACCGCACTGGAGGAGGCTGGTTTTGGCTCCATCAAGGGCGGGACGCTGTATCCGCTGCTGACCCGGTTCGAGTCGGCGGGGTTCGTCACTACCGAATGGCGGGCCGGCGACGGCGGTCCTGGCCGCAAGTACTTCTCCCTCACTGACGCCGGCCGCACTGAACTGGCCCAGCAATCCGCCGACTGGCGCGTCTTCACCACCCGGACCCTGACCCACCTGAACGGAGCTATCCAATGAATGACACTCGAAAAAACCAGCAGTGGCTGACTGATTTCGTACTGGAGCTCTCGCACCGCGGGGTTGGTGGACGGGATATCGGCGATGCTAAGGCATCTGTCGAATCACATCTCGCCGATAGCGGAGAGTCGGCTGAGGAGGCGTTCGGCGACCCTGTTGCCTACGCGCAGGCGCTGGAATTCACGAGCACACCGGGCTTGCACTTCCCTCGGGTGCTGGTTCCTGCTCTTCTGGGCATCCTTGGATTAGTGATCTATTTCCCGGCCATTGCTGCTGCGGGTCGGGGTGAACCGGTGAGCTTCAGTGGCGTCGAGTTTTCGCTCTTCCTGGTTCTTGCGCTCACCATGCTCTTGATTGCGAAGAACATCTTCCGCCTAGTGAAGAGGTGGTGGGTGCTGCTGGCGATCTGGATGGCTGTCGTGGGCCTGGGAATCCTGGCCCCGATTTTACCTATGCTTCTGCGTCTACCCCAGTGGGAGGTCTCGTCTGCTGCTGCCGCTGCGCTGTCGGGAGCACTCATCATAGGCGCAGGATTCTGGGCCCGCGCATCGATCAAGAGCAACGAGGGCATCGTGAGACCTGCCAATGCGGGCGCACCCGAACAAGACACAGCTACCGACCGCGTGATGGTGTGGTTCCCTGCCTGATGGCCATCGGCGCAGCCGTCTTCACAGCAGGAACTTTCCTTGCCGCATAGCAAAAACACACGCCTACCCGATCGGAGACCCCAGTGAATGACACCAGCAGTGAGCACCAGAAGTGGCTCGAAGATTTCATCCTGGAACTACGATTCAGGGATGTTCCCGGCCACCTGATCGGCGACGCCGTGTCCACCGTCGAGGCCCACCTCAAGGACACCGGGGAACGGTCCGTCGACGCCTTCGGGCTACCCGGAGATTATGCGGAAAACCTCGACCTGCCCCGGCGGCGGCCCGATGGTCCGGGTGTCTGGATCGGCAGGACTCTCGCCGTCGCAGCGTTTACGGTCCTGCTCCCCTCCGTCACGGCAATAGTCACCGGGACCGATTTCACTGTGACGGTTCTGCTCCTCGCGCTGATCATCGTCACGGTCGCAGCCCTCGTAGTAGTTGCGGTGAACCTGGCGTCGATCATCAGGTCCTGGGCCGTGTGGCACAGCGGCCTGCTGGGAATGGGCATCGCCCTAGCCTATGCCGCGGTGATCGGCCTGACCCCGGATCTGGTCCTCCTTCGCCTCCCGGCCATCCCGGTAGCCGCCGCGGCGACGGTGGTGGTGACCGGATTCGTCTGGCGATCGGTCAAAAGCGCCGATCCGGTCATCGATCCAACGGTCCACACCGTCTGAGGGCCGCCTGAGTGCGCCCCGGGCGTGCAGGTCTGCCCAGGTACCGCCGCCGTCGTCGACCATAAACCGGCGTGTCGTACCCCGCCACACGGTCTGGGCCCTAGAACCCGGGAAAACCTGCACGCCCGAGTTGATGGCAGGATGGTTTCCATGACTGCAGAGACGCACTTCCCCGCCCCTCCCGTTGCCAAAAAGGTGCCGACGGAACGCACCCACCACTCGGATACCTTCGTTGACGAGTACGAGTGGCTACGGGAAAAGGAGAGCCCAGAGGTGGTCGCCCACCTCAAGGCCGAGAACGAATACACCGACGCCGTGACAGCTGGCCAGGAACAGCTCCGGCGGGACATTTTCGGCGAAATCAAGAACCGGACGCAGGAAACTGATCTGTCGGTACCCTCCCGCAAGAAGGGATGGTGGTACTACGCCCGCACCGAAGAGGGGAAGCAATACGCCATCAATTGCCGGGTAGCTGCCACTGATACAGGTGACCTCGCCAACGACTGGACGCCACCGGAGATTGTCCCCGGTAACCCCATCGAGGGCGAGCAGGTCATGCTGGACGGCAACGCGGAAGCCGAAGGCAAACCATTCTTCTCCGTCGGCGGCCTGGCCGTCACCGAAGACGGGAACCTGCTGGCCTACTGCGAGGACAACGCCGGCGACGAGCGATTCACCCTGCGGATCAAGGATCTGCGCACCGGCGACCGACTCCCCGACGTGGTGCCGAACATCTTCTACGGGCTGGCCTTCTCCCCCGACGGCACCCAGGTGTTCTACACGGTGGTGGACGATTCGTGGCGCCCCTACCAGGTCAGGTCGCACACCCTTGGCACCCCGGTGGAACAGGATGCGGTGGTGTATCAGGAGGACGATGTGGCCATGTGGACGGGCTTCGACCTGTCAGCCGACCGGTCGCAGCTGCTGATCGGCATCGGCTGCTCCGAGTACAGCGAGTACCGCGTGCTGGACCTGGCCAACCAGTCGGCTGGCCTGCTCACGCTGATTCCGCGCAGCGAGAAGGTCCTCTACGAGGCCGATCCGGTGACGATCGACGGCGAGCGCCACTACCTTCTGACCCACAACCGGAACGCCAAGAACTCGATGGTCAGCCTCGCCGCCGAGACCGAGGTCGGCAAACCCCTCCCCGACCAGCACTGGAACACCGTAGTGGAGCACGACGACGCCGTGCGGGTAAGCGGGGTCGCAGTCACGTCAACCCATGTGATCGTCTCGGTCCGCAAGGACACCATCGAGCGCGTTCAGGTGCTCCCGCTCGCCGGGCTCGGCACGGCCGGCCAGCCCGCACCCGCCGAACCGGCATTCGATGAGGAGCTCTTCACCTGCAACCTTGCCGACGCCGAGTTCGATTCGCCGATCATCAGGCTCTCCTACACTTCCTTCTTCACTCCCCCACGCGTCTACGACTACGTCCTCGACACCGGGAACCTGCTGCTGCGCAAGGAGACCGAGGTCCGCGGCGGCTACCGCTCGGCGGACTACACTGCCGAACGGCAGTGGGCCACGGCGGGCGACGGCACCCTGATCCCCCTGTCGGTCCTGCGGCGGACCGACCTCGCCGGGGACGGCGCAAACCCGGCACTGGTCTACGCCTACGGCAGTTACGAAATCAGCATGGACCCGGGCTTCTCAATCGCCCGGCTGTCGCTGCTGGATCGCGGTGTGGTCTTCGTGGTGGCGCATATCCGTGGGGGCGGCGAGATGGGCCGCACCTGGTACGAAGGCGGCAAGAAGCTCAACAAGAAGAACACGTTCACTGACTTCGTCGACGCGACCCGACATGTGGGGGCGTCCGCCTACGTTGACCCCCACCGGATCGCCGCAATGGGCGGATCCGCTGGCGGGCTGCTGATGGGTGCGATCACCAACCTCGCCCCCGATCTATACCAGGCGGTGGTAGCCCAGGTGCCGTTCGTCGACGCGCTGACCACCATCCTCGACCCCGAGCTACCCCTGTCTGCCCTTGAGTGGGAAGAATGGGGCAACCCGATCACCGACCCCGAGGTGTACCGATACATGAAGGAGTACACCCCGTACGAGAACATCAAGGCCACCCGGTATCCGCGGATTGCCGCGGTCACCAGCTTCAACGACACCCGGGTGCTGTATGTCGAGCCCGCAAAATGGGTGGCCAAGCTGCGCGATACGACCACCGGCAGCGAGCCGATCGTGTTGAAGACAGAGATGGACGGCGGCCATGGCGGTGCCAGTGGCCGGTACGAGCGGTGGAAGGACGTTGCCTGGGACTACGCTTTCGTCGCAGCGGCCCTCGGCGCCGAGGAGCTTCGCACGACCAGTTCCGCCGGGTAGACCACCGGGTCGGGGTGGGTGCCGGGAGCCTCAATCTCCTCCAGCAGCATGGTGCCGGCCTTGGTGGCCATCTCGGCCATGGGTTGGGTGACAATGCTCAGGGCCGGCGACGCCAGCGCCGAGATGCTGTGGTTGTCGTACCCGACCACTGCGACGTCGTCGGGAACCCGAAGCCCGCGGGCCTGCAGGACCTCCAGCACGCCGACAGCCATCAGGTCGGACGCGGCAAAGATCGCGTCGGTGTCGGGGGCGGCGTCGAGCAGCCGCAGGGTCGCCTCGGCTCCGCCCGCCGTGGTGAAGTCGGCGAACTCGACCGGGCTCGGCGCCGCCCCAGCACCGAGCAGTCCGTCCTGCCAGCCGCCAAGGCGGTCGACGGCGGCGGTCATGTCGGCGGGTCCAGCAATGGTGGCCGGCCGCTGGCTACCCGTTGCGAGCAGGTGCCGTGCAGCCAGGGTGCCGCCGCCATAGTTGTCGGTATCGACGTACGTCAGTCCGTGCCCGCTCTGCCAGGGCCTGCCGATAAAGATGATGGGCAGCCCGCTCTCGGCGAGCGGCCCCACCCATGTGTCCCCCTGGTGGTGCGAGACCACGATGGCCCCGTCCACATGCCCGCCCCGCAGGTAGCGGACCGTCCGCGCCGCATCGTCGCTCCTGGACATGAGCAGGACCAGCTGCACATCGGTTTCCCGCAGCGATTCGGTAACCCCGGTGATGATCATGGCGAAGAACGGGTCCATCATGACGCGCATGTCCGGTTCGGGGATTACCAGGGCAATCGACGAGGTGCGTCGGGTGACCAGCGATCGCGCGGCACGGTTGGGCGTGTAGGCGAGGGCGACGACGGCGGCGTCTACCGCCGCCTGGGCTTCCGGGCTCACCCGGCTGCCCCCGTTGATGGCGCGCGACGCCGTCGACCGGGACACGCCCGCTGCTGCCGCCAGGTCCTCCAGGGTGGGACTGTATTTCGCCTGCGGCAGGTGAGCGAGTCCGGGACGCCCGGCCCGTGGTTGCTGATCATTCATCACCTTGAGAATACGACACGATGACCTGCCAGTAGGGCCCTACCGGATGGCGGCCATCGCAGTGTCCCCCGGGCCACGCACCCCCACCGCGGCGCCCGGTCTTACCAGCGGGGCCTGGCCGGGGGCCGGCAGCGCGTTGGCCGCGGCGGCCCGGGCGTACCAGAGTGCGCTGGCCTTCGGGGTGCGCTGTTGGGTGTCGTAGTCCACCCGGACCAGACCGAAGCGCTGGTGGTAGCCCCAGGCCCATTCGAAGTTGTCCAGGAAGGACCAGGCAAGGTAGCCGCGGACGTCGGCGCCGTCGTCGATCGCTGCCCGCACTGCCCGGAGGTGACTGTCGAAATACGCGAGCCGGTCCTGGTCGTCGACGAACCCCGCCGCGTCAGGTACGTCGTCGTAGGCGGCGCCATTCTCGGTGATGTAGACGGGGATACCCGCCGGCCCAGTGTACTCGGCGTGCACCCGCACCAGGGGTGGAACCGGAACCGCAAGCTGACAGGGCAAGGGCCAGGCAGGCTGCGCTCGCTGAAAGCGCGGTAATTTTGGCTCGATTTTGCACGGGTGACTCCTTTGTCGGGTGATTGCCAATAAGTGTGAGAGCGCTCCCACGCTTTTGAGTTCATCCTGAAAAGGCTCGGCTTTTCCGTCAAGTGGGAGCGCTTCCATTGGCCGGAATTGAAACTGATCCGTCATCAAAACACCTAGTCAGCGAGCGCGACCTCGACCGCCGTTACGGAATCGTTATGTCGGGCTCCGCCAGTCGGGACTCTGTGATCGCCGGTCGAAGCTCAGCCGGGGCGTCATCGCTTGACACCGCACCGTCCGCCGGTATTACCTAAGTGAATTACCTAATGACCATTCGGTCACAAAAGACCGGACGGGTCTCTTAATTCTGTCAACAACCAGTGAGGCTCCCATGGCGGACACCGGCGTCCAACCCACGCATCCTATTCTCGAACAGGACCACGCCTCCCGCTGGCTTGGCATTGAGATTGTTGACGCCACGGCCGACCGGCGCTGCGTAGCGGGTCGCAGCGGTCTGTACGACATCTCCATCACGGCACAGAACGACCACTACTCCCGTGCGATTGCTGAATTCCGCGGCCGCTCACGCACCATCCCTAACCCGCGCCGCACCACCGCGAGCCCTGCCAGTCCCGACTGTCCCGACAGCCCAAGGTCAGAAAAGAGCCTCCCATGACCGGCACGGCACTCAAGGCCAGCGCCGCCGATCCCTCGACGCTCGACGCCGAGGAACTGATGAGCAGGGACCAGATCGAAGAGCTGCAACTAGCCCGGCTTCAGCACACCGTGCAGTATGCCTACGACAACGTCCGGCTGTACCGTGAGAAATTCGACACCGCGGGAGTGCACCCGTCCGATCTCAAGGACCTCAGCGACCTGTCATCGTTCCCCTACACCACCAAGGAGGACCTTCGGAGTACCTACCCGTTCGGAATGTTCGCCGTCCCCCAGGATCGAGTGGCGCGGATCCACGCGTCGTCGGGCACCACCGGGCGCCCGACTGTGGTCGGCTACACCGCCGGGGATTTGGACCGCTGGGCCACCCTGGTCGCCCGGTCGCTCAGGGCTTCGGGCGTCAAGAAGGGCGACAAAGTCCACAACGCGTACGGTTACGGCCTGTTCACCGGCGGCCTGGGCGCCCACTGCGGCGCCGAAAGACTCGGCTGCACAGTCATCCCTGTCTCGGGCGGGCAGACCGAACGCCAGGTCCAGCTCATCACGGACTTTGAACCCGATGCCATTCTAGCGACCCCCACCTACCTGCTCACCATCCTGGACGCGATGGCCGCAGCGGGCATCGACCCCTCCAGCACCTCGCTGAAAACTGCTGTCCTCGGCGCCGAACCGTGGACGGAAGAGATGCGCCACGAACTGGAAAACCGGATGGGGTTCGACGCCTGCGACATTTACGGCTTGTCCGAGGTAATGGGCCCGGGAGTCGCGGGTGAGTGCGTCGAGACCAAAGACGGCTCGCACATCTGGGAGGACCACTTCCGCCCCGAGATTATCGATCCGTTCACCGACAAGGTGCTCGACGACGGCGAACACGGCGAGTTGGTCTTCACCTCCCTCACCAAAGAGGCACTGCCAATCATCAGGTACCGGACCCACGACCTAACCCGGCTGCTACCCGGCACCGCCCGGCCAGGGATGCGCCGGATGGGTCGTATCACCGGGCGCAGCGACGACATGATCATCCTCCGTGGCGTCAACCTGTTCCCCACCCAGATTGAGGAAATCGCGTTGCGCATTCCTGCGCTCAGCCCGCACTTCCAGCTGGTACTCACCCGCCCGGAGGGCCAACGGATGGACGCAATGACCGTCAAGATTGAACCGCGGGAAGGTGTCTCAGCGCACGATGCCGAGACAGCCGCCAGCCAGCTCAGCGAACAGATCAAGATCCATATCGGTTCCAGCTGCGCGGTCACCGTAGCCGAGCCCGGTTCACTCGCCCGATCCAGTGGCAAACTTCGGCGCATTTACGATCTCCGGCCTAAGGCTGGCGCCTGATGTCAACAGCACTCCCGCAGGCCGCCAGCCGGCGCGGACGGCCCGGGTACGATCAGCAGGCTGTCCTCACCATCGCCGTCGACGTGTTCAACCGGCACGGCTACGAGGCCACTTCGATGGGCGTCCTCGCCGAGAACCTCGGAATCAGCAAGTCGGCGATCTACCATCATGTTCCCTCCAAGGGGGACCTTCTTCGCCTGGCCCTGGATCACGCCCTGGGCGGGTTGGAGGCCGTGCTAATCGATCCTGCAGCCACATCGGGCAAGGCGGACGCCCGGCTGGAATTCGTCCTCCGGGGCACGATCGCTGTCCTGATCGAGCGACTCCCCTTCGTAACACTTCTCCTGCGGTTGCGCGGGAACACGGAGATAGAGCGCGGCGCCCTGGAACGCCGACGTACCTTCGATCACCAGGTGGCAGCGTTAGTGGATGCGGCCCGGTCTGAGGGCTCCCTGCGGTCAGACCTTGACCCGCGAACCACCACCCGCCTGCTGTTCGGCACGATCAACTCGATCGTCGAATGGTACAAACCCGGCGGCGCTGTGTCACCCGAACAACTGGCCGACGATGTCATCAGCATGCTCTTCGACGGGCTCCACCGTGTCCAATCCCCGCTTGCCTGAACTTCGCGCCCCAGCCCGCCGAGACCCCCGCCGGAAGGGGTTACTTCTCGACGAGGGTGAGGACGTCGTAGGTGGCGACGATTTCATCGTCCTGGTTGAGTAGCACCGCGTCCCAGGCAACCTCGCCGTATTCTTCGTCCTCGCGCGGGGTAATACGCTTGGCCGTCAGGGTGACCCGGATCGAGTCACCGGCGGCGACCGGCGTGATGAACCGCAGATTCTCCAGCCCGTAGTTGGCCAGGACCGGCCCGGGAGCGGGATCGACGAACAGCCCGGCACCCCAGGACAGCAGCAGGTAGCCATGCGCCACGATGCCCGGGAAGAACGGGTTGGCGGTCGCGGCGTCCTCGTTGGTGTGAGCGTAGAACGTGTCTCCAGTGGTGTTGGCGAACGCGGTGATGTCTTCGAGGGTGACCTGCCGTAGGTCGGAGCGGACGGCGTCGCCAATGTGTAGCGTGGCGAGGTTCTTTCGGAATGGGTGGGTGGCGCCGAACCTTTGGTCGGCGCCAGCATGCCAGACCCCTGTGACCGCCGTGAGCATGTTCGGTGACCCCTGAATCGCTGTGCGCTGCATGTGGTGCAGCACGGACCGGATGCCGCCGAGTTCCTCGCCACCGCCGGCGCGGCCCGGTCCGCCGTGCACCAGGTGCGGTACCGGCGAGCCGTGGCCGGTGGAGCTGCGCGCATCCTCCCGGTTGAGCATCAGCACCCGGCCGTGGTGGGCGGCAATACCGAGGACCAGCTCGCGGGCGATAGTGGGGTCGTTGGTGCACACTGTCGCCACCAGGGACCCGGCGCCCAGGGCGGCGAGCCGCACGGCGTGCGCGGCGTCGTCGTACCCGATCACCGAGGCCACCGGGCCGAACGCCTCAACCGTGTGCAGTTCAATCGCCTCGGCGTTCTCCCAGGTCAGGAGCACCGGAGACATGAAGGCGCCGTCAACGGCGGTATCCACTGTGCCGTCTGCATGGGTGATGCGGGGCGCGTCGAGGGTGCCGTAGGCCAGCTCGCCGCCGGCGGCGAGCATGGTCTCGACGGCCGACCGGACGTCGCGAAGCTGCTCCAGCGACGCGAGGGCGCCCATGGTGACGTCCTCGGCGCGCGGATCGCCGAGGACGATGCGCGCCTCGATGCGATCCTTCGCCGCGGCGACGACGTCGGCCACCAGCGCCTTGGGCACGATCGTGCGGCGGATGCTCGTACACTTCTGCCCAGCCTTGACGGTAATTTCGGTGACGAGGGATTTGATGAAGGCGTCAAACTCGGGGGTGCCGGGAACGGCGTCCTCGCCGAGGATGGCGGCGTTGAGCGAGTCGGTTTCGGAGGTGAACCGGACGCCACCGTGCACCACGTTGTCGTGGGCTTTCAGCTTGTTGGCGGTCGACGCCGAGCCGGTGAACGACACCAGGTCCCGGTAGTCCAGGTAATCGAGCAGGTCCCGGGCCGACCCGGAGATCAGCTGCAGCGCACCCCGCGGAAGGATGTTGGACTCGATGATGAACTTCACGACGGCGGCGGTCAGGTACCCGGTGGGTGTTGCCGGTTTGACGATGGTCGGGACGCCCGCCAAAAGTGCCGGGGCCAGCTTCTCGAGCATGCCCCAAACCGGGAAGTTGAAGGCGTTGATCTGCACTGCAGCCCCAGGAATGCGGGTGTAGATGTGCTCGCCCAGGAATGTGCCGTCCTTCGACAAGGTTTCCGGCGGGCCATCCACCACCACGTTGGAGTTGGGCAGCTCCCGACGGCCTTTCGAACCGAAGGTGAAGAGCACCCCGATGCCGCCGTCGATGTCCACCATGGAATCGATTTTCGTTGCGCCGGTGCGGGCCGACAGCTCATACAGGGAGTTGCGCTGGTCGTTGAGGAACTGTGCCAGAGTTTTGAGCATCAGGGCGCGCTGATGGAAGGTGAACTTGCCGAGCGCACGCTGTCCGGTGGTGCGGGCGTAATCGACCACCTTGGCGACGTCGAGTCCCTCGGTGCTCACCACCGCAAGGGTCTCACCGGTACTTGCATCCCGGACCTCGGCGCTGTTGCTCCCGGTGAGGGACCCGGCGTCGGGGGTCCACCAGGCATCCTCAATGAAACTGGGGACCGTCTCCACGCGTACCGCTGTTGAAGTCATCGTCGACTTGCCTTTCACCTGTGAATGTCTACGGCGCCGACCGTCCGACAAAGATAACTGAACGGACGTTCGGTAATATATCCAGCGTACATTAACCGACATTTCCGTATCCCCCACAAGGAGCCCCCGGTGACCCACCAGCCATGGCAGATCCAGCTCGGCGAACTCGACGAGAAAATGGGCGTGAAAATCCTTGAGCAGTCGGTTCAGCGGGTTGTCGCCACCATGCCCGTGGAGGGGAACCGGCAGTCGTTTGGGCTGTTGCATGGCGGCGCATCACTTGCCGTCGGTGAGGCAGTCGGATCCTGGGCGGCAGTCATTCACGCCAGTACCCTGGGTAAAACGGCTGTCGGCGTCGATGTATCGGCCACCCATCACAAGTCCGCCCGCGAGGGGTTGGTCACCATCACTGCGATCCCCCTCCATCTGGGCGGTACCCTCACCACCCACGAGGTGGTGCTGACCAACGACGACGGCGCACGCCTCTGCAGTCTGCGGATCACCAATCTGCTCCTCGATCGCCGCTAACGAATCTTCGACACCCGGTGCGTGAGTCCTGCCCTCGCCATGGGCCGGGCCATTCGACCATGGGTCCTAGACGGTCAGCCGGACCCGTAATGCTGCCAGCTCCGCGGGGGTCAGACCTGCGTCCAGCAAATACTGCTCCGCGTCGAAGCCAGCCAGCATGTCGCGCAGGTGCGTAGTCGCCCCGTCGAGACGCTCCACCAGCTCATCCTCGGAGAGAGGTGTTTCTCTCGGGGTCTCCTGCGTCGAATGGAAGTCGTTGATCCCTCGCACCCCCAGCACATAGTCGGTCACGATTTCCTCGGCGGACGCCCCTGCCGCTGAGAGCATCACTGCCATCACCAGGCCGGTCCGGTCACGGCCCGCCGAGCAGTGAACCACCACGCCGCCGTTGGACGCATTGATCACTGCCTGCACGACGGCGGCGATCTTGCCTGGCCAGCGCCGCAGATTCTCCGGATAGTGCTCGGGTGAACTCAGGTACGGGCCAACCAGCTCCATGAATTCGGCGTCGGACTGATCCTCGGTGGGACAGTTGACGATCGTAAAGCGGCCCAGGGCGTCATCGGCGACGGCCGGGTCGCTAGCGCGCCGCCCGAATTCTCCGGGATTGCGGAGGTCGACGACGGTGCGGACGCCGTCGTCGTGGGCCTGCAGCCAGCCAGCAGCAGTAATCCACTCGTGGCGGCCCATCCGGTAGATCCGGCCCCGCTGAATGAGGCCGCCGACCCCGCCGAGGTCGCGGGCGTTGACGGCGCCCTCCCACCGGACAGAGCGGGTTTCGGCGGCTTGCTGAGCATCCGGATATCCCGGGCAGGAGGTCATGTCCACACCCTAGCAACTCCCTGCGGCCTGATAAGTTTCGGTATCGCCGCCACGGTCAACGGTTTGGGCGACTGCCCGCCCTCGGCGGCCGCCATTGAGCAGAAAAGTAAGCACCACGCGGTTCCAGCTGTGCCGGAACGGAAGAACGAGAGGAAGGCCACGGCGATCTAGGAAAAGGTGCGCGTGGGTCTGGTCTGGTCTGGTCTGGTCTGGTCTGGTCTGGTCTGGTCTGGTCTGGTCGCCCATGCTGGCTCCTCGGCTGTCAAATAGTCAGCGCGCTAAAACGGTGGACGCTGTGATGCGACTGGTTTTGCTTCCACTGATTCAGCTGTAAAGAGCATGTCTGGACCGACCCGCCATCACCTTCGCCGAACTCTTCGCCGAACCGTGAGCTCGCCGCTGGCGGGCATTTGAGTCGTCAGATCTGACGGTTCGGCGGGCGGATTGAGGGTTTTCGGTGACCGGTTTTCTGGTCTGAAAAATACTTCAAAAAGTTTTTCTGTGCACCTGGTTTAGGCCCTAATAATGTCAGTGCCCGATGATGGAATGGGGGTATGAAAAGCAGTACAGCTTCTTCTACCGGAAAGGGATTCGTTCCCGAATCCGGCGCGGATTCCGGCTCGACCGGCGGGCCCGCGAATACCGCCGCGGGGGCGCCCGGCAGGTCTTCAGGCGGGGCGTCTGGTGGGGCGTCTGG
>NZ_JBTNDE010000015.1:0-94678 GCF_054511155.1 Arthrobacter glycogeni | reverse complement strand
GGCCCCCGCAGCGACAGCATCAGCGGTGTCCGAGAGTTTCACCGACCGCGACGACCGCCCGGACGGGAACGCCGTAGCAACCGCCGCAACATTGATCCGGCCCGGCGCGTCCGCGTCGTGGGCCCTCCCCAGCGCCTCGACGGCGTAGGGAACCATGTCGCCGTACACGCAAACCGCCGCCACCCGGGGGGTGGAAAGGTCGTCGGCGTCGGGAACCAGGGCCTTCGCGACAAGAGACCTGACCTTGCCCGGCGTGTCAGAACCTTCCAGAGTGGTCAGGTCAATCAGGGAGATGATCTTGTCCAGGGCCCACGCCTTCGAGGTGGTCTTGATCGACCGGGTCCCCAGCGACGCGGCACGCGCCTCAAGGCCAACGGCGTCGACGCCCGCGATGCCTTCGAGGTACCGTTTCAGGGCCTTCTCGGTGAGGTCCCCGCCAATCACTTCCAACGCCCGGGACGCAGGAGCAATAGCGATGACGGAAGGGAGAGCTTGAATAGTCATAAGTTCTCCGTACTTGTTGTCGCCGGAATCTTCAATTCGGGAACCTGTGCATGGAACTGATCGATTGCTGCGTCGGTAAGGTCATCGACCATTAGTTCGTGAAGCACTGCCCATGAGGCGGTAATTGCATGGGCACCTGAGGTGAGCGCTGATACCGCCTGTTCAGGAGTCTTGATGCTCGCCGCGAGGACACACAGGTGATCTCCAGCGACGGCCCGTAGGTCTCCAAGCAGGTTCGTTTGCAGGGGCCTGAGTCTCTGTGCTCTATCAACATAGGGGATCACGTAGGACGCGCCCGCCTGCACTGCGGCCATAACTTGGCCGGGTTGATATACGGCGGTGAATGCCACTTTCTGGCCAGCTCTGACTAGGTCAGCCCCTAGAGAAAACCACCACGGCTGCGCAGGAAGTTTCAGCACTAGGCGGTCCGCGTTGGAACCCGTCTGCAGCAAGGTTCGTTCAATGAGAACCTCGGCTGAGGTCCTATCGTGGGCATGAATCTGGAAAAAAACCGGTCCGCGGGTGAAGAGATCGAGAAGTGACACTAAGTGATCTATCGGATCGGCATTTGGTGATCCTTGCTGGATTATTGCGGGGTTGGTCGTGACGCCTGCCACGATTCCCGAGTCCGCTGCCAATTGAACATGGTCCGGATTGGCTGAATCTAGGAATAGGAGTTCCATTGTTATCGCCTCGCTTTCTCGGCTTCGGTCACGATCCGCCGCGTTTGTTCCACCGACACCGGATTCCACCAAACACCGCCCTCTTTCATGGCACTGCCAACTATTGCGCCGCTGGCGACGCCCAGCAGCGCCTCCGCATTTGAAGCGTTCAGGCCGCTGCCCACAAGAACCGGGCGGGTGGCGACTGAAGAGATGTCCAAAACTTCCTCGACGGTGGTTGGGTTGCCTGTTCGGTGGCCGGTGGCGATGAGAACATCGGCATCGAATGCCTCTGTATCCAGTGTTAGCTCAGCGATTGATCTGTCCGCGACGATTGCATGGCTACCGTGCTTTACGTGGACGTCCGCGAAGACTTTGATGTCATGCGCATGTATTGCGGCCCGGTACCGGAGGGTTGTGGCGGCCGCTCCTTCGATGAACCCTTCGTTTGCGACGTAGGCATTGGCCCACTGATTGGCACGGATGAACTGCGCACCGGCCGACTTGGCGATCGCGATGCTTTGGTGGGTTGCATTAGCGAGACAGAATACGCCGACAGGGACACGAACCGCTTCGACGACGGCTGCGGTTATGACGGATAGGGCTGCAACGGTTTCGGGGCCCACCTGGTCCGGTTTAAGAAAAGGGATGTCTCCTTCGTTTTCCACGATAAGACCGTCAATGCCCCCGTTTGCATAGCGACGTGCGTCTTCGACGGCGCGCTCGATAATTTCCCTCATAGGCGCTCCGCGGTATCGGGGCGCTCCTGGCAGAGGCTCCAAATGAACGGTTCCGATGAGTGGTTTGATGTTGGCAAATAATGCGATGAGCGGATCATCGGCGGGAGCGACGACCGGGGCGGAGGTATTCATGAGACCTTTCTGAGTAAGCGCCGCGCCTTGGTGGCCCGGTGCTCGGCGATTTCAGGATCAATTCGGATGGCGGCTGCCACGGCGCCTCGTGTTTCGCATACAAAGGACGCGGAGACGCTACCTCGAATGGCGGCTTCGATGGGGTCACCGGTTGCGACCAGACCTGCGAGAAAGCCGCCGCAAAAGGCATCGCCTGCGCCTGTGGGGTCGATTAGGTCGTCTATTACGGTAGGAACGTTTGTGACTGTTCCTTCCGCGAGGACGTCGACCCCATCGGGGCCGCGTTTGATAGCTAACGTTGCGTTGCTGCCGTGTGCGATCAGCCAGTTTGAGAGGGTTTGAATGTCTGAGTGTCCCCAAACGTCCCGGACCTCTTGGGCGCTAGGAAGGAACGCATCGAGCTCTCTGAAAACTGACCCATCTAGGTATGGTGTCTTGTCGATGGAGGGTTCAATGAGCAAGTCCAGGGTGCGCACCACGTCCCGTCCGGCCAAATGCTGAAGTGCGAGCACCTGTCCTTGACTCGACTGAGGTGCAATGTGGACGCCTAACGGGTTCAAGCCAGCGGTGTATGGGGAGACCCGGAGCCGGTCCGTATCGGCGAATGTAGCTCCGCGCTTCTTCTCAAATTGTCGGCGTGTTCCGTCGGATTCATAGAGCAACCAGAGCCCAATGCTCAGCGCGTGAGGGGACCTGGACACGGCATCAAGGCAAATACCTTGTGCGTCCAAACTCGATAGCAGCCCCTCAGGGAAGTCCGTTCCAACAACACTGTTCAGCGCTACGTCGTTGGTCCATACCAGTGCCCCGACCGCACTGTATAACGCGCCTCCGCCAGCTTGCTTCCAATCTGCGCGATCATCTTCGACAACCACATCATCGACAGTCAACTCCCCGATGGTCAAGAGTCCATGCATCTCCCCCATCACCAGTCCACCGCCAACTGCTTGGAATGCACGGCAACTCCGAGGACAACCAGCGCACGTGCGAGGTGTAACAAATCCTCAAGATTAGTTGCCGGTAGCCCGCGATCGAAATGCCTATTCATTCCGGGGTATCCGAGAATGATGACGCGGTTGCTATGCGTCATGGCTGTTACGTCGTCGGAGCGCGGTACGTAACCGCCGACGTTCTGCTTTACATTCACTCCGTGATCCTGCAACGAGCAAAGCAGATCCTTCACCCCCGCAAATAGATGGGGCGGGGCGACCGAGCCCCTGCCGTGGCTCGAAAATTCTGCCAGCGAAGCACCCCACGGTTTGTCGTGGTCCTGCACCGACGTCAGGTCCTCGGTCGGAACTCCATGAATGTCGATCGCGACCGCAAGGGGCGCGTCCTCCAAGTGACGCAGCAGCCGTGCCGCTCCTCGGGAAATCGTTTGGCTGCTGGCTCCGCTGGGACCCTCCTCCTCGTCGGTCAACCCGAGGGAGAATGGGATGCCCATCGCGCTGAGTACCGAGGCAGCAAGCAGAGCGGACGCGACTCCAGCGGCGTTATCCAACGAACCGGTTACGCGTTTCGTTTTGAGGTCGACTGAGACCTCGCTGGCCAGCACGATTCGATCTGCGGGGCCTAACTGGGTTGTTTCAGGCGTCTGGAATACGTGTCGTGTTCCGACCATGGTCACTTCACCGGTGGCGACCGTTACCCACGAACCATCCGGGGCGAAGCGGATAGCGCGGGCCGGGGCCGGTTTCTCTGCCAGGTGGTAGCAATACGGTGCTACCCACCAGAGTCCTGGTGACCCGGCCGGCCCGTCGAGCAGGTAGGAAACCTCGTCGAGGTGAGCCAGCATACGCAATCCTCCGGTGCCAAGGGACAACAGGTCGCAGCCGCTGCGGTAGGCATCCAACGTCAGTTGTGCACCCGAACTCTCTAGTCCCTGCTTTGACCACCACAGCCTCACTTGTTCGCCGCGGGTGATGGACGATGCGCCGGATGGTGCAGGTGTATCGGCAACGGAGATCAGCAATTCGAGCGCGGCGTCCTGAGTGATCAGCTGATCGCATTTCTCCCACATATCAGCGCGTGAAGTAAGCCATTGAGAAGTCATCGTCAGCGCCCCTGCGCATTTCGTCGCTGCAACATCACGGCGGCCACGATGAGCGTGCCGCTGAAGAGGTTCTGCGCGTAGGGGCTCACTCCGGTGAGATTGAGCAGGTTCGAGAGCACCCCGAGGAGTGCGGCGCCGATAAAGGTTCCGCCCACTGTGCCCAACCCGCCGAATAGGCTGGTGCCTCCCACGACGGTCGCAGCGATGGCATCGAGTTCATACCCGTCTCCCGCAACCGGGGTCCCGACGCCTAGTTGGCTGGCGTAGAGTATCCCCGCTACGCCGGCCATGACTCCGGAAATGACGTAGACAGTACATTTGACTCGCTTTACCGGAATCCCGGAGAGTCGTGCTGCTTCTTCGTTTGCCCCCACCGCATATACCGACCGCCCAAAAACGCTATGCCGGAGGACAACCCAGGCGACGATAAGCAGAATAAGGAACACCAGTGCCGGATTGGGTATACCCAGAGTCCGTCCGCTACCGAACTGCAGAAATGCCTCGTTCGTAATTGGGATCGGCCGCCCCTGCGTGTACAAAAGTGCTATTCCTTTGGCGAAAGCCATCATTCCGAGCGTCATCACGAAAGGTTGAACACCGCCCAGGGTGATGCCGAGTCCGTTGAGCAATCCCAAGAAGGCACCCACCGCCAACGCGACGGCTATCGCGGGGACTACCCCCATAGTTTGCACTGTGTTGGCCGTATAGACCACGACGACCGTCAACATCGCGCCGACGGACAGATCGATCCCCGCGGTGATGATTACAAAAGTCATTCCAAGTGCCAGCACACCGACGATCGAAATCTGGCGCAAGACATTCAGAATGTTTTGCACCTCGAGAAAATTCTCCGCGGTAACGCTAGCGACTACAACGAGCAGCACTAGGGCACCAGCGGCTCCATACTTTCGCACATACGGTCCGATACCGTTTGCCCGCCCTAATTTGGGACGTTGTGCCGGAGCCGTGAGTGTGCCGCTTTGATCAGTCATTGACTACTCCTCGTATAGTTGAGAGGCCCTCGGGCGCATTTGTTTCCGGAAGCGGATTGCCGGGACGAACCTGATCGTCAGAGACAATTGCGGCGCGTGTGACCGCCTCTTCCGAGATCTCATCACCAGTAAACTCTGCGACGATTCGGCGCTCACGCATGACGATAACCCGGTCTGACATGGCAAGAACTTCCTCTATTTCGCTGGAAATCATGACGACGGCAAGACCACTATCGGTCAATTCCTTCATCAGCTTGTATATTTCACTTTTGCTTCCGACGTCGATCCCCCGGGTTGGCTCGTCGAGAATGAGAACCGTAGGGGAAGCGGCGAGCCACCGTGCGAGCATCACCTTTTGCTGATTTCCGCCGGAAAGGGTCGCGGCGTTGGAGTTTAGGTCCGAGGCCTTCAATCCGACGGCGCTTGCGTGCCGCTGTGTATCTGCTTTGTCGTGTGAAGATCGGAGCAGGCCCCATCTGGACCTGGTTTTTAGGCTTGCCAAACCAATGTTCTCGCGGATCGATCGGTGCAGCAGCAGGCCTTGATCTTTTCGATCTTCGGGTAGGTAGGCGAGCCCTCGTCGACGGGAGGATCTGGGGTTGCGACGTTGAAGTAGATCGCCGTCGATGTAGACGCGTCCTGGTGCCCTGTCTGCTCCAATGATGGCCCTAGCCACCTCTGTCCGACCGGATCCCACAAGTCCCGCAAACCCGACAATTTCTCCGGCTCTGACCGAGAAGCTGATAGGGGCGCGCCCTCCTTTGACTTGAAGATCCTGCACATCAAGCAATACCGGAGCATCCGGGGCTATGCCTGATCGCACAGGGGCAGTTAGTTCTCGCCCCGTCATAAGCGTGACCAAACGTTCTTCGGACAGGTCTTCGACTGAAAGGGTGTCTTGAAGGACTCCGTCCTTCAAGACCGTCACCCGGTCACTCAGACTCATTACCTCTCCGAGCCGATGGGAAATATAGACGATCCCCACCCCTTGTTGACGGAGAGTGTCAACCACCGTGTACAGAACCTCAAGCTCCGCTTGTCCAAGAATGGCCGAAGGCTCATCAAGGACCAGTACCTTCGTGTCGCGGACGAGGGCCCGCGCAATCTCGATGAGTTGCTGTTGACCCAGGCTGAGCCGGCTCATTTCCGTGCGTTCGCTAATGTCCAAGTTGAGTCGGTCTAGCACCGCCCTGGCTTGGGTGTGGGCGGCAGCCCAGAGAACCCGGCCCCCTCGCCGAGGTAGTCGGCCAAGGAGAATGTTCTCGGTAACGCTGAGCATGGGTGCACTGACCAACTCCTGGTGCACCACGCTGATCCCGAGGGCCAACGCATCCTTTGGACTTCGTAGCCGAACAATTTGATCGCCAACACGGATTTCCCCAGCATCCGGTGCAACCCCTCCACCGAGAACTTTCATGAGAGTGGACTTGCCTGCACCATTTTCTCCGGCAAGCGCGTGTACTTCGCCGGCCTGCAGATCAAAGTCCACCCCTTTGAGCGCAACTACCCCCGGGTACTGTTTGGTAATACCACGTAGCTCAACTAACGCGTTTGTCATGAATTTCTCCGGTCAGGCGTAACGGATGTACCTGGGGGCAACGGCGCGAGTCAATTAGGCGCACGGGTCGACAGGCGTTTCGAAGTCACCCCAACCCTTAGGAATCCATTCCTCGGCATTGTCCGGGACTACTGCCGGAAGGCTCGGGAGCTGCAATTTCTGCCCCGGCTCCTCGTATGCTTCCGCGCCAGAAATCTCTTCGCCCTGGAGCGCCAAGATGGCCGCCCGGACACCTATGTCTCCGATGAAGGGACTGTAATTACCGTCGGCTTGGAACCCACCGTCTCGTACCCACTCAAACCCTGGGGCTGATCCGTCATGGGTGTAATGCAAGATGTCGTCATCGCAACGTCCGGCGCTGGCGATTGCCTGCTGAGCTCCCCATGAAGACTCTTCGGCGTGCGAGAAGACCGCATCAATTTGGTCGTATTTCGTGAGCCAATCATCCATAACTCCGACGGCCGGTTCGCGAACCCATTCCCCGTCGCCTACCGCAAGGATCTCGATACCGGGGGATTCTTCCAAAGCCTGACGCAGACCGGCGCTTCGGTCGGTAGCAGCAGAAGATCCAGACAAGCCCGTAATCTCCAGAATTTTCCCTTCGCCGCCGAGGTCGTCGATCATTGCCATCGCAGTGTCATAGGCCATCTCCACGTTCGATTGACCCACAAACACGGTCTTCTCCGCAGGCACATCACGGTCGAGCACAATCAAGGGAATCCCGGCGTCCACCACGCGATTCGCCGCAGGCGCAAGTCCGGCAGATTCCACCGGGCTGAGAATGATCGCGTCAACTCCACGCGACATCAGATCGGACACATCATTAGCCTGGTCCGCCACATCGCAATTACCGTCAGTCACGACGAGCTCAACACCAGGGTGCCGTGCGACCTCAGCTTCCGCGCTCTCAATCATGGCAGTCCGCCACGGATGATTGAAGCACGTCTGAGAAAAGCCGATAGTGATCGTATCTGAGTCGGCACCGCCAATTGCACCTTCCTCCACGGGCAGAATATCGGTGTAGGGCAGGCTCTCGTATTCCTGGCCGCCGCCTTCAGTTGATTCACTGTTGCTTGCGATACTTGAGGCTTGGCACCCCGTAGAAGCCATTGCCAAGGCGACGACCGCGACTGAAAAACCGACTTTTCTAAACATGAACTCTCCTTTGAGTGATGCCGTTTGCCCTCAGCGGCTGCCGCGAGCTTGGGTGTTAGCTGGTTGAACGAGTGAAGTTTGGATGTTAGCTAGGTAAATGGGTGAGCTCGACGCGGTACTCGTACCGATCCGCAGGGAAGGTCATGACCGTCCATTCGACCGGTCGGTTCGACGGGGTGTAGCTGACACGCCGAACAATGAGAGTAGGGCTGTTCGCAGGACACATCAGATGATGTGCTTCTTCATCGCTTGCGGCTCCGGCACGCACAGTTTCGACTCCGCGATCCAGCTGGAGCCCGATCTTGGGACCCTGCAGCAGTTCGTACAGGGAGTTCGACTCCAGAATCTCGGCGTTGAACAGATCGAGCCTCCCAGCCAGGCTTTCAACGGGCAGCCAAGTCTCAGCTAAACCAATCGGGTTGCCATCAGCAAGCAACAACCGCCGCACGAACTGGCACGAACCCTTCGATCCGGTTACCGACTGAATAACCGGTGGACTATCGACAATTGCGGACTCCAGGAGCAGCCTCTTAGGGTCATAGCCTTGCGACTTCATGTTTTGAGTAAATGAAGTGAGCAGCGACTGATGACTAGGGCGGGGTTTGCCGACAAAAGATCCAAGACCTTGGATCCGCTCAACTTGTCCGTCAGCGACGAGACGCGACAGAGCTTGACGGATGGTCTGCCGGGAGACCTCATAAGTCTGAGCAATCTCCGCCTCAGTGGGTAACTTGTCCCCGGGCGCGAGATTCCGCTCATGGATATAGGTCAGAATGGCCTGCTCCAGTTGAACATAAAGGGGAGCGGCATTGCGACGATCAATCCGAGTTGTCATGACAACATGTTTACCCATCAACTGATCGGTGTCAATGGTTTCTTCCGAACCCACGTGATCTTCCGCTACACCTCTGTCGGCTCAAGCTACCCCGCACACATCAATTGCTCGGACTGGCCGCGCGGATTCACGATCGCCCGGTTCCGCCCTTGCGGCTCCACGCCAAAATACTCACAAACCCGAACGTCGAGGTCGATGGAGCCGTCCGGAACAAGCGCGAGTTGTACGGGCGTTGTCCTCTCGTGGTGATGAATCCTTTGACCGGTCCGCCATAAAAAGCCGCTTCGCCTGAGCGGCTTTCGCCAGGAGTGGGACCGGGTAAAAATACCGTCACCGAAGTCATGTACCCCGGCGGTTACTCCCCCATGAAGTAGTAAGAAAGCCCACCAAGGGCTTCAGGAGAGAAAGGGGATAGCCCGCCACAGGAAGACTGCAACCAACCCACCAAATCAGGCACACCCTGTTCACGATAAGAGCCGGTTTGTGCACAGTCAGAGAGCGAAACAGCCTCTGACTAGGGGAAACATGTGCCCGAAGTGGGACTTGAACCGGCTTTGCCCCCTTGCAAACACTGGCCTCCCCCGAAAACCTCCCCAAACCGGCCCAGACCGACACTGATACGCCCCGGTCCGACCCCCAAGGTGTGCACATTGTGCACACCCCTTTTTCTGCCCTATTAGGGGATGAACTTGCCGGTCGCCGTCTCTCGGGTTTAGCGACGCCGTTCGTCTTTCTCCGAAGACTTACCTGACCGGGACGTCGGTCAGTCCCGGCATACAGCGGGAGCTCGGGTTGGACCCCTACCAGGGCAACAATGCGAAAGCTCTGGAGCGCGGAATTCATGATGGCTAATCTCCTTTCTCGAATATCTCATCGACGAAATGACGAAAGCGCACATGACTAAAGTGTGCGAAGTCGTTTTGTCGGATCAACCGATATTCGAGAGTGGTGGCTAGCGGAGGGGGTCAGTACAACCTTCCCCGAGAAACATCATTGCGACGCTGGCGAGTGCCAAGGACTCTGACCCAGATTATTACCGCCGATCGCCGAACACACAGCCAAGTCGAAGCACCTGCTATCCATGAAGCATTCATGAAAGCCTTCTTACCTCGACAACGTGCCGGCAGGGCAGGCTCTGAGCGAACCAGAGTAGCTGAACAACGCGATAGTGGAATTGTTCGCTGGCTATGTCTGCTCCGGTGAGTAGCTCTACGAGTTCACGGCCGGTTGTTTCGTCAGCTTTACGGCTGGCTACTGCGCGGCCCTGACCCATGACCCATATGAGATCTGCTAATCCCATGACTTCTTCAATGTTGTTGCTGATGAGGATTACGGTGGAGTCATGGAGTTCAACCGGCTGCTACAGATCCGTCGCATCTACGCTCAACCCGCCGCGTTGGAGTTGCCCCGAGGGAAAGAGATTGTCCAGCGGTGGCCGGAGGCCGAGGTATTGCTGGTCGACAACCACTGGAACATTCCGGAGCTTCACGGTGATGAAACGAACGTCCCACGGTGGTCCCGGATTAAGACCGAGGCACTGGTCCTCGGCGTCAAGAGAGCGCTGACAGTAAAGCCGAACGGGCGGTCCGCAGATTTTATTGCACCCTCAACCGCCAATGGCTGCGCCATGGCCTGTGCCTATTGCTACGTACCCCGGCACAAGGGATACAGCAATCCGGTCACCGTGTTCGCGAACATTTCGCAGATCGCGGGAGCGCTTGATCGGCACGCCACTCGCCAGGGCATGAAACTGGAGCCTAACCAGTGCGATCCTGAACTTTGGGTCTACGACATCGGAGAAAATAGTGACTGCTCAGTCGACGCGTTGATCAGTGACAATGTGGAGGATCTCGTCACGCTCTTCCGTGACATACCCAACGCAAAACTGTCTTTCGCCACCAAGTACGTGAACCCATCAATGCTCGGCTGGGACCACGGCGGACACACGAGGATCCGTTTTTCGCTCATGCCCGTGGAGCTGGCGAAGTCGATTGACGTCCGAACCTCGCCTGTGGCTGAACGCATGGCTGCGATCAATGACTTCGTTGAAGCTGGGTATGAGGTACACGTCAACTTCTCCCCCGTCATCGTTACCGACACCTGGCTCAGCGATTGGGAGGAGATGCTCCGCCAGCTCGATGCCACCCTCACACCAGCCGCGAAAGCCCAACTGGCGGCAGAGGTCATCTTCCTGACCCACAACGAGCGGTTACACGAGGTGAACCTAGGGTGGCATCCGCAAGCTGAGAAGGTGCTGTGGCGTCCGGATATTCAAGAATCGAAGGTTTCATCCAACGGCTTTACCAACGTCCGCTACCGTTCAGGCACCAAGGCTGGCTATGTTCGGCAACTGACCGCCTTGATAGAAGAAATCGCACCCTATTGCCGCATCCGCTACGCGTTCTGAGCTTGACCCATCGACACATCACTCTGGAAGATTAGTCGGCGAAGCTCAGAAAAGCGTTGGGTCAATCAGGATGGCGAATCACAAGGTCACGCCCGGCCAGTACGCCAAACACGGCAAGAACCGCCATGATGCTGGCGGTGACCAGAAGCGGAAGCGTCCATCCCCCGCTCACATCGCGTAGACCGCCGAACATCACAGGCCCAACGGCACCGAGACCGTAACCGACCGACTGCGCCATGCCTGACAAAGATGCCGCCTGCGGGTGATTGACGGTTCGGAGACTGAACAGCGACAGAGCAATAACGATGAGGCTCCCGCACCCGATTGCTCCAAGAATGATCCACAGCAAGATAAGGTCCGGCACAAGTGCTAGTCCGACAAACGTCACGAACATAAAAGCCCCGCTTATGGTGGCTACAAATCGCTGGTCAGAACTTCGGTGAATGATCCCACCTGCAGCGAGACTAGCAAACACACTGATGAGCAAGAACGCCGACAGATGAACGCCCGCGGTGGAGGCGGAAATTCCGCGACTCTGCTCGATAGAGGGTAGCCATGCCATCAAGACGTAAAAACCAATGGATTGCAGCCCCATGAAAATCGTCACCTGCCAGCCCAGCGCCGAGACCCACGGCGATCGGTAAGAGATCTCAGGGAGGGTGACGTGCGGTGTACCAAACCTGTACTGGCGGAGCCACGGCAGGAGCACGGCCATTGCTATCAGAGCCAGTCCCACCCAGATTCCTAGGGCAAGCCGCCATCCAGCTGGAGTCGTTTGTGCTACAGGCACGACGACGGCGGCCCCAATCGCAGCGAATGCAGCCTGAGCGGCTGTGTAGCTTCCGGTAACCTGACTGATCCGCAGTGGAAAGTCGCGCTTCACGAGTGACGGCACCAGGACATTAAGAAACGCGATAGCGAGGCCAATCAACACCGTACCCACCCAAATGAAGCCGGGCACAGGTAACGAGCGAAGCACAATGCCGGCGGCGAGGATCATCAGGGACAGCCACAGCGCCCGATCGAGACCCAAACGGGAAGCGATGCGGGGGGCTATCGGTGAGCAGACTGCGAACATAATCAGCGGAAGACCGGTGAGGAGTCCTGCCGCAGCGCTGGATAGTTGGAGATCGCTACCGATGTTCGCGAGCACTGGTCCCACGCTGACAAAGGACACCCGAAGGTTAACTGCGACGACCAGAACACCAATGAACGCGAACCCGAACCTGACAGTGCGGTCCTGTGAGTTTCGGGTAGGAGCAGACATAGAGCGTTCTTCCATCCTTCACGAGCGGTGGGGCACCGCCGCCTCGGATTCCACCCGGCCAAATCAGTGCGAGCTCTGACCTGGCTGTCGAGTCTGGCGACAAGCTTTAGCTTATGTCGTAAGCGGGCAAACGGCCTGTAGCCAGTAAGTCTGCCACTACAGACTCCGACTTTCCTCCAGCGCTTATCGACGTGGTCGACTGAGCCGGCAGTCACTCGACGAGGACCCGTTGTTGCGTTCGACAGCAGAGAATCACCGGACTGATCGGAGCGTGAGGAGGCACGCGGAGGTTTTCTAGGAGTCAACGAGGGATATTGTGCAGCCCCATGCGGAGATGTACTATCCCCGCATGGACGGGGAATACTTCTTAGGCACCGATCATGGCAAACTGGTCGATCTCGGTGGTTTGGGCGTTCGATTCATGGTTTACAGCGAGCAGACCGGAGGTAATTTCTCGGTCGTGGAACACCCCATCGAGCCGGGAGTCATCGTTGAACCGCATACGCACCAGCACGAGGACGAACTTTCCTATGTGGTAAGTGGCACCATTTGGGCCCGGGTTGGTGACCAAGAGATTCAGGCACCAGCAGGCACCTACGTATGGAAACCACGTCAGGTCATGCACACGTTCTGGAACCCCGGACCGGAACCAGCGCTCATCGTGGAAACCATTTCACCCGGCGGCTTCGAGCGGCTCTTCGAGCAGGTCGCTGCACTGCTTGAGGAGCCTGGTCCGTCCACCGATCAAGACGTGATTGTGCTCCGTAATCAGTACGGTCTGACCCTGGACCGTACTTGGATTCCTGAATTGCAGACACGATTCGGACCGATGCGAATGGTGTAGCGTCCCGCATCAAAGGGTCGGGCGTCGTGGTCAAGCGGCTCGTAGCCGACCAACCGCTAAACGGTAGCCGGAACTGCGGGGGCCACGTCGCGCTCGGCGCCGAATTGTTCGCCAGCACTCTTCTCATGGCCAGGGCTTTACGGAAGTGGGAGCGACACACCGGTGGATCCGACGAGGTCCGCCGGTCAGAAAACGGGGGCTAATGAGTTCGTGACACGGACTCCATACCCATTTGATCGGCGCCGTGGTGGTGGAAATCACAGATGCAGGCGACCCGATATTGCCCCGGAAGTCAGTAGGACCACCGGCGCCCACTTCGACGGCCCAGAACACTTCCAGTCCTGGCTAAGCCAGCTCAATGACATGTACTAGCTGCCGGTAAACCTCTGCAATCGAATCGGCGGTTGAGCAGGCCGTTCACTCGCCTGCCGCGCACCTGTCTTTTTCGTAGTAGGCGCAGTATTACTGCAGTGGGCATTCTTGGCATTTGGGTTTGCGGGCGATGCAGGTTTTCATGCCGTGTTGGATAAGCCACTCGTGTGCGTGCTGCTTGTAGCTGTCGGGGGTGGCGTCGGTGAGAGCGTCGGCGGTCTGCTCATGCGTGCTTGTGTGGACCATGCCAAGCCGATTCACGACCCGGTGTACGTGGGTGTCGACAGCTACGGTCGGAGTGCCGTACTGGAAGTTCATCATGATGTCCGCGCACTTCCGACCGATCCCCCGCAACTGCATGAGTTCCACATGCGTGGTGGGGATCTCCCCGCCATGATCACGCAGAATTTGGCGGCTCATTTCTTTCAGGCTCAACGTTTTCCTGTTGTAATGGGCAACGGACCGAATGATGTCGCGCAACTCGTCGTCGGGAAGGTCTCGAATCTCCTCGAAGGTGCTGACCTTGTCAAAGAGACCGACGGCGGCCTTAATGGTTCGGGGGCCGTTGGTCATAGTGGACAGCGCAACCGAAATGAGTGCACGGAACGGGGTGTCCGATAAGCCGTTTTTCATCCATTCGTCATCGGAATCCTCGAACAAGGGATAGGTTTCCGCGAGGATGTCATAGATCTTAGAAATGGTGGTGGTGTGCACGGGGCGAAACCTCTCAGATGGCGTGAACGGATTACTGGTTAATCGAGGGGTCCGTTAGGTAGGACAGAAACGGTGACGTGCCCTCCCGTCCGGTCGCCCACAAATCGCAGCGCTTCGTTGACGTCCTCGAGCGCAAACGTCCGGTGTGTGAGGTAGGAAAGGTCGATAATGCCGCTGGCGATGAGGTTCAGCAGGTCGTACATCTGCGCTCGTGTCGCGAAACCTGTGCCCAGGATCGGAGAGCTTTGTGCCATCGCCTCTGAGTAGCTTCGCGTGATGTCACCCTCTGCGCCACCGGCAGCAAGCGCTGTGCGGCCCAAAGGCCTCACCGTTTTGATCAGGGCGTTGGTGCTATTGGCGTCGCCCCCGACGCCGAGGCAGTCATAGAACACGTCGACGCCGACTCCGTTGGTCTGGTACTTCACCCACATGCTCGGATCTGTGTTGTCGTTGATCGAGAGGGTGTCGATCCGGTCAGGGGCCAGACTCTTCACAAGGTCCAGACGCTCCTGGTTACGGCCGATGGCAAGGATCTTTGTGGCACCCAAGCCTAGCGCGATCGACACCGCAGCCATGCCGAGTGTTCCGGTGGCACCGTTGATGAGCAGGGACTCCCCAGCAGAGAGGCCGGCCGCCATGAGCCCGTTGTACGACGTCCCGATGTAGCCGAGTCTGGAGGCGGTAAGGAAACCCAGTGCATCGGGCAGGAGCGAGATTTTGTCATCCGATGCGATCGTGTATTCCGCGAGCCCACCGTCCCGCCATTGGTTGATGATCTCGGCAGACCTCGGGCTGGTACCCATGTAGCCGCGCATCGTGGTGAAGGGGCACCCGCCACGTCCACTACGACAGGCATCACAGGTATTGCAGACAAACACCGGGTCAATCCAAACACGGTCCCCCACCCGGAGATTTAGCACGCAATCGCCCACCGCGTCGATCGTGCCCGCAACGTCCAGTCCGAAGATGTAGGGCATATCAGGGAAGACGAAGGGCGTCTTTCCCGTCACAACGTTGTAGGAGTTGGGGACAAGCCCGCATGCCCCAACCTTCACTCTGACCTCTTTCTGTCCAGGTGCTGGAACCGGGGCGCCTCCAATCTCGAACGGTTCATTGACACCGACCCTTCGGGCTACTCTCATCCCGCGCATTTACCGCTCCTGTGTTTTTTGCTTCAGCCGCCACCGAGCCTAGGCGGTCAACTGCTAGCCATCGCCATAAAGGGACGGCATCGTCTATTTATATCCCATCGGATACGAAAAGGGACACTTGCGTCTGATTCGTCACAATCATTACTCCAAACAGGGAAACGGACGCCTGTAACGCATAATGAACAGGAACGTATGTTTTTAGAGGTGGGAGCCATCAGCGATGCATGCCGCGCATGAACGCCCTCGACGGGGTCGTCCGCGCTCAGGGGAGGCCGGACAGGTGGATCGCCGGATCCTCGATGCCGCGACGCAAGTGATCCTCGAACAGGGATATGGGCGGGCCACCATGGAGCACATAGCTGATGTGGCTAAAGCGGGGAAAAGTACTCTATATAGCCGGTTTCCGACGAAGGCGGAGCTTTTCGCGGCCGTGATTCATCGTTCCGGGATCAACGAATCACTCGACAGTCTCCCCACCCCTGTGGGTGCGACGGTGCAGGACCGGTTGACTAGTGCAGGGCTTGCTCTTGCTGATCTCACGTTGACATCCCAGAGCATCGCCCTCATGCGTGCGACGTCCGCGGAGAGCGACACTTTCCCCGATATTGCATCGGAGGGGTTCCGGCTGGGCTTCGAGGGCTGCGCGCGTTACATCGCGCGTTCGCTTGCAGATGACGCCACCGACGAGTCCATTTCAGCCGCGATGCCTCGAGCAAAACGATTCGTGGAGCTCGCCCTGCATCCGCTCTATATGCACGCATTTTTCGGCGCAGATCTGGCCAACCTCAGGGCGCGAGCCAGGAACGACATTCCTGAAGTAGCGGAACAATTCAACTTTGGATGGCCGTAGTGCGACCCAGGGCACCGAGGGCATGAGCGATTTCGGTGCATCCGGGACCTCCCTGGGCAGGCCCGCCCCTGCTGCCGCGCGGACGGAACTCATGCCATCCGGGTTCGCGTCTCCTGCCCAGGACTGGTTTGAGGACCGGATTGACTGAACCGGCACCTCATCAAGGACATCACCAGCACCTACATCGTGCGGGTCTCCGGGCACGCCATGGAGGGCGCTGGGATTTCCGACGGCGACGAACTCATCGTCGATCGGGCCCTCCAACCGAGGGACGGGTCAGTGGTCATCGCGGTGGTCGACGGCGAACTCATCATCCGGCGACTACGCATCACCGACAGCAACACGACCCCAGGCAGGAGCACGGGCTCTGGAAACAGTGCTGGCGAAGAACCCATCACCACGATCGAGCTCGTCGCCGCCAGCTCCGATTACCCACCCGTCCAGGTCGCTGACCCCGAGAACCTCGTCATCTGGGGCGTCGCCACTCGATGCCTCCACCATGTCTAATTCCAGAATTTCCGGCCCTGGAATGTCTGACCCCGACATGTCTGACGGACCCGGTCGGGGTCGGGTCAGCACGAGTATCGCGTTGGTGGACGTCAACAATTTCTATGTCTCCTCCGAGCGGGCCTTCGACCCCTCGTTGGAAGGACGGCCTCTCGTAGTGCTGTCGAACAACGACGGCTGCGTGATCACCCGCAGCGCGGAGGCGAAGACCCTGGGCATCCCGATGGGTGCCCCGTGGTTCCAGATCGCAGGGCAGGCCAGGGAATGGGGTTTACAGGTCCGCTCCAGCAACTATGAGCTGTACGGAGACATGAGCGCACGCGTCATGGAAATCCTCGGGCGGCACACCACAAACCTCGAGATCTACAGCATTGACGAAGCGTTCCTCACCCTCGGCGGCACCCACCTGGAGCAATACGCCACGGGCAAGACCCTCAAGACCACCGTGCGCCGGAACACCGGGCTTCCCGTGTGCGTAGGGATCGCCCCGACCAAAACGCTGGCGAAACTCGCAAACCGGTGGGCGAAAGGCAATACTCAGCTCAACGGCGTCTGCCACTGGGACCTCATCCCGGCGGACCAGCGGGAAGCGCTCTTACGCAGGCTCAAAGTCACCGACATCTGGGGCGTCGGCGCGAAGAACGCGGCGCGCTTGAACGCTATCGGCATCGACAGCGCGTGGGACCTGGCCGCCGCGAACCCCGTGGCGATCAGGAAACGGTTCTCAGTGGTCCTCATGCGCACCGTTCTGGAACTGCAAGGGACACCCTGCATCACCTCGAACGAGTCAACCGGTAATGAGCAGGTCCTGTTCTCACGGTCCTTCGCCAACCCCGTCAACACCCTCGAAGCGATGCACCAGGCCCTGAGCGTGTACGCCCAGGGAGCCGCCTCCCGCCTGGCCCGCAAAGACCTCGAGGGAAGAGTGCTCACCGCCTTCGCCAGCACCTCCCCGTTCACCACGGGCACCAAAAGCTCGCCGAGCATCTGCATACCCCTGCCAGCGCACACCGCCAACCCGCTCGAACTCACCCGTGCCGCGCACCAACTCCTGCCGCTCATCGAAGAGGGAGTGCCCTACATCCGGGCAGGGGTCATCATCACCGATCTCCGACCAGCGGCGACCAAGGACACCCTTCTCACCTTTGACCTGGATCTCCCCGCCGGGACCCAGCGAGCCCCAGAGAAAGACACCGGGCCGCTCCTACACGAGATTGGCCAGAAATTTGGTCGCTCCTCCATCGGCCTCGGCCACGCCGGCCTCAAAGGCGGCTCGGGATGGACCATGAAACGCGACATGCTCTCGCCGCAGTACACCACCAAATGGGCAGACCTACCCATCGTGAAAGCACGGTAACACCTCCTAGTTGGAGACCTAGCTGTCAGTGACGGTCGAATCGTGAGCCCTTCGAGCGCGTTTCATACCGTGCCGCCGAAACATACCCATGAATAACCAGAAGCATCATCGTTGTTTGTCATTCTGATCCCCATCATCGCTGGGCGGGGCCTCCGCGCAACCAGGGCGCGAAGCGCCGCGAGATGTCCAAAATTTCGTTCGGCGCTCCTCCGTCGTTTGTTTCCTCGCGAAAGTCCGGCCCTCTCCCGGTTCCCCAAGTTCACTCCGGCCCCTCGTACCCAGCAGTGATTCCTCTATCAGAACGACGCACAGAATCTGACAGACTCAGTCGGTGCCGGCCAGAAGCTAAAAGAGGGGAACTCGGAAGAAACTTCCTCCAAAGTCATGTACCTTCCCCGCCATTCCCCTATGAAGTAGTAAGAAAGCCCACCAAGGGCTCCACGAGGGAAAGGAGGCCGACCGCCACAGGAAGATTGCAACCCACCCGCCGAAACAGGCACACCCTGTTCACCATCTGAGCCGGTTCGTGCACAGTCAGAGGCGAAAACAGCCTCTGACAGGGGGAAACACTGTGCCCGAAGTGGGACTTGAACCCACACATCTTTCGATACTGCATTTTGAGTGCAGCGCGTCTGCCAATTCCGCCATTCGGGCCAACATGCGCCCCGACGAATAGGAGATGAACAACTCAAGCCTTCGTCAGTGCGCGAAACTACTCTACATGCCGATAGGCTGTTTCAGTGAACCGGCAACGGGCACTGCCCTGCCGGGCAATTTGATTGATTGAACAAGGAGCCTGCTGTGTCTGAATCCAACGAGCCGACCGTCTCGGGTGTTGCGCGGCGCGTGATTGTTGCCGAGGATGAAACCCTCATCCGTCTGGACATTGTGGAGATCCTCCGCGGTGAAGGGTACGACGTCGTCGCCGAAGCCGACAACGGCGAAAAGGCAGTGCAGCTTGCCAAGGAGCACAAGCCCGATCTGGTCCTGATGGACGTGAAGATGCCAGTCATGGACGGGATCACCGCCGCGGAGCAAATCGTCAAAGCTCGCATCGCCCCCGTGGTCCTGCTGACCGCATTCAGCCAAAAGGAACTGGTGGAGCGGGCCCGCGACGCCGGCGCCATGGCGTACGTCGTCAAGCCGTTCACCCCCGCAGACCTGATCCCGGCCATCGAGATTGCCCTCTCCCGCCACGAGGAGATCAAGGCGCTGGAGAACGAGGTCTCAGGTCTGCAGGAACAGTTCGCCACCCGCAAGCTGGTGGAGCGCGCCAAGAGTCTACTCACCACCAAGATGGGCCTCACCGAGCCCGAAGCCTTCCGCTGGATCCAGAAGACGTCGATGGATCGCCGCCTCAGCATGCGCGAGGTCGCCGAAACCATCATTAACCAGGTCAACTGACAGCGCGCCGATCAAGCCACAAGGGCCCCGCCAGACGATTCTGGCGGGGCCCTTCTGCTGTTACCGGCTTACTTGAGCTTGTTCTTGACCGGCCAGGGGCCGACCTTTTCCTTGTTCGGGGTGTAGCCGCTCGGCAGCTGCCCGGCGTCGGCAATGTCACCCACCTTATGGACCTTGATGGAGTTGGTCGAGCCGGCCTGTCCGGGAGGTGAGCCGGCAGCGATGACTACCAGGTCGTTGGGCTCCACCAGACCCTGTTCCAACAACATCCGGTCCACCTGAGCGGTCATCTGGTCTGTGTGCTCCACGAAGGGGACGAGCATAGGCTGGATCCCCCAGATCATCGCCATCGTGTTCAGAGTGGACTGCACCGGCGTGAACGCGAACACCGGCTTGGTTGGCCGCAGACGGGACAGGCGCCGCGCCGAATCGCCGGACTGCGTGAAGGTACAGATGTACTTGGCGTCCAACTGGTCGGCGATCTCCACCGCCGCGCGAGTGATCGCACCGCCGCGGGTCTTCGGCTTGCTGCCGAGTGGCGGCACCCGGTCAAGGCCGTGCTTCTCCGTGGACTCGATGATGTTGGCCATCGTCTGCACGGTCTCCATGGGGTACTTGCCCACGCTGGTCTCACCGGAGAGCATGACGGCGTCGGCGCCATCCAAGACAGCGTTGGCGCAGTCGGACGCCTCGGCGCGGGTCGGCCGTGGATTGTCAATCATTGACTCAAGTACCTGGGTGGCGACGATCACGGGCTTGGCCCAGCGGCGAGCGAGCTCGATGGCCCGCTTCTGCACGATGGGCACCTCTTCGAGCGGCAGTTCCACGCCCAGGTCGCCGCGAGCCACCATGATGGCGTCGAACGCGTCGATGATTTCCTCAATCGCGTCCACCGCCTGCGGCTTCTCGATCTTGGCGATCACGGGAACGCGGCGCCCTTCTTCGTCCATGATCTCGTGGACGCGGACGACGTCGGACGCGTCCCGCACGAAGGACAACGCCACCATATCAACGCCGCGCTGGATGGCCCACCGGAGGTCGGCCTCGTCCTTATCACTCATCGCCGGCACGCTCACCGCAACGCCGGGCAGGTTGATGCCCTTGTTGTTCGACACCGCGCCGCCCACTGTCACGACGGCTACGACCTTGACGTCGTCGACCTCGGTGGCCCGCATCGCTACCTTACCATCGTCGATCAGGAGGGAGTCCCCCACCTTGACGTCCTTGGGGAGCCCGAGGTGCGTGGTCGAGCAGATGTCCTGGGTACCGAGAATGTCCTCGGTAGTGATGGTGAAGATGTCGCCCGGAACCAGCACATGGGGTCCGTCAACGAACCGGCCGAGCCTGATCTTGGGTCCCTGCAGGTCAGCGAAAATGGCGACTGGGCGGCCCAGCTCCTCAGCGGCCTGCCGCACGAACTCGTAGGTCTGGTTGTGCACGCCGTGATCGCCGTGACTCATGTTCATCCGGGCAACGTCCACACCGGCTTTCAACACCGCCAAAGTGTTCTCGTAGCTTGCAATCGCGGGGCCGAATGTTGCAACAATTTTCGCGCGTCTCATGAAACCTAGCCTAGTCGTCTTGTGATCGGTGGTCGTGGTAATGCGCGGCCGTCTGCCCGCGGGATGGTGACATCAAAGCACTGCCATGGCGCGGTCCGTGGGAGCCACCGGTGCCGGCAGTTTTGTTTCCCCCATCAGCCACTGATCCACCGCTGCGGCGCACGCGCGCCCCTCCGCGATGGCCCAGACAATCAGCGACTGTCCGCGGCCGGCGTCGCCGGCCGCAAAAACTCCGGGCGTGTTGGTCATGTAGTAACCGTCCCGGCCAATGTTGCCGTGCTCGTCAAACTCCGCCTGCACCTGCTCGGTGATGCCTGCCTGCTCCGGCCCGGTGAAGCCGAGGGACAGAAACACCAGATCGGCGGGGATATCCCGCTCGGTTCCAACTTTCGGGACCCGGCGCCCGTCAACAAATTCTGTCTCGGCCACCCGGATGGCGGTCAGTTTGCCGTTCTCCCCCACGAATTCGACGGAGGAGGCGAGGTAGGTTCGTTCGCCGCCTTCTTCGTGAGCGCTGGCAACCTCGAACAGGGTAGGAAACGTAGGCCATGGCTGGTGTGCGGCACGGTCCGCCGGCGGCTGCTGCCCGATGGCCAGCGTCGTCACCGACGCGGCGTGCTGCCGGTGGGCAGTACCCAGGCAGTCAGCACCAGTGTCACCGCCGCCCAGAATGACCACGTGCTTGCCTTCGGCCTGGATCTGATCCTCGACGACGCCGCCGGCACTCACCCGGTTAGCCTGCACCAGGTAATCCATGGCGAAGTGGACGCCCTCCAGTTCCCTGCCCGGGATGGGCAGGTCGCGGGGAATGGTGGCGCCGGTGGCCACCACCACAGCGTCGTAGCGGCGACGCAGCTGATCCCAGCTGATGTCCTTGCCGACGGCGACGCCGGTCCTGAACCGGGTACCCTCGGCGCGCATCTGCTCAAGTCGACGCTCCAAGTGGTGCTTCTCCATCTTGAAGTCGGGGATCCCGTAGCGCAGGAGTCCGCCAATCTTGTCGTCGCGCTCGTACACCGCAACGGTGTGCCCGGTGCGGGTCAGCTGCTGTGCGGCCGCAAGCCCTGCCGGGCCGGAGCCGACGACGGCGATGGTCCTGTCGGTCAGCCGCTCCGGCGGATGTGCCTCGACCCAACCCTCGGCGAAGGCCTCATCGATGATGGACACCTCCACCTGCTTGATGGTGACCGGCGGCTGGTTGATCCCCAGCACGCAAGACGCCTCGCACGGTGCAGGGCACAGCCGGCCGGTGAACTCGGGGAAGTTGTTGGTGGCGTGCAGCCGCTCGATCGCTTCCCTTCCTTTGTCCCGGTAGGTGAGGTCGTTCCACTCCGGGATCAGGTTACCCAGCGGGCAGCCCTGATGGCAGAACGGGATACCGCAGTCCATGCAACGTCCGGCCTGGGCCTTGAGGACACCCTTTTCCTGCGCCTCGTACACCTCTTTCCAGTCCATGATCCTGACCGGCACGGGCCGTCGGGGTTGGGTCTGGCGTTCGCGTACCTTCATGAATCCGCGTGGATCACCCACCGGTTACCTCCAAGATTCGGGTCCAGGCTTCTTCGCCGTCGGGGTCGAGGCCTTCTTCGATGGCCGCAGCCCGCGCATCAAGCACCGCCGCGTAGTCGCGCGGCAACACCTTGGTGAGCCGGGCAACGGTGTCCTCGAAGGTCTCCAGCAGGTGAGCTGCCAACGTCGATTCGGTTTCTTCGACATGCTTGATCATCAGTTGGCGGACAATCTCGATGTCCTCGGCATCGAGCTCGACGAGCTGAAGCTCGCCGTTCTCGAGGCTCTGGACGTTCATGCGCCGCCGGTTCAGGTCCAGCACGTAGGCGGTGCCGCCGGACATGCCGGCCCCGAAGTTCCGGCCGGTCCGCCCCAGGATCAGGGTCTGCCCACCCGTCATGTACTCGCAGCCGTGGTCGCCGATGCCCTCAACGACCGCTGTGGCACCCGAGTTACGGACCAGGAAGCGCTCCCCCACCTGTCCTCTGAGGAAGATCTCACCGCTGGTCGCCCCGTAGCCAATCACGTTGCCGGCAATGACGTTGCGGTCCGCGGCGAACACGTTGGACCGGTCCGGCCGCACAATGACCCGGCCACCGGAAAGCCCCTTGCCCACGTAGTCGTTCGAGTCGCCGAACAGCCGCAGCGTGATGCCCGCCGGCAGGAACGCGCCGAGCGACTGGCCGGCCTGCCCGGTCAGCGTGATATCGATGGTGTCAGTGGCGAGGGTGTCGACGCCGAACAGCCGGGTCACTTCATGGCCCAGCATGGTGCCGACCGAGCGGTCAGTGTTGACGACGTCGACCGAGATCCTCACCGGTGCGCGGTTTTCGAGCGCGTCGGCGCTCATCTCGATGAGCTTCCGATCGAAGTGCTGGTCCAGCTCGTGGTTCTGGGTGGTCATGTTGCGCATTGGCGCATCGTCGCCGAATTCGTTGCCGCGTAGGATCGGATCGAGATCCAGCCCATCGGCCTTCCAATGGTTGATTGCCTTGCGGGCATCAAGTGATTCGCTGTGACCGATGGCCTCTTCGATGGACCGGAAGCCCAAGCTGGCCAGGATCTCCCTGACCTCCTCGGCGATGAACTCGAAGAAGTTGACCACAAACTCGGGCTTTCCGGTGAACCTGCTGCGCAGTTCTGGGTTCTGGGTGGCGACGCCGACGGGGCAGGTATCCAGGTGGCAGACGCGCATCATGATGCAGCCCGAGACGACCAGCGGCGCCGTCGCAAACCCAAACTCCTCCCCGCCAAGCAGCGCGGCGATGACGACGTCACGCCCGGTCTTGAGCTGGCCGTCCACCTGCACCACCACGCGGCCGCGGAGCCCGTTCAGCATCAGGGTCTGCTGGGTTTCAGCGAGCCCCAGCTCCCAGGGGACCCCGGCATGTTTGAGGGAGTTCAGCGGGCTCGCACCGGTGCCGCCGTCGTGCCCGGAGATGAGCACGACGTCGGCCCTGGCCTTGGTCACTCCGGCCGCAACGGTGCCGATCCCCACCTCGGAGACCAGTTTGACGTGGACGCGGGCCGACGGGTTGGACCGCTTCAGGTCATAAATGAGCTGGGCAAGGTCTTCGATCGAGTAAATGTCGTGGTGCGGTGGCGGTGAGATCAGTGCCACACCGGGCGTCGAGTGCCGGGTCCGGGCCACCCAGGGGTAGACCTTCTGGCTCATCAGCTGACCGCCCTCCCCGGGCTTGGCCCCCTGCGCCATCTTGATCTGGATGTCGGTGGCGTTGGTCAGGTACAGGCTGGTCACCCCGAACCGGCCCGAGGCAACCTGCTTGATGGCGGACCGGCGCTTGGGGTCGAGCAGCCGGTCGACGTCCTCGCCGCCCTCACCGGTGTTGGACTTGCCCCCCAACCGGTTCATGGCGATGGCGAGTGTCTCGTGGGCTTCCTGGGAGATGGACCCGTAGCTCATGGCCCCCGTGGAGAACCGCTTGACGATGCTGGAGACGGGCTCCACCTCGTCGATGGAGATCGGTTCACGCACCCCGTCCTTGAACTGGAGGAGCCCGCGTAGGGTCATCAGTTCCTTGGACTGGTCGTCGACACCGCGGGTGTACTGCTTGAAGATGTCGTAGCGCCGCTCACGGGTGGCATGCTGGAGCCTGAAGACCGTCTCCGGGTTGAACAGGTGGGGTGGGCCTTCACGTCGCCACTGGTATTCGCCGCCGTTGTCGAGGCTCCGGTGCGGATCGTCGATGCCATCCTCGGGGTACGCACTGGCGTGGCGGGCAGCCGTTTCAGCGGCCAGCACATCCAGCCCGACGCCGCCGAGTTGGGTCTGGGTGCCGTGGAAGTATTCGTCGACCAGTTCCTGGCCAAGACCGAGCGCTTCGAAGGTTTGGGCGCCGCAGTAGGAGCCGACGGTTGAGATGCCCATCTTGGACATGATTTTCAGGACGCCCTTGCCGAGCCCTTTGATGAGATTCGCAACGGCCTGCTCCGCGGTGACGCCGGTGACGTCACCGTTGCGGACCAGTTCCTCACAGCTTTCCATGGCCAGGTAGGGGTTGATCGCTGAGGAGCCGTAGCCGATCAGCGCTGCCACATGGTGGACTTCTCGCACGTCTCCTGCCTCTACCACGAGCGAGGTCTTGGTCCGGTTGGCGCTCTTGAGCAGGTGATGGTGGACGGCGCTGGTTAGCAGCAGCGACGGGATCGGCGCCCATTGCGCGTTGGAGTCACGGTCCGAGAGCACGATGTACTGGATGCCCCGGTTGATGGCGCTGGAGACCTGCTCGCAGATTTCGGCGAGCCGTGCCCGCAGGGACGCCTCGCCCCCCTCGGGGCGGTAGAGGCCGCGCACCTTCATGCTGATGCGTTCGCCGTCGTCGTTGGCCAGGTTGGCGATCTTGGCCAGCTCGTCGTTGTTGATGACGGGGAAGCTCAGGCCCACCTGCCGGGCGTGCACCTGCCTCGTGGAGAGCAGGTTGCCGTTCGGCCCGATCGAGGCGCGCAACGACGTAACCAGTTCCTCCCGGATGGAGTCCAGCGGCGGGTTGGTGACCTGCGCGAAGGACTGCACAAAGTAGTCGAAGAGAAGCCGTGGCCGTTTGGACAGCACTGCCACCGGGGTGTCGGAGCCCATGGCGCCCAACGGTTCCGCACCGGCCTTCGCCATCGGACCGATGAGGATGCGCAGTTCCTCCTGGGTGTACCCGAAGGTACGCTGGCGGCGGTTGATGGACGCCTTGGTGTGGAGGACGTGCTCCCGTTCGGGGAGGTCTTTCAGGCGCAGGAGGTTGTCCTTGACCCATTCGCCCCACGGGTTGGCCGAGGCGATTTCGGCCTTGATTTCCTGGTCCTCGATCACCCGGCCCTCCTCGGTGTCGACGAGGAACATCTTGCCCGGGGACACCCGGCCCTTGTGCACCACCGTGGACGGATCGATGTCGATGACGCCCACCTCGGAGGCGAGCACCACCAGTCCGTCCTCCATCACCCAGTAGCGGGCGGGCCGGAGTCCGTTGCGGTCCAGGACCGCGCCAACGAGCGTGCCGTCGGTGAAGGACACGGCGGCTGGGCCATCCCACGGCTCCATGAGCATCGAATGGTACTGGTAGAACGCCCGCCGGGCGGGGTCCATGGTCGAATGGTTTTCCCACGCCTCGGGAATCATCATCATGATGGCGTGGGTGATCGGACGACCGGACAGCATCAGCAGTTCCGCGACCTCGTCGAACGACGCCGAATCGGACGCCCCGGGAGTGCAGATGGGAAACAACTCTTCAGGATCGTCACCCAGCAGGCTGTGGGACAGTTGCGACTGGCGGGCACGCATCCAGTTCCGGTTGCCCTTGACCGTGTTGATTTCGCCGTTGTGGGCGATGGTCCTGAACGGCTGCGCCAGCGGCCAGGACGGGAACGTGTTGGTGGAGAACCGTGAGTGGACGATACCCAGCTTGGTCTTGAACCGTGGATCGGACAGGTCGGGGTAGAACGGCTCCAGCTGTGCCGTGGTAAGCATGCCCTTGTAGACCATGGTCTTCGACGACAGGGAGGGGAAGTAGACGCCGAGTTTGTTCTGGGCGCGCTTCCGGACCCGGAACGCCAGCGCGTCAATGTCAACGGCGTCGACATCGTTCGGAGCCAGGAAGAGTTGCACGAAATGCGGCATGCAGGCACGGGCCATGGCACCGACCAGATCGGCCTGGATGGGGACGTCCCGCCAGCCCAGGACGGTCATCCCCTCGGACTCGGCGATCGCTTCCAGCCCGGCACGCGCGGTGTGTTCCTCGCGGCCCGCGGCGGGGAGGAAGGCGGTCCCGACGGCGTACTGCCCGGCCGGCGGGAGGTCGAAGTCGACGACGGCCCTGAAGAATTCGTCGGGTACCTGCGTGAGGAGGCCTGCACCGTCGCCGGTACCCTCGTCGGCGCCCACGGCGCCGCGGTGTTCAAGGTTCCGCAGGGCGGTGAGCGCATGGTCGACAATGTCGTGTCCCGGTTCGCCGCGGAGGGTGGCGATGACGGCGAGGCCGCACGCGTCCTTCTCGTTCTCCGGGTTGTACAGTCCCTTGGCCTTAGGGATGGTGGCGAACCGGTCGAAGGGTGATTCGACGGCGGAGCCGGCGCGGCCGGGCCTGGCGACCCGGGTTGGGGCGTCGTCGACGATCGACGTGGCCGGATCGTCCTGACCCGGCGAGCCGGTTGCAGCCGTGTCGGTCACAGCGTCGTCGGACGCTGCGGTGTCGCCGGTCAAGTTGCCGCCGGTGGTGGTGCCGGAAGTGGGAGTGTTCATAGGTAGAGTCCTTCCCCCAGAATGGAGCGTCGGGAGGGGACGGCCTTGGCCCCAGGTCTGCAGCCTCTTGTGGCTACGCACTGCACGAACTTATGAAGATTCTATGGCGTGGCTGACGTTCCCCGGAGGTCCCTGGGACAACGATTGCAGAACGAACGGGCATTTCTGTGCCCGGCCATAACCGGAGCGCCGGGAGAAGGGTATTCTGCCGAGGGCGCCGGGGGCCACGTCGCTGTGGCAGTCAGTCCAGTGTGGGCGGTGGCCCTGGACGCTAGGGGCGGGAATCCTTATCCCTTGGCGTGTCCGATGTCACTTCCGTTTCCGGAAGGTGTTCCCGACTGCCGTTTGTTTCGACGAGATTACCACGGGTAGTGGATTTCGTTTCCTCTGTGTCCGTCACATGGGCATTGACCTCCGAGCCGGAGTCGGAGCCCGAGCCGGAGTCGGAGCCCGAGCCGGAGTCGGAGCCCGAGCCGGAGTCGGAGCCCGAGCTGGGCTCAGCGTCGTCCAGTGCCGGCTCCCGGCCGGGGAGATACAACGACGGCGTGTCGGCGCCCTTGCGTTTGGCCCCGAGGTAGATCAGGACGCCGATGGCCCCCAGCAGGACCAGGATGCTGGTCCACACGTTGAGGCGCTGGGTGACACCGAACAGGGTGACCAGTTCGGCGTCGTCAATCCGCAAGGCCTCAATCCAGACCCGGCCCGCTGTGTAGAAGGCAGCGTAGGCCCAGAACATCATGCCGCCACGGAGCCGGAACCGCTTGTCGAGCAACAGCAGCAGCGCGACGCCGGCGAGGTTCCAGAGCATTTCGTAGAGAAAGGTGGGGTGGAAGAGCGTGTCAATCGGGACGCCGTCGGGGAAGTTGGGATTCTCGGGGTCGATTTCCAGTCCCCAGGGCAGCGTGGTGGGCGCGCCGAAGAGTTCCTGGTTGAACCAGTTGCCCAACCGTCCGATGGCCTGCGCCAGCAGGATACCGGGTGCCGCCGCGTCGGCGAAGGCGCTGAGGCGCACACCCGACCGGCGGCAGCCGATCCATGCGCCAACGGCGCCGAGGGCGATGGCGCCCCAGATGCCGAGGCCGCCTTCCCAGATGCGGGGGATGCGGGAGAGGTCACCGTCGGGCCCGAAGTAGGCGTCGGGTGAGGAAACCACATGGTAGAGCCGCCCGCCGAGGATGCCGAAGGGGATGGCCCAGATGGCGACATCCCAGATCACGTCCGGGTTTCCGCCGTACCGCTTCCAGCGCGCGATGGTGAGCAGGAGGGCGAGGACAATGCCCGCCAGGATGCACAGCGCGTACGTGTAGAGGGTGAGCGGGCCGAGGCTGATCGACGCCCATTCCGCTGGTGGACTGGGAATACTGGCGGGAAGCATCCCGATGGTGCTCACGATTCGCATGGGTTAGCTCTTTCCAGTTCCGCTGCTGAGATCTTTGGTCAGTGCTGCGAGGGCGGGGATGCCGCCGTCACGGAGGGCGACGACGAGGGCCGTTCCCACGATCACGCCGTCCGCGTAGGCGGCGATCTCCTTGACCTGGGCGGCAGTGGAAACCCCCAACCCCACGCAGGCGCGGTTGGCGCCCGCACCGTGGGCAGCGTCGACCACGGCTCGTGCCGCCGAGCTGACTGCCGTGCGCGCGCCGGTGATGCCCATGATGGAGACCGCGTAGACGAAGCCGCGGCTCGCGTTCACAGTGCGTTCCATGCGTTCCGGGCTGGTGGACGGGGCCACCAGGAAGACCCGATCCAGGCCGAACTCGTCGGAGGCGGCCATCCATTCAATGGCCTCGTCAGGGATCAGGTCCGGCGTGATTAGGCCCGCTCCCCCGGCTTCGTGCAGGCGCTGGGCGAACTCGCGGACGCCGAGCTGCATGACAGGGTTCCAGTACGTCATGACAAGGACCGCGGCGTCGGTCTGGGCGGTGATGCCCGCGACGATGTCGAAGATCTTGTCGACGGTGAACCCGTTCTTCAGGGCCTGCACCGTGGCGTCCTGGATCACCTGGCCGTCCATCACGGGATCGGAGTAGGGAATCCCGATCTCGATCAGGTCCACCCCGTTCTCCGCCATGGCCACTGCCGCGTCGATGGTGGTCTGCACGTCGGGGAAGCCCGCGGGCAGGTACCCGATCAGCGCGGCCCGCCCTGCGTCCCGCGCGCGATCGATCGCTGCAGCAGCTTTGCTGGTGGTCTGGGTGGTCACAGCTGCTCTCCGTCCTTTCCGATTTCGGCTTCAGCGCTGTCATCGGGCAGCAGGTCAAAATACTCGGCGGCGGTCGCCACATCCTTGTCCCCACGGCCGGAGAGGTTGATCAGGACAATCTTCCCGGCCGGGTCACCGCCCTCGGCGGCGAGACGCTGGCCCACCTTGATGGCGCCCGCGAGGGCGTGGGCTGTCTCGATGGCAGGAATGATTCCCTCGCTACGGCACAGCACCCGGAAGGCGTCCATCGCTTCGGCATCGGTGATCGGCTCGTAGCTGACCCGGCCAATGTCTGCCAGGTAGGCGTGCTCGGGGCCGACGCCGGGGTAGTCGAGTCCAGCCGAGATGGAATGCGACTCGATAGTCTGGCCATCATCGTCCTGCATCAGGTACGAGCGGGCACCGTGCAGCACACCCGGGCGTCCGAGGGTAATGGTCGCGGCGTGGCGTCCGGTCTCGACGCCGTCGCCGCCCGCCTCGAACCCGTAGAGGGCCACCCCGGGATCGTCGAGGAAGCCGTGGAACATGCCGATCGCGTTTGACCCGCCACCGATGCAGGCGCAGACAGCGTCCGGCAGCTTCCCGGTTTCGGCCAGCATCTGCTCGCGGGACTCTTCGCCGATGACCTCGTGAAAGTACCTGACCATCGACGGGAACGGGTGCGCTCCGGCTGCGGTGCCCAGCAGGTAGTGGGTGGTGTCTACGTTGGCCACCCAGTCGCGGAGGGCCTCGTTGATGGCGTCCTTGAGGGTTTGCGACCCGCTCGTCACGGGAATCACCCTGGCGCCGAGCAGCTCCATCCGCGCCACGTTCAGGGCCTGACGGCGGCAGTCCTCGGCGCCCATGTAGACGACGCATTCGAGGCCCATCAGTGCTGCGGCGGTGGCGCTGGCCACCCCGTGCTGACCGGCACCGGTCTCGGCGATGACGCGGGTCTTGCCCATGCGCTTCGCGAGGAGAGCCTGGCCCAGCACGTTGTTGATCTTGTGCGAACCGGTGTGGTTGAGGTCCTCGCGCTTGAGGAACACCCTCACCCCACCGGCATACTCGGCGAACCGCTTCGCCTCGGTCAGCAGGGACGGCCGGCCCGCATAGGTCCGGTTCAGTTCGGCTACCTGGGCGGTGAACTCGGGATCGGCTTTGGCCTTGTCAAAGGTGTCTGTGAGCTCATCGAGGGCTGCGATCAGTGACTCGGGCATCCACCGGCCGCCATACTCACCGAAGTACGGTCCCGGCGCGTGGCGGAGGCTGCCTGTGGGATTGAGGAAGGCCTCGGCGGTACCTTCGGTGACCTCGGAGGGTGCGTTGGCTGCCTGTGGCGAATCAGTCATGAGCTTGCCTGTCCTGTTGTGGTGGTGGTGCAGCGTGCCGGTTACTACGCGGTGGGCTGGTCCTGGAGTGCCAGTCGCGCGCTGTGGCCGGCGTCAAGGAAAGCGGCGATGGTGTCTGCGGGGTTGTTGTGGCGGACCAAGGCTTCGCCCACCAGAATGGCATCGGCGCCGTCGGAGGCGAACCGGCCGACGTCGGCCACATCCCGCACGCCCGACTCGGCGACAATCACTGTGCCAGCCGGAATCCCGGTGGCCAGCGGCGCGAACACTGACCGGTCAATGTCGAGCGTCTTGAGGTTACGCACGTTGATCCCGATGATCCGTGCCCCCACAGCGACGGCCCGTTCCACCTCATCGCGGGTGTGGGTTTCGACCAGGGCGTTCATGCCAAGCTCGTGGGTCAGGGCCAGGAAACGGCGCAGTTCCTCGTCGGTCAGGGCCGCGACAATCAGCAGGATCAGGTCGGCGCCGTGGGCCCGGGCCTCCCAGATCTGGTATTCGTCGACGGTGAAGTCCTTGCGCAGCAGCGGCAGGTCTACGGCTGCCCGGACGGCATCCAGGTCGGCGAGTGAGCCACCGAAGCGGCGCTGTTCGGTCAGGACGCTGACGACGGCGGCGCCGCCCGCTTCGTAGCGGGCTGCCAGTGCGGCAGGGTCGGCGATGTCGGCCAGCTGACCCTTGGAGGGGCTGCGACGTTTCACCTCGGCGATCAGCGTGATTCTTGAGCCTTCTCCGCTGAGCGCCGCGTGGGCGTCCCGGACCGCACCGGCGGCACCGGCGTCGTCGCGCAGCAGTGCAAGCGGGCGGGCCGCAACGCGTGGGGCGAGGTCCTCCCGGACGCCGGCAATGATGTCGTCGAGAACGCTCACCTAGTCGTCTTTGTCCTTCAGCTTCGATCCGCCGACGCCAAAGCCGGCCCGCTTCATGACGAAGCCGACGGCGAGGCCGACCACCATCACGGCGATACCAATCCAGAACAGGACGGTGCCGGCCGTGAAGTTCCCCTCGGTGCTGGCGAAGACGTAGGCGAAGGAGGCCACGGCGGCGCCCGCCAACATGATCAGGACACAGGTCCACGCCGCGGGGCTGTTGCCGTGGCCGATGGTCTCATCGTGCATCGAGGCGTGGTTTTCCCTCGAGTTTTCCGGGTGCTCTGTCGCGGCGGTCCGGGTGGATGCGTTGGCTGTGGCGTCTTTGGCCATGATGACTCTCCTTGAAACTGGTCTGGTGTCCATTCTGCCATTAGTTCAGGACGACCGTGGTCTGCCCTCACTGGGTCAGCTGGTGGGATCTTTCCCCTTGGTGAGCTGGTCCCAGCTGTCGATCTCGTCCGAATGTGCTGTGGTCGTCCGTGCCGTCGGATTCTCGGCGGCGACTTTTTCGTAGCGGGTGGAACGGTTCCAGCTGCGGCCGGCGATCAGCATCCACACGGCGGTGCCCGTGAGCAGCACTCCCGCGGCGGCCGCCAGCCAGGGAAACGCAGTGAGAACGAGTTCGGCGCCGCTGCCGGTGCTGACCCCGATTGCCTCCCCAATGGCTGGGGCTGCGGCGCCCGCCGGGTCGGCTACCACCCGGATGCTGTTCCACACGATGCCCACACCGGCGATGAGCAGAATTGCAACCACCAGAACCCGTGCGATCCGCCCGGCGATCGACACTGCCAACGCAGCCGCCAACGCGACGAGGGCGAAGGCGGTGACCGCCGTGGCGGCGTCGCTGCCCGGGATCTGCAGGTCCGGGGTCTGGACTGCGTCCTGCGGCAACACGACTGTCAGCCAGGTCCGGGTGGTGCTGGCGAACGCGGCAAGCGAGAACAGGACCGTCGCGAGGATCACAGTGCCCTTCCGCTGCCACGCGGAGGGAGCATGTGGCGTGCGATCGGGTGTGTCTGGTTCGGTGCTCATGGGACCTCCACCTCGTGAAGCTCGTCGGCTGCGGTGACTGTTCTGAGGCTTGACGCGATCAGGGCCGCCCGCAGGGGTGCTGCCGCCTTATTGACTGTTTCCTGTGCTTCGTCTTCGAGGACCGAGTCGGCGACTATTCCGCCGCCGGCCTGCACGTACGCTCGTCCATCCCGGAGCAGCGCGGAGCGGATCGCGATGGCCAGGTCCATGTCGCCGGCGAAGTCGAGGTAGCCGACCACACCGCCGTAGATGCCCCGGCGGTGTGGTTCCACTTCGTCGATCAGACGCAGCGCCCGGGGTTTGGGTGCCCCCGAGAGTGTACCGGCGGGGAAGGTGGCGGCCAGGACGTCGTAGGCGGTTTTGGTGGGGGTCAGGGACCCGACGACGGTCGAGACGAGGTGCATGATGTGGCTGAACCGCTCCACCTCCATGAACTGGGTGACGTCAACGGTGCCGGGCACGCAGACCTTGGACATGTCGTTGCGTGCCAGATCCACCAGCATGAGATGTTCGGCGCGTTCCTTCTCGTCGGCCAGGAGCTCGTCGGCCAGGGCCCGGTCCTGGTCGAGGGTCTGCCCGCGCGGCCGGGAGCCGGCGATCGGGTGGGTGATGACGTCCTTGCCGGTCACTGTGACCAGCGCCTCCGGGGAGGACCCGACAATCGAGTATTCCCGCCCGTCGGCATCGGCCAGGCTGAACAGGTACATGTAGGGGCTGGGGTTGGTGTTGCGCAGCACCCGGTAGACGTCAAGTGGTGACGCCTGGCAGTCAAGTTCGAAACGCCGCGAAATGACTACCTGGAAGACGTCACCGTCCACGATGGCCCGTTTGCCGCGTTCAATGGCGGCCAGGTATTTGCTCTTATCCCACCGTTCGTCGACGCGGGAGAGCAGCTCCGCGGTGTCCACGGACCCCCGCTGCAGGACCGAGACGGGCTGTTCGGCTGCCTCGCCCAGCTTGGTGAGCATCGCGCGGATCCGTTGGACGGCGTCATGCCAGGCTTCGTCCACCCGGTCGCTGGAGTCGTCGAAGTTGATGGCGTTGGCCACCAGGGTGAGGGTTCCCTCGGAATTGTCGTGGACTGCCATGTCAGTCACCAGACACATGGCCAGTTCGGGCAGGAACAGATCGTCTTCGGGCGGGCTGGTGAGGCGCTCCCAATGACGGACCGATTCCCAGCCGATGAACCCCACCAGGCCGGAGGTGAACGGCGGCAGCTGATCGAAACGGCGGGTGCGGAGGGCCTCGATGGTTTGGCGCAGGGCTTCGACCGGGCTGCCCGACGTCGGGACGCCGGCGGGTGGCTCACCCAGCCAGTGCGCTTCGCCGTCGAGGCTGGTCAGGGTGGCCCGGGAATGGGCGCCGATGAAGGAATACCGCGACCAGACCCCTCCGACAGCAGCCGACTCCATCAGGAACGTCCCAGGCTCGCCATTCGCGAGCTTCCGGTAGATGGCGATCGGGGTGTGTGCGTCGGCCAGGACCTTGAGGTGCACCGGGACGACCCGGCGCTCCCTGGCGAGCTCGCGGAACTCGGTAAGGCTGGGGCTGATGACTCCAAGTTCCTGCATAAAGATGAGTGTTCTTTCGGGTGGCGGCGGGAAAGGACTAGTGGGAGGTGCTTTGGGCGGGGTTTATGGCTGGGCGCTGGTCGGGGTTCTGCCCGATGACGACGTCGAGGTCCCGGCCATCGAAGCAGGTCCGGGTGCCGGTGTGGCAGGCAGCGCCAACCTGATCGACGCCGATCAGGAGGGCGTCGCCGTCGCAATCAATGGCCGCCGACTTCACCCACTGGGTGTGACCGGAGGTGTCGCCCTTGCGCCAGTAGGTGCCGCGGGACCGCGAGAAAAAGGTGACCCGCCCAGTGGTGAGCGTGCGGCGGACCGCTTCGTCGTCCATCCAGCCCAGCATGAGGACCTCACCCGAATCGTGCTGCTGGATCACTGCGGCAACCAGCCCGGCTGAGTCACGTTTCAGGGCTGCGGCGATCGCCGGATCGAGGGTGTTCCCCGCGGTCGAATCGGGCGCTGGTGTGGTGCTGGTCTGTGATGGCATCGTCTTCGATTCTATCGCGCCCGACGTCCACCACCTGACGTTGAACTGCAGGCGATTGGACCGCCCTTTCCGCGGGTTCTTCGTGTCATTCGGTCCCGGATCGTGCTAGTTTCAGCAGTGATGCAATATGTAGAACCGTCCCGCGAAGTGTTGGCCGAAACACTTCTCGCTGCAGGGCCGCACTCGCCGACTCTGTGCGATGGCTGGCAGACCAAAGAGTTGGCGGCACACCTGTACCTGCGGGAACACCGGCCAGCCGTCAGCCTCGCCATGGTCATCAAACCCCTGGCAGCCGTGTCGGATCAGTCGGTACGAAAGATGGCGGCCAAAGCCCAGTCCGCCGCAGGGTACAAGAAGCTCGTCGACGACTTCCGCGCAGGCCACCCCTTCTACTCCCCGCTGAAGCGGTCAAAATCTCTCGACGCCAGCGCCAACCTGATCGAATACTTTGTGCACACCGAGGATGTCCGCCGCGCGCGGAGCCGGTGGGCGCCCCGGGCCCTCGACGAGGACTACTCGAACGCGCTTTGGGATGAACTGATCAAACGCGCCGCTATCCTGTACCGTGGGGTGGACCTGGGCATCGTGCTGGTCCGTTCCGACGGGCCCCGCCACGTCGCCAAACGCGCTCCCGTCTCCGTCGCCATCAAAGGCGAGCCGGGCGAGCTCCTCATGCACGCCCACGGCCGCACCCGCCACGCCCTCGTGACCTTCGAGGGCCAGCCCGACGCCGTCGCACTGCTGGACAGCGCCGAGGTCGGCCTCTAACCCCCTGAACTTGTCCCGGCGTCCCGCCGCCGGAAACTCTGCGCACGTGTGGCGGGTTGGACCCGGCCTAACCCGCCACGTCTGCACATTTGTTTGAGATCACCCACCACTGCTGCGCAAATCCTGTCGGTGTCGGGAACCCCAGCCGAACCGCACGCAGAGGCGGGCGCCGAGAGCGTGAAAGTCGCCTGACAGCGTTGGGTACCGTCGGCTGACCTCCCGCGACACCATCAGCAACGGCTGGAGCTCAAAGGTGCGGGTTTCCCCGCCAGCGGGGCAGGGATGACCGCCTAGCGGACAGGGAAGCCCGCGTCGCTGATGGCCTTCTTCACCTGCGCAATGGCATCCAGTGGTCCGAAGTGGAATACCGACGCCGCTAGTACCGCATCGGCACCGGCTTCGACGGCGGGCGGGAAATGCTCCGGTAGGCCAGCTCCGCCAGAGGCGATGAGCGGCACGGTGACGGCGGCGCGGACCGCCCGGATCATTTCCAGGTCAAACCCGGCCTTCGTACCGTCGGCGTCGATCGAGTTGAGCAGGATCTCGCCCACCCCCCGGTCGGCAGCTTCGCGGGCCCATTCCACTGCGTCGATCCCGGTCCCCTGCCGGCCGCCGTGCGTCGTCACTTCGAAGCCCGACGGCGTCCCACCGCCGGGGACGCGCCGCGCGTCGAGCGACAACACCAGCACCTGCGACCCGAAGTGGCCGGCGATCTCGTCAATGACCGCCGGACGGCTGACCGCTGCAGTATTGATGGACGCCTTATCCGCGCCGAACCGCAGCAGCTTGTCGACGTCGGCAATCCCACGGACTCCCCCGCCCACCGTCAACGGGATGAACACTTCCTCGGCGGTGCGGGCGACGACGTCGAACGTCGTGTCCCGGTTACCCGAGGACGCGGTGACGTCGAGGAACGTGAGTTCGTCGGCCCCGGCCCGATCGTACCGGTGAGCTAGCTCAACCGGGTCGCCGGCGTCGCGCAGATCGGCGAAGTTGACGCCCTTGACGACGCGTCCGGCGTCGACGTCGAGACACGGGATGACACGAATGGCTACACCCATGACAGCGGCCTAGACCCTGCAGGCGTGGATGGTGCTGACCAGGATGGCGCGGGCGCCCAGCTCGTAAAGCTCGTCCATGACCTGGTTGGTCTGGTTGCGGAGCACCATGGACCGGACGGCCACCCAGTCTGAGTCGCGCAGCGGGGAAATCGTCGGGGATTCCAGGCCGGGCGTCAGCGCTGCAGCCTGGTCGACCAGGTCCTTGCGGATGTCGTAGTCCATCAGTACGTACCGGCGTGCCACGAGCACACCCTGCAGCCGGCGGATCAGCACATCGAGGCCGGCCGGCGCGTCGCCGTTGCGGCCGATCAGGACCGCCTCACTGCGCAGGATCGGCTCGCCGAAGATTTCCATTCCGGCGGCTTTGAGCGTGTTACCGGTCTCGACGACGTCGGCGATGGCGTCGGCGACGCCGAGCCGCACTGAAGACTCGACGGCTCCGTCGAGCCGCACCACCGTCGCCTCGACTCCGTGATCCGTCAGGTACCGGCGCAGAAGACCGTCGTAGCTGGTGGCGAGCCGCTTGCCGTCGAGCTGCGCGACATCGGTGAAATCCCCTACCGGGCCGGCGAACCGGAAGGTCGATGCGCCGAACCCCAGCGTCAGCCGCTCCTGGGCGTCGACGTCCGCGTCAAGAAACAGGTCGCGGCCGGTGATGCCGACGTCGAGCGTTCCGGCGCCCACATAGACCGCGATATCGCGGGGGCGGAGGAAGAAGAATTCGACCCCATTATCCGGATCCTCAAGGACCAGTTCGCGGGTGTCGCGGCGCTGACGGTAGCCGGCCTCGGCGAGCATGGCTGAGGCGGCTTCGGACAGGGCGCCCTTATTGGGTACTGCTACACGGAGCATGGGGTTTCTTTCGCTGAGGTGTTCGAGGGGAATCTGCTGCTGGCGGCACTCATCTCCGGGGTGGGACGGTGCCTAGAGATGCTTGTACACGTCGTTCAGCGTCAGACCCTTGGCGATCATCAGGACCTGCAGGTGGTACAGCAGTTGGGAGATTTCCTCCGCGGTTGCCTCATCCGATTCGTACTCGGCGGCCATCCACACCTCGGCGGCCTCCTCAACAACCTTCTTGCCGATGCCGTGGACGCCCGAATCGAGTTCGGCGATGGTGCGCGATCCGTCGGGGCGCGCGACGGCTTTGGCGCTGAGTTCGGCAAAGAGTGTTTCGAAGCTTTTCACAGAGCCAACGTTACTGGGTTGGCGGCGCTGAGCCTCATTCGGCGGATTTCGTGTGACACAGCTCTAGCCCTGCCACGCCCCGAGCGCGGCGGCGGTGGTCAGTGCCGCGGCGACCGACTCGTACCCCTTGTCTTCGCTGGATCCGGGCAGCCCGGCACGGTCAAGCCCCTGCTCTTCGGTGTCGCAGGTCAGGACGCCGAATCCGACCGGCTTCCCGGTCCGGACGCTGACGTCGGTCAGGCCGGAGGTCGCGGCCTGGCAGACATAGTCGAAGTGCGGGGTGCCGCCGCGGATGACGACACCGAGCGCCACCACCGCGTCGAAGTGCGGAGCCAGCCGCGCGGCAGCGACAGGAAGCTCGAAGCTGCCGGGAACCCGCACCACCGTTGGGTCGACGCCCGCGTCGCGCGCGGCGCGCAGGGCGCCGTCGAGCAGCCCGTCCATGATCTCCGTGTGCCAGCTGGCGGCGACGACGGCGAGGCGCAGGTGCTGCGCTCCGGCAAGGTGGCTGAGGTCGATGGGTGGTGCGCCGTGGCCGCTCATAAGGGTCTCTTTTCGGTGTGGTGATCAGGAGGGGTGGTGATCAGGAGGGGTGGGCTTAGCTTTGCTGGAGCCCGTGGTCTTCAAGCTGGGTGAGCCGGTGGTTGAGCCGGTCCCGTTTGGTCTGCAGATACCGCTGGTTTTCGGCCCGCGCTGGCACCACCGCGGGCACCATCGCGGTGACCTCGATGCCGTGCTCCAGCAGTTTGTCGCGCTTCTCGGGGTTGTTGCTGAGCAGTCGGATCGCGCCCAGGTCCAGCTGGTGGAGGATCGCCGCTGCCGCCTGGTAATCGCGGGAATCGACCGGCAGGCCGAGCTGCTCGTTGGCTTCAACAGTGTCGGCTCCGCCTTCCTGCAACGCGTAGGCCCGCATCTTGTTGGCCAGGCCGATCCCCCTGCCTTCCTGGCCGCGCAGGTACACCACCGTGCCGCCCTGTTCGGCGACCAGTTGCAGCGCCTGTTCAAGCTGCTCACCGCAGTCGCACCGGAAGGAGGAGAAGACGTCTCCGGTGAGGCATTCGGAATGCAACCGCACGAGCGGGGCCTCGGCGCCGGCCGCGCCCTTGCCACCCGGCGATGAAAGGCTCAGGTGTTCGACTCCGGTCACCTCATCGGTCCACGCGCGGGTGGTGAACTGCCCGAAGGCCGTCGGGAGGGTGACCACCGGTCCGCCGGTGACGTTGGCGGTGTTCATCGTGGGTCCCCCTCCTCTACATCGGGGGTGCCTGACGTAGCCAGGTAGCTCAGGAGGTCTTTGATGGAGATCAGGGGCAGGCCGTGGGCGTCGGCGAAGTCCCGCAGGGCGGGCAGGCGCATCATCTGCCCTTCGTCATGCACCAGCTCGGCGATTACCGCCGCCGGCTCGAGGCCGGCCAGGGTGCACAGTTCGAGGCCGGCCTCGGTATGGCCTGGACGTTCGCCCACCCCGCCAGGCTCGCCGCGCAGTGGGAATATGTGCCCCGGACGGGTGAGGTGCGCCGCCGTCGTTGTCGGATCGGCGAGCAGGCGTGCGGTGACCGACCGGTCGGCTGCGCTGATCCCGGTACTCACGCCCTCCGCCGCGTCGCAGGAGACGGTGTAGGCGGTGCCCTTGGCGTCCTCGTTGACGGCGGTCATCGGCGGCAGCAGGAGCCGGTCCGCGGCAGCGCCGGAAATCGGCACGCACAGCACCCCCGAGGTGTACCTGACGGTCCACCCGACCAGTTCCGGGGTGGCGAACTGGGCGGCGAAGATGATGTCGCCCTCATTCTCGCGCCGCTCATCATCGACGACAACGACGGCGCGGCCCGCGGCTATCGCTGCGACAGCTGCTGGCACGGCGTCCATCCGGATGGACCCCGTCACCGGTTCGGTGTCGTGGGCGGTCATGGCTGCGGCTCGGCGATGGCCGGCGGAACCGTCGGTTTCTGGACTGCAGGTCTGAGGACCGCGGGTTTCTGGACTGCTGGTTTCTGGATGGGGATTGTCTGGGTGTTCGGCGACTGCCACGCCGGCAACATGAAACTCATCAGCCGTTCAGCGTATTTGGCCAACACATCCATTTCCAGGTTCACCGAATCCCCGGTTTGCTTCAGGCCCAGACTGGTTTCCTGCAGCGTAGTGGGAATCAGTCCCACCTCGAACCAGGGGTCGGGGGCGGAAACGGGGCTGACAGCGCTGACCGTGAGCGACACGCCGTCGACAGTGATGGACCCCTTCTCCGCTGCGTAGCGGGCCAACCGGGTCGGCAAGCCGAACCGCAGCCGGTGCCAGGCGCCCTGGTTCTCCCGCTCCAGCAAGGTGCCGATACCGTCGACGTGACCCTGGACCACGTGTCCGTCCAGCCGACCGGCCGCCGGGACGCAGCGCTCAAGGTTGACCGCGCTACCTGCGGCCAGGGACCCGGTGGTGGTTCGCAGCAGGGTCTCGCCCATCACGTCGACGGCGATCCTGCCGCCATCGATGCTGGTGGCGGTGAGGCAGACGCCGTTGACGGCGATCGAGCCGCCGAGGCCCAGATCCTGGCCGGTGGTTGGTGCGTCGAAAACCAGGATGGCGCTGGTCTGGTCCGCGGAGACGTCCAGTGAGACGACGCTGCCCTGTTCGGCGACTATTCCTGTGAACATGTGGTGGGTCCTTTGCTGCTGGGTGTCGTCTGCGACGGGGTCTGCTGGGGCGGGGTCTGATGGCCGGCGGGTGCCGGGCTGAAGCGGAGGCGCATGTCCTTGCCGCACTGCATGAGCGCGCCGCCCCCGTGGTGGTCGAGCTCCCAGGTGCTGGCATCCCGGAGCGAGCCGATCCCGAGGGACTGGACAGCTGGCGTACCGCCGCCGAGTAGCAGGGGTGCCTGGTAAATGACCAGTTCATCGACCAGCCCTGCGGCGAGGAATACGCTGGCGATTGTGGGACCGCCCTCGATCATCAGGTGACCCACGCCCTCGTCGTACAGGTTCTGCACCGCTGCCCACGGATCTCTGGTGCTGAGCTGACTGAACCGGGCGCCACGGATCGCCGAATCCTCCGGGACCGGGCGCAGTCCCATGGCGACGCGCAGGGGCTGCCGGGCCACATCGGACCCATCAGAGTGCCGCGCCGACAAGGCTGGGTTGTCAGCGAACACGGTGCCGGTGCCGACCAGCACCGCGTCGGCCCGCCCCCGGATGGCGTGCCCGTCGGTGCGTGACTCGGGGCCGGTGATCCACTGGCTGGTGCCGTCCGCTGCCGCGACCCGCCCGTCGAGGGTCTGGGCAATCTTGAGGGTGATGAAGGGGCGGTGCGAGCTGGTGGCGTCGCGCCACCGGCGGTTCATCCGGTGCGCTTCGTCGGCCAGCAGTCCCCCGACCGTGTCGACGCCGTGGTCCCGGAGCGAGCCGGCGCCGCCAGCGGCCGGGCCGTGGACGTCGTCGGCGGCGTACACCACGCGGACGATCCCCGCCACGGCAATAGCATCGGTGCAGGGTCCGGTGCGTCCGGCGTGGTTGCAGGGTTCGAGCGTGCAGACCAGCGTGCAGCCCGTGAGGTCGGCACGCCGGGTCGTGGCATCGGCTAGAGCATCGACTTCCGCATGCGGGGTACCGGCTCCCCGGTGGTAGCCAGCGCCGATGGTGGCACCACCCTCATCAAGAATGACCGATCCCACCAAAGGGTTGGCGCCGCGCACACCTTGGCCCGCCAACTCGAGGGCGTGGCGCATCGCCCGGGTTTCGGCGTCGGACGCTGGCTGGTTCACGGTACTCACCGGAGGGCGGGATCCGGGAGGAGGACATCGACGCGGGGTTTGCTGCGATCGCGCGCCCGCATCCAGACGAAGAAACCGATCAGCGTGAAGATCCCATAGCACAGGTACATGAAGGCCGACGCGTAGTAGCCGGCGCTGAAGAGCAGCGGCACCCCGACGACGTCGACGGCTACCCAGATGAGCCAGAACTCGACCCAGCCCTTGGCCATACCGATGGTGGCCAGCAGCGAACCGACGAAGGTCCAGGCATCGGCCCAGACTGGTTCGTAGGAGCCAAGCATCCGGAAGAGGGGGGTCAGCGCCACGGTGCCGAGGATCATTCCCGCGACCAGCCCGATCCGTGCCCGGCGGGGTGCCCAGCGCGGGGTGATAGCGTAGCCGTCCGGTTCGGAGCTCGCCCGCCACTGGCGCCAGCCGTAGACGGCGACAGCGATGAACATGATCTGGCGGCCAGCCTGACCCAGGAGGTTGGCAGCGTCGGCCCCGCCGAAGAACGATCCGAGGAAGACGGTGAGGAGCAGGACGTTGCCCACGATGCCGACCGGCCAGGCCCACAGCTTCCGCCGCATCCCGCCAAGCGCGCTGAGGAGACCGAAGATGTTGCCGAACACCTCGCGGAGCAACAGTGCGCTGCCGGCAACAGGGATCTGAGCTTCGAAGAGCCACCTCAGAAAGTCCACGTCGTTCCCTTGTCTCGAGCGGTGCGCTCCGGGGTAACGACAGGAACGGCCGGTGCCGGTTGCTGTGCACCAAGGCGCCAACGAACCAGCACAGCCAAAGCTGCACGCGCTTCTCCCCTCCAGACTTTAACTGTCGGTGCCGGAATTTCACCGGCTCAACCGTCCATTCCGGCGCGGGTGGCGCTGGAGCGGACGGGTCGCGGACTATCACCGCCGGTTCGGAATTACACCGACCCCGGAGCACGTTTGTGTGTATCAGTATTTCACAACCGGATTGGGCGTGTATCCATTCCCGTCACAAACCGGATCCGCCCGGGAGCCCTTAGTTCTTCTTCTCCGGCGTGAAGTCCACCCCGGCTTCCCTGCGCTGCTGCGCGGTGATCGGGGCGGGCGCCGCGGTCAGCGGGTCGAAGCCGCCGCCGGACTTCGGGAACGCGATGACGTCGCGGATGGACTCGGTGCCGGCCATCAGCGCGACGACGCGGTCCCAGCCGAATGCGATGCCGCCGTGAGGGGGCGCGCCGTACTTGAACCCTTCGAGCAGGAACCCAAACTTCTCCTGCGCGTCATCCTTGCTGATGCCCATGACCGAGAACACGCGTTCCTGCACATCGCGCTGGTGGATACGGATCGAGCCGCCACCAATCTCGTTGCCGTTACAGACAATGTCGTACGCGTAGGCCAGCGCGGTCTCCGGATCCTTGTCGAAAGTATCCTGGTACTCGGGCTTGGGCGAGGTGAAGGCGTGGTGCACAGCCGTCCACGCTCCCCCGCCAACCGCCACGTCGCCGGCTGCGACGGCCGCCGACGCCGGTTCGAACATCGGTGCATCGACCACCCAGACGAACGCCCAGGCCTTTGGGTCGATCAGACCGGTGCGGTGGCCGATCTCGACGCGTGCCGCGCCGAGCAGTGCGCGGGACGGGGTCTTCTCCCCGGCGGCGAAGAAAATGCAGTCGCCAGGGTTGGCGCCGACGGCGGAGGGCAGGCCGTCGCGCTCGGTGTCGGTGAGGTTCTTGGCGACGGGCCCGCGGAGACTGCCGTCGTCGTCGACGAGGACGTAGGCGAGGCCCTTCGCGCCGCGCTGCTTGGCCCATTCCTGCCAGGCGTCAAGCTGGCGGCGCGGCTGGGAGGCCCCGCCGGGCATTACGACGGCGCCGACGTAGGGTGCCTTGAACACGCCAAAATCGGTGTCCTTGAAGAAGTCGGTGAGCTCGGTCAGCTCCAGGCCGAAGCGCAGGTCGGGCTTGTCGGAGCCGAACCGGGCCATGGCGTCGGCGTAGGTCATCCGCTGGATCGGGGTGGGGATCTCGACGTCGATCAGCTGCCAGAGCGCCTTGACCAGGCTCTCGCCGAGGGCGATGACGTCGTCCTGCTCGACGAAGCTGGCTTCGATGTCGAGCTGCGTGAACTCGGGCTGGCGGTCCGCGCGGAAGTCCTCATCGCGGTAGCAGCGGGCAATCTGATAGTACTTTTCGAAGCCGCCGACCTGAAGGAGTTGCTTGAACAGTTGCGGTGACTGGGGCAGGGCATACCAGGAGCCGGGGGCCAGACGGGCTGGCACCACGAAGTCGCGGGCGCCCTCGGGGGTCGACCGGGTGAGGGTGGGGGTCTCAATCTCGACGAACCCGTCCTGATGCAGCAGTTCGCGCGCCACCCGGTTCGCTTCGGAGCGCAGCCGGAGGTTGGCGTTCGGCGCGGGCCGGCGCAGATCCAGGTAGCGGTGCTTCAGGCGGGCTTCCTCGCCCACCTCGACATGCTCGTCGATCTGGAAGGGAAGCGGGTCGGAGGTGTTCAGGATGGTCACCGTCTCGGCGATGACTTCGATGCCACCGGTGGCCAGCGCTGGGTTCTCGTTGCCCTCGGGCCGCTTCTCGACGGTGCCGGTGATCTGCAGGACGTATTCATTGCGCAGGCCGTGAAACACTTCCTCTTCCCGGACGACGACCTGGGCGAAGCCTGAAGCGTCGCGCAGGTCAAGGAATGCTACCCCGCCGTGATCTCGGCGGCGGGCTACCCAGCCTGCCAGGGTGACGGTGTGTCCAATGTGCTCAGTCCGTAGTGAACCGAGGTCATGTGTGCGCAGCACAGCATTCCTTCCGGGTGGAGGTGCGGGGCATCGATGGGCTACCCGCGTATGAAAAGATCGTCTCGTTCGAGTTTACCGGTGATACCGGAACCCACCCGCCACGGCAGGGGACCACAGATGGCACCGCCTAATCCGGCAGGGAACAATCCGCCTCCCACTGATCCACCGGGACTTCGGCGGCAGCTGGGCGGCTTCGACGCCACCACCGTGGGGATCGGCTCCATGATCGGCGCCGGGGTGTTTGTGGTGTTTGCCCCGGCAGCCGCGGCCGCCGGGAGTTGGCTCCCCCTGGCCGTGGCGATCGCCGGTTTCGTCGCGTACTGTAACGCGGCGGCCTCGGCGCAGCTCGCTGCGGTGCATCCGCAGAGTGGCGGCACGTACGTCTACGGGCGTCGTCAGCTCGGTCCCTGGCCGGGATTTGTCGCTGGCTGGAGTTTTGTCTCCGGTAAGACCGCCTCCTGCGCCGCGATGGCCCTGACCTTTGGCCTATACGCCGCCCCGGGCTTCGAGACCGCCGCAGCGGTTGCCGCGGTCGTGGGTCTGACGGTAGTGAATCTGCTAGGCGTCAGCCGAACCGCCCTGATGACCCGGATCATCGTGTCTCTGGTGGTTCCGGTCCTGGCGTTCGTGGTGGTCGCCGCCTTCGCCGCTCCCGCCCCGTCCGACCCGATCCCCCTGCCCACCACCTGGCTCGGGGTGCTGCAGGCGTCTGGGCTGCTGTTCTTCGCCTTTGCCGGGTATGCGCGGTTGGCCACCATGGGCGAAGAGGTGCGCGAGCCGCAACGCACCATCCCGGCAGCGATCTTCGGATCACTCGGCTTCACGCTGGTACTGTATTTGCTGCTCTCGTTTGGGCTGCTCTCCGCGCTCGGCCCGACGACGCTGGCCGGGTCCCCCGCACCACTCCTCGAGGTGTTCGCTGCCTCAACGTCAGGGGTCCCGACGGCGGCGGTCACCGTGGCGGCGGCGCTAGCCAGCCTCGGAGCCCTACTGGCCCTCATCGCCGGGGTGGGCAGGACCACCCTGGCCATGGCGCGGGAGGGCGACCTGCCCCGAGTGCTTGCCAGTATCTGGCAGCGCTTCGGAGTTCCCTATGCCGCGGACCTGGCGACCGCCGTCGTCGTCATTGGCTTACTTCTGGCCACCAATGTGCTCACGGTGGTGGGCTTCTCCAGCTTCGGGGTGCTGATCTACTATGCGATCACCAACCTGTCAGCGTTCACGCTGACGGACCGGCCGTGGCATTCGCCGCGGGCGCTGAACGTGGTCGGCTTCGCCGGGTGCGTGCTGCTGGCCCTGACCCTCCCGGCGTCGTCGGTGCTGACCATGCTCGCGGTCCTGACCGCCGGGGTGCTCGGCCGCGCCGTCGTCGTCAATGTGCGACGACGACGGGCCTGAGCTTTGGTGCGCGGGCGTCGGCTAGCCCTCTGAACGCAGCACCCTCGGCACCCGGTCGGCAGCCGGAGGGGACCAGGTGTCAGGGTCGGTTGGCTCCTGGGTACCGGTTCTGAGGTCCTTGACCTCGTGCGTCCCGTCCTCGGCCGTGAACCAGATAAACGGGATGCCACGCCGATCAGCGAACTTGATCTGCTTGCCGAACTTCTCGGCCGAGGCTGCCACCTCGGCGGAGATGCCCCGGCCACGCAGCGACGCGGCAATGTCCTGCGCGGCGGACCACGAACTGTCATCGGTGAGCGAGATCAGGACGGCGGTGGGGACCTGGCGGGAGACCGCGGTGAAGCCCTGGCTGAGGATCCGCGACACCAGCCGGGTAACCCCAATGGAGAGGCCGACGCCGGGGAAGGTGCGGTTGCCCTTGGCGGCCAGGCTGTCATAGCGGCCGCCGGAGCAGATGGAGCCCAACGACTCGTGCCCGTTGAGTACGGTCTCATAGACGGTGCCGGTGTAGTAGTCGAGGCCGCGGGCGATGCTGAGGTCCGCCACGACCCGGCCCGGGGCGCGCTTGGAGGCCTCGGCGATGACCTGCTCCAGCTCCCCGAGGCCCTCTTCGAGCAGTGGGTGGGTCACCCCGAGGGCGCGGACCTGGTCGACGAACGCCACGTCAGTGGTGCGGATAGAGGCGAGGCGGAGGGCAAGTGCTGCCTGCTCGGCGGTGGCACCAAGTTCGGTCTCAAGGAGCGCGGTCACCTTCTCGGCGCCGATCTTCTCCAGTTTGTCGATGCTCCGCAGCACACCAGCGGTGTCCTCAAGGCCGATCCCCCGGTAGAATCCCTCGGCCAGCTTCCGGTTGTTGACGCGCACGGTGAAGTCGGGGATGGGGAGGGCGGACAGGGCATCGACCACCACGAGGGCGAGTTCGACGTCGTACCGGAACGGGAGGACGCCGTCGCCCACCACATCGATGTCCGCCTGGGTGAACTCGCGGAACCGGCCATCCTGCGGGCGCTCGCCGCGCCAGCACTTCTGGATCTGGTAGCGCCGGAAGGGGAAGGCGAGGTGCCCCGAGTTTTCGACCACGTAGCGTGCGAACGGGACTGTGAGGTCATAGTGGAGGGCAAGGCCGTCGCCGGCACTGGGCGCGCGGCCGCCGTCGTCGTCGGCCTGCAGTCGGGAAACGGCGTAGACCTCTTTGTCGATGTCGCCCTTGCGTAGCAGGTGGGACACCGTCTCGACAGCGCGGGTCTCAATGTTGGAGAAGCCGTGCAGTTCGAACGTCTTGCGCAGCGTGTCCAGCACATGCAGCTCCACCAGTCGCTCCTCCGGCAGCCATTCTGGGAAACCTGACAGTGAGGCCTTGCGTGCCATACGGCTGAGCTCCTTGCAGTACGTAGCTTTCGGGTGACTGGTGCGGCATTCATTTTAGGGGCTGGGGTGGACCCACGCGAAACGCTTCGTCCCTTCCCCGGTCGCCACCTTCGCCGCCCACGGTGGTCAACCTGGGTATCGGTGAGCAGCTTTTCCCGCTCCGCGGTCGAGGTTGACCCCGCCAGTCCGGGTTGCTCACCGCAGCAGTCGGTCCGTGGCGGGCGCACTCGGTCCACGGTGAGCGCTACGAAATTCCGCTGCCGAACCCTTATGCGTAAAGTAACCTTTTAGGCTGCGCAGCACCGGGACGCAAAGCAGGAGCCGGTAGACGAGAGAGAACGGTCCCCCGGCCAGTGCTGTGACGATAGACTCAGGAGCCCTGAACTAGTTGCCGCGAGGTAGCAGGCAAACCAACGAGCGAAAGACTTCTAGCGGTGACACAAAGTCAGCAATCCGACGAAACACCCCGTGGCGACGAAACGTCAGGCGACGAGGTAGCCCCCACAGTCCCTGAACCGGCGGCAGAAGCCGCGGTAGTCGAGCCCAAGCCAGCTGAACCGGCGGCAGAAGCCGCGGTAGTCGAGCCCAAGCCAGCTGAACCGGCGGCAGAAGCCGCGGTAGTCGAGCCCAAGCCAGCTGAACCGGCGGCAGAAGCCGCCGAGACCGCAGCAACTGAAGAGACCCCGGCTCCTGAGTCGACCCCTCTGGCCGACCGCCCCGTGCCCCACCCGAGCACGACCCCCGGCGCCGCCCCGACCCCCGCTGCTACCCCGGCTCCCGCTGCCCCGACCCCCGGCGCGATGGCACCGCGTCCCGGGGCCAAGCCCGGCGGGAGGCCCGCTGGCAAACCCGGATCCCCAGTCGCCGCTCCCCCAGCGCACAGCACTTCCCTTAGCGAGGCGGCCAGGTTCGCCCGCGTCGAGGAGGACGGCCATGTGTTTCTGATCGTCAACGGCGAGGAGCACGCTGTTGGGCAGTACCCGGATGCGTCGAAGGATGAGGCGCTTGCCTACTTCGTCAGGAAGTACGACGACGTGGCCAGCCAGATTGTGCTCCTTGAGCAGCGGGTGCAGGCAAAGGCGCCGTCGGCTGACATGCAGAAGACGGCGGATCACCTGCGGGAACAGGTGGCCGAGAAGAAAATGGTCGGCGACGTGCTGGCGCTCGAAACCCGGCTTGACGCCCTGACCGGCTCGATCTCCGAACTCGTTACCGCCGAGAAAGCCGTCCAGGATGCGTTGAAGACCGCCGAGTTGGCGGCCCGCGAGGCGATTGTTGCCGAAGCTGAGGAGATCGCCGGCCGCGACCCTTCCACCGTCCAGTGGAAGGCCAGCAGCACCAGGATGAACGAGTTGTTCGAGACCTGGAAGGCCGCCCAGAAGAACGGCATCCGTCTTGGCCGCGGCACCGAGGACGGGTTGTGGAAGCGGTTCCGCGCGGCGCGCACCATTTTCGACCGTCATCGCCGCGCCTACTTCTCCCAGCTGGACACCGACAACGCCTCAGCCAAGCAGGCGAAGGAATCCCTCATCCAGCAGGCCGAGGCGCTGTCCACCTCCACCGATTGGGGCCACACCGCCGGCGAGTACCGCCGGCTGATGGACGAGTGGAAGGCCTCCAAACGGGCCAGCCGCAAGGACGACGACGCCCTCTGGGCCCGCTTCCGGGCCGCCCAGGACCGGTTCTTCACCGCGAGGAAGGCCACCAACGAGGCGATCGACGAGGAGTACGGAGCCAACCTGGTGGTCAAGGAAGCCTTGTTGGCGGAAGCTCGTCAGCTGTTGCCGATCAAGAACCTTGCCGCGGCGAAGAAGTCGCTGCAGTCCATCCGCGACCGCTGGGAGGAGGCCGGCAAGGTGCCGCGCTCCGACATGGGCCGCATCGAGGCTGGTATCCGTGAGGTTGAGGACGCAGTCAAGTCCGCTGACGACGCCCACTGGGAGCGGACCAACCCGGAGACTCAGGCCCGCACCAACAGCGCGCTGAGCCAGCTCGAAGCCACCATCGCAGCACTTCAGGACGATCTGGGTGCCGCCCAGAAGGCCGGCGACGCGAAGCGTATTGCCGCTGCCGGGGAGGCCTTGACGGCCCGCGAGCAGTGGCTGGAGATGCTCCGCAAGTCGGCGAAGGACTTCTCCTAGGATATTTTCCCGAGGACCCACGGGTCAGGACGATGCGCTGAAGCCCGGTTGACCAGAGTCTGGTTGGCCGGGCTTTGAGTTATCCACATCCGGACACCGGGGCTTTCGCTTTGCTGGGCAAGTCGGAATGCTAGTGCTATGTCCCAACACCTGCAGGGCGCGACCCCCGCAATGGACAGGGCAGAGCCGGTCACCTCAACCGGCGGTCTCCTGTTTCGTGCCAACGACATCTTCAGCACGGTTGAGCTGCAGGCCATGTGCAACGATGGCCTGCTCCACCGGGTGTGTGGGGAGTCGTATGCGCGTGCCGACCTCCATCTCGATCCGGTCTCCCGCGCACAATCAGCAATCCTGTGCGTCCCGGAACCGCTGCGTCCGAAGGTGGCCCTTGCCCGCCAGAGCGCTGCCTGGGTGTACGGCTGCGCCAGCCTACCCGGCACGGTCAATCTGGTGACCGACCATCGGCGTCGAACGACCGCCCTGCCACCCTTCAGTGACGCCCTGATGCATCAGGTGGCATTGGGTCCCCGCGACGTCAGGGTGCTGGGTGGGGTGGGTGTCACCTCACCCCTCAGGACTGCACTGGACGTTGCGGTTCACGGTCACGAATCGTGGGCGCTGCCAAGCCTCATTAGACTGGCCACCCAGCCGTCGCTGGGCTGCGATCTGGTTCTGGTAGTCAGGGCCCTTGAGGCAACTCGTCGTGTTCCCGGTAAGAACCGCGCCCTGGCTCGCCTACAGACAGCCATGCATTCGGGGCAGGACTAACAACTCAGCTACAGCCTCCGCTGGGCCCCGGTGGTGCGATAGACATCGAATACGCCGTCGATTCGACGCACGGCGTTGAGGATGTGGGTCAGATACTTCGGGTCGCCCATTTCGAAGGCGAACCGCGACAACGCAACCCGGTCCGTTGAGGTGTTGACGCTCGCGGCGAGAATATTGACGTGGTTTTCCGACAGGACCCGGGTGACGTCGGAGAGCAAGCTCTTGCGGTCAAGCGCCTCGACCTGGATTTCAACCAGGAACACGCTGGACTGGGTGGGCGCCCATTCGACCTCGACAATCCGGTCCGGCTGGTCGCGCAACTCCTCAACGTTGCGGCAATCAGTCCGGTGCACCGAGACACCCGAACCGCGGGTGACAAACCCGACGATCGGATCCGGTGGGACCGGTGTGCAACAACGGGCAATCTTGACCCAGACGTCCCCAACCCCACGCACTGTCACCCCCGAGTCGGAGAACTTGGGCCGGCGGGGGGTGGTGGCAACCGTTGATTCGGCGAGGCTCTCTTCGGCGCCCTCATTGCCGCCCATCAGTGCAACAAGGTGTTCGATCACGTTCTGCGCCGAGGAATGCCCATCCCCGACGGCGGCGTACAGGGCGGCAATGTCGGCGTGCCGGAGTTCCTGGGCGACGGCCATCAGCGCATCATGGGTCATCATGCGCTGCAGCGGCAGGTTCTGCTTACGCATGGCACGCGTGAGCAGTTCCTTGCCCTTCTCAATCGCCTCTTCGCGGCGTTCCTTGGTGAACCATTGCCGGATCTTGTTGCGAGCCCGCGGGCTCTTGACGAAACCCTGCCAATCCTGGCTTGGCCCGGCGCCCTCGGCCTTTGAGGTGAAAATCTCCACCCAGTCACCGTGGTTGAGCTCGCTGTTCAAGGGGATCAGCTTGCCGTTGACCCGCGCGCCGATGGTTCGGTGGCCCACCTCGGTGTGCACGGCGTAGGCGAAGTCGACCGGCGTCGAGCCGAACGGCAACGCCATCACCTCGCCTTTGGGGGTAAACACGAAGACTTCCCGCGCGTTGATCTCGAAGCGAAGTGAATCCAGGAACTCATCGGGGTCAGAGGTCTCCTGCTGCCAGTCGACGAGGCTCCGCAACCAGCCCATGTCGCTGTTGTCGGGTCCGTCACCGACTTTCGCCCCGATGCCCTTATACTTCCAGTGCGCTGCCACACCGTACTCGGCACGGCGGTGCATGTCGTGGGTCCGGATCTGGATTTCCACGGGACGCCCACCCGGCCCGATGACCGTGGTGTGCAACGACTGGTACATGTTGAACTTGGGCATCGCTATGTAGTCTTTGAACCGGCCCGGGAGCGGGTTCCAGCGGGCGTGCAGTTGCCCGAGCGTGGCGTAGCAGTCCCTGACACTATCCACCAGGACCCGGATCCCCATCAGGTCGTGGATATCGTCGAAGTCCTTGCCGCGGACAATCATTTTTTGATAGATCGAGTAGTAGTGCTTTGGTCGCCCGGTGATGGCGGCCTTGATCCTGACCGACCGGAGGTCCTCACCGATTTGGGTGCGCACCACCGACAGGTGCTTCTCACGCTCGGGGGTGCGATCACCCACCATCCGCACAATCTCTTCGTAAACCTTCGGGTGCAGCGCAGCGAAGGACAGATCCTCGAGCTCCCACTTGATGGTGTTCATCCCGAGCCGGTGGGCCAGCGGGGCGAAAATCTCGAGGGTTTCGCGTGCTTTCCTGGCCGACGACTCGGGTGAGACAAACCGCCACGTCCGCGCGTTGTGGAGCCGGTCGGCAAGTTTGATCACCAGCACCCTGATGTCCTTGGCCATGGCGACGACCATCTTGCGGACTGTCTCCGCTTGCGCGGCGTCCCCGAAGGACACCTTGTCCAGTTTGGTCACCCCGTCCACCAGCATCGCCACTTCGGCGCCGAAGTCCCGTTTGATGTCGTCGAGGGTGCACGAGGTGTCCTCAACGGTGTCGTGCAGCAGTGCGGCGGCGAGGGTGGTGCCGGTCATCCCCAACTCGGCGAGGATGGTCGCGACGGCGACCGGATGGGTGATATACGGGTCGCCGCTTTTCCGTTTCTGGCCGTCATGGCTACGCTCGGCAACCAGGTACGCCCGCTGGATGAGGTCCAGGTCCTCTTTGGGGTTGTTGGCCCTGACCGTGCGGAGCAGCGGTTCGAGTACCGGCGAGTACCCGGGCGCTCCCCTGCCCGTCAGCCGTGCCAGTCGGGATCGGGGGCGGACTTTCCGCTCTGGCAGTGCGCTATGGTCGGCGCTGCCCGCTGAGGGGGCCGACGACGGCGACGCTGCCGCAGCGTCGCTGCGGACCGGTGGGGTGGCCGCCGGGGGTGCTGGCACCTGTTCGAGCTGCGCGGTTGACGGGCGCGAGGTGGCGCCGGGACGCTGCTCACGGCTATCCGTGTCTGCCCGCTCTGCTGGACCACTGGCTTCTGCCACGTACCACTCCGATTCCTCACCCGCCAGACGGCTGACGGGCATTACACCACGCCACTTCTCCGGCGTGCATCCTTAAGTCTAGACGTGCAAACCAAACCGTCGTGCACACTTCTCCGGGGGCGGACGGACCGGGCCTGGAAACGACTGTGTCCTGAACCCCACAGGGGTCCAGGACACGGTCGGTCATGGTCTGAGACGCACGGCGCCAATTAGGTCGCCGGGACGGTCTCCGCCGCTTCAACCGACCTGCGCTGGAGCACCCGCTTCTCCTGGCGTTTGATGTCTGGTTCCCGCATCCGCAGCCATGCGTACATCGGCGCCGCCACGAAGAGGGTGGTGATGGTGCCCATGATGATGCCGATGAAGAGAGCGAGGGAGAGGTCCCGCAGGGTGCCCGCTCCGAGGAGCAGCGCCCCGATGAAAAGGATAGAGGCGACCGGCAGCACGGCCACCACCGAGGTGTTGATGGAGCGGACCAGAGTCTGGTTGACCGCAAGGTTGACCTGCTCGGCGAACGTCCGCTTCGTTGAAACATCTAGGTCCGCGGTGTTCTCTCTGACCTTGTCGAAGACCACGACCGTGTCGTAGAGCGAGTAGCTGAGCACCGTGAGGAAGCCGATCACCGCTGACGGGGTGACCTCAAAGTCGCTCAGCGCGTACAGACCGGCTGTCACGGTCATCACCACCACCAGAGCGGCGAGTGCTGCGACGGACATCTTCCAGGTCCTGAAGTAGACGGCCATCAGCACCGCGGCAAGGGCGACGAAGACCACCAGCCCGATGAGCGCCTGACGACTGACGTCCTCACCCCAAGTCGGCCCCACGAAGGTGGAGGTGACTTCCTCGGCTGTGACGTCGTAGGCGCCGATTAGCGAATCCCTGACGCTGAGCGTTTCGTCGTCGGAGAGGCGCTCGGTCTGGATGCGCATCGTCTGCGGGGCGATGTTCGTGACGCTCGGAACAGCGTCGGCGACGACGTCGGTGACTGCCCGCTCGCCAAGCGCGACGTCGGTGTTCTCAACGCTGGACACGGTGAACTCGGACCCACCGCGGAAGTCGATCCCGAGGTTGAACCCGCCTTTGACCACAGGGATCAGGATGGACACCAGGACAGCTACCGCTGCAATGGTGAACCACAGTTTGCGCTTCCCCACGAAGGGGTAGGACCGTTTGCCCGAGTAGAGGTCGTTGCCAAACTTGGCAAAGCTGAAGCCCCGCATTTACTTGTCCTTCTCTTCGGTGCCATTGCTGCGCGCGGCAAGAGCTTTTTGTTCGGCCAGCCGCCGCTCTGCGATAGTGGTGCGCCGGGCGATTTCGCCTGACACTGCCTTGTTCTTGGTGCGGCCGGCGGCAGCCATCTCGGGGGTGGCCGAGGGCATCCGGATCCTGCCTGCGCCACGGTACAGCGGCATGACGCCGAGCTTCTTCGGATCGAGACCCGAGAACCGGTGTCCTTCCCCGAAGAACTTGGTCTTGGCCAGCAGCCGCATGACCGGCTGGGTGAACAGGAAGACCACGATCAGGTCGGCGACGGCGGTCAGGCCGAGGGTGAAGGCGAACCCGCGCACGTTACCCACCGCCACGAAGTACAGCACGACGGCGGCGAGCAGGTTGACTGCCTTTGAGGCCAGGACCGTGCGTTTTGCCCTGCGCCAGCCGTTCTCGACTGCAGATACCAGGCCGCGACCGTCCCTGAGCTCATCGCGAATTCGTTCGAAGTAGACGATGAAGGAGTCGGCGGTCTGCCCGATCGCTACGATCAGGCCCGCAACGCCCGCCAGGGACAGGCGGTAATTCTCGGTCCAACCGAGAATACAGATGGCCAGGTAGGTCAGCAGACCGGCGACGACGAGGGAGGTGATCGTGACCAGCCCCAGCATCCGGTACTGGAAGATTGAGTAGACGGCCACCAGGATGAGGCCGATGATGCCGGCGATGAGCCCCAGCCGGAGCTGGTCGGCTCCCAGGGTCGCCGATATCTGCTGTTCGCTCTGGATCTCGAAGCTGATGGGAAGAGCGCCGTACTTCAGCTGTTCGGCCAATGCTGCTGCCGACTCTTCGGTGAAGCTGCCACTGATGGAGGGCTGGCCGTTGGGGATCACCACGTTGGTGGTGGGGGCGGAGATGATGGTTCCGTCGAGCACAATGGCGAACTGGTTCCGCGGATCGCCCTCCCCGAAAGCGAACAACCGTTCAGTGACTCCGCGGAAGATTTCACTGCCTTCGGCGTTGAACTGGATGTTGACGGCCCAGGTGTTAAGCGACTGACCCTGGGGGCTGCGCTGCATGCCGAAGTCGGCTGTGTCGATGTCGGTGCCCGGCACCTCCACCGGCCCGAGGATGTACTTACCCTGGGTGCCCGGCTCGCAGGCAACCAGCGGCTCGTCGGCTGGTGCCGCTTCCTCAGCCGGTTGGAGTGCCTCAGGGGAGGTGCAGTCCAGGGCTTCAAATTCGGAGAGAACCTCGCCGGTGATCCAGTTTGGATCGCTGGCGTCGGTGGGTTCGGCGGTGGGGACGGGCAGTTCCTCCTCGGGGGTCGGCGTCTCAGCCGCAGGCGCTTGCCCCGCGCCGCCGAATAGGACTGGACGGAATTCCATTTGCGCGGATGCCTGGATCAACTCACGGGTCTCGGCGTCGGGGATGCCGGGCAGTGAAACAATGACGTTGCGGCCCGACTCGGTGTTGATTTCGGCCTCGGCCACACCGCTGCCGTCGACGCGCTGCCTGATGATCTCGACCGCCTGGTCGAGCTGCTCTTCGGTGATCTCTTCGCCGCCGCCCTGTACCTGCGGCGCCAGGATCATCTGGGTTCCGCCCTCAAGGTCAAGAGCCAGTTTGGGGCTCCAGCTCGCGGTGCTCCAGACGGACCCGCTGCCCAAGAGAACCGCAAGTAAAGCGAACATAACGCCGAGCCAAACGAGGGTCCGTTTGGCTGCCGTGCCTGGGCCGGTACGAGGCATGTGGAATTTCCTTTTATCGAGAGCGCACGCTGGGGTGGATCTGAGAGCGGTAGGGCCAACGCCGCGTCGACGCTGGCCCCACCCGGGCGCTAGTTGTCTTTGTTGTCCCGCTTGTTGTCATAGTCCGGACGGAGCTCGTCCTCCGGACGGGATGCAGGTCGCTCAGGGTCCGAGCCGGGAAGTACCTCGTCCTGGCGGGGCTGATCCTGGCCTTCGACAGTGGCGGCCCGGGCGGCGGTGGTCCGGGAGTCGGCGACCGGGGTGTCCGCACCGTGGCTGGTCAGCGAGGAAGCGTCGTCGGGGACGGCTGGCGTTTCGTCGTCGTCATCGGCGGGTTCGGGCTGAACCACCTTGGTGAGGGTCTGCATGTGGACCGTGGCCGTGGCGCCCGGACCGAGCTGCAGGAGCGCCTTATTGGCTTCTTCATCGAGTGAGATAACGGTGCCGAAGAGGCCGAAGTTGGTCATCACTTCGGTGCCGGGAACCATTTGGGTACGCTGCTCCTTGATGGTCTTCTGGGTCTTCCGCTGCCTCCGGAACATCATGAAGATCAATACTCCGAGCGCCAACGGCAGGAGCAGGTTGAAAATGTCAAAACCTGGATCTTGGGCGGCAGACTGGGCTAAAAGGGTGGGGAACACAGGGTGATTCCGTTTCTATATCTTGGGATCCGCACGCACCTGACGTGCCGCACGTCATATCAGTGTAAAGGGAAACGTGATGGTGCGCGTCCTGCCGGCTCGCCTACCCCTCGGTGTTGGCCCATTCTGTTACCTCGTCGTTGTCGCTGCCAAGGTTGCTGTCACCGAGGTTGTTCTCACTCAGGGTGTCTTCTTCGGACAGCACGGTGAACAGGTCTTCCGGCATGGCCGCAGCAACAGTGGCCGGCATGACCAGGCCAAGGTGGTCCCAGGCCACCCAGGTGGCGATCCGGCCACGGGGGGTCCGTCCGAGCATCCCTTCCCGCACCAGGAACGGTTCAGCGACCGTCTCGACAGTCTCAGGCTCTTCGCCGACGGCGATGGCCAGCGTGGACAAGCCCACCGGACCGCCGTTGAACTTGGTGATCAGGGCGGTCAGGACCGCCCGGTCGAGACGATCAAGGCCCTTGGCGTCCACCTCATACATGTCCAGCGCCGCCCCGGCGCAGCGCGCGTCGATCAGGTCGACGCCGTGCACCAGCGCCCAGTCGCGGACCCGGCGCAGCAGGCGGTTGGCGATACGGGGCGTGCCGCGGGACCGCCCGGCCACCTCGGAAAAGGCAGCCGAATTCACCTTCATATCCATCAGCATCGCCGACCGGCGCAGCACCAGCTCAAGCTCCGCCGTCGAATAAAACTCGAGGTGTCCGGTGAAACCGAACCGGTCACGCAGCGGGCCGGGCAGCAGGCCGGCTCGCGTAGTGGCACCCACCAGGGTAAACGGCGGCAGGTCCAGCGGGATCGCGGTCGCTCCGGGACCCTTGCCGACAATGATGTCGACCCGGAAGTCCTCCATCGCCATGTACAGCATTTCCTCGGCGGGCCGGGACATGCGGTGGATTTCGTCGAGGAACAGCACCTCCCCGTCGGTGAGTGAGGAGAGGATAGCTGCGAGGTCGCCGGCGTGCTGGATGGCCGGCCCGGAACTGATCCGCAGCGGAGCGTTCATCTCGGCGGCGATAATCATTGCCAGCGTGGTCTTGCCCAGTCCCGGCGGGCCGGACAACAGCACATGATCGGCCGTCCTGCCGCGCAGCCGTGAGGCTTCCAGCACCAACGACAGCTGTCGGCGGACCCGCTGCTGCCCCACAAAGTCGTCAAGGTTCTTGGGGCGCAGCGCTGCCTCGACCGCCCGGTCCTCGGGGTCACCGGCGGGTGCGACCACGGGGGTCTCCTCCCCCGTTGCTGCGTCGTCGCGGGCCATCAGCTGACCCGGCTACGTGCTGACGCCCGGGCACCGTCCTGGCCGAGCCTGCGCAGAGTGAGCTTCAGGATGGCTCCGACGTCGCCCGTCGCGGCCACCTCGGGTGCTTCGGCGGTTGCTGCGTCGATCGCGGCTGTGGCGTCCTTTTCCGACCAACCGAGCCCCATCATCGCTGTCAGGACCTGTCCCTGCCAGCTATTCTTCGGCGTCGTCCCGGTGGTGCCCAGGGGAATTAGCTTGTCAGCCAGTTCCAGCACAATCCGGCGGGCGCCCTTCGGTCCGATGCCGGGCACCCTGCTGAACGCCTTGTCGTCGCCGGACGACGCGGCCACCCGGATGGCCTCCGGCGTGTGCACGGCCAGCACCGCCAATGCCAGCCGGGGGCCGACGCCGCTGACGCCGAGGAGCGTGTCGAACACCTCACGCTGATCGGCTTCCTCGAACCCGAAGAGCGTCATGGAATCCTCGCGGACGATCATCGCGGTGAACACCTGGGCTTCCTGCCCGGTACGGAGGGTAGCAAGCGTCTGCGGGGTGGCAAGGATCTGCATACCAAACCCGTTGACGTCCAGCACGGCCGAGTTGAGGCCAACGTGGCTAACGGTGCCGCGGAGGGAACTGATCATGCGCGCTACTCCAAAATTTCTATCCGAACATATCTACGAACAGCGTACTGGTCTTCTCGGACTTTCTCCGGAGCGCCACACCGTCGGGTTACCGGCGTCGTCGGGCTTTCGCCTCGGCCTCGGCCCAGATCCGTTGCGCCGCCGTCGCTGTCCCGCCGTGGGCCGACGCGCGATTGGCGGCGACCCCCTGCCGCCAGGCGTGCGTGATGGCCAGCGCAAGGGCATCGGCGGCGTCGGCGGGTTTGGGCGCCGTGTCGAGTCGGAGAATCTTCGTCACCATCTTGGTAACCGCCGCCTTGTCCGACTGGCCGTTGCCCGTCACTGCAGCCTTCACCTCGGTGGGTGTGTGGAGGGCCACCGGGATGCCGCGCCGGGCCGCCGCGACCATGACGACGCCGGAGGCCTGGGCTGTACCCATCACCGTGCTCACGTTGAGTTGGCTGAACACGCGTTCGACGGCGAGCACGTCGGGTGAGTGGGCGTCGAGCCATTCATCGACTGCATCGGAGATGACGAGCAGCCGCCGGTCCAGCAATTGGTCGGCGGGTGTGCCCACCACCCCCACGGCCACGAGAGTCGACCGCCGGTTGGGCTCAATGTCGACGACGGCCAGCCCGCACCGGGTCAGGCCCGGGTCGACTCCCATGACGCGCAGGGTCATGCGACGGCCCGGCGGTGCTGCGGCGGGGCTGAAGGGGTAGCCACTGGGTTAGTCGTCGCCATCCAGTTCGGCCAGCACCTCATCCGAAAGATCGGCGTTGGAGTACACGTTCTGGACGTCGTCGAGGTCCTCCAGCGCGTCGACCAGGCGGATGAACTTGCGGGCGCCGTCGGCGTCGAGCTCCACCTGCATGGACGGGACGAACTCAGCCTCGTCGGTGTCGTAGTCGATGCCGGCTTCCTCAAGCCCCGCCACCACGGCGCGAAGATCCTGAGGTTCGGAAATGACCTCAAAGCGTCCCGCAGTCTCCTTGACTTCCTCGGCACCGGCGTCGAGCACTGCCAGCAACAGATCGTCCTCGGTGAGCTCGCTGGCTGGCAGCGTCACCACACCCTTCCGGGTGAAGAGGTAGGCCACGGACCCTGGATCGGCCATCGATCCACCGTTGCGGGTGACCCCCAACCGGACCTCCGAGGCGGCGCGGTTCTTGTTGTCGGTGAGGCACTCAATCAGCAGGGCTGAACCCTGCGGGCCGCGGGCCTCATACATGATGGTCTGATATTCGACGGCGTCGCCCAGCAGACCGGCGCCGCGCTTCACTGCGCGGTTAATATTGTCGATCGGCACCGAAGTCTTCTTCGCCTTCTGTACCGCAAGCTCGAGCCCCGGGTTGCCTGCCAGATCGGCACCGCCCGCACGGGAGGCGACCTCGATGTTCTTGATCAGCTTGGCAAAGGATTTGGCGCGCTTCGCATCAATCGCGGCCTTCTTGTGTTTGGTGGTTGCCCATTTAGAGTGCCCCGACATGATCTACCGTTCTCCTTAGGATCATCTGCATAAACAATTGGTGAATCCGCCGCTCCCCGGTTACCTCGGGATGAAAGCTGGTGGCGAGGAGGTTCCCCGACCGCACCGCAACAATCCTAGCGACCCGGTGGGTTTCCGGTTGCTGCAGTTCCGTGCCAGGCGCCCGTCCCGGCACAGCGGCCAGCACCTCAACCGAGTCCCCGACCCGCTCAACCCAGGGTGCGCGAATGAAGACGGCACGCACCGGCGGGACGGTGCCGGAATCGTCAGGGGCCAGCCCCGAGAACTCAAGGTCAGTCTCGAAGGAATCCCGTTGCCTACCGAATGCGTTGCGGCGCACTACGATGTCGAGCCCGCCCAGCGTCTGCTGCGGGCAGCCCTGCTGGTCTGTCGCCGGATCGGCGATGGCATCGGCCAGCATGATCATGCCCGCGCATGACCCGTAGACGGGCAGCCCGGACCCGATCAGCTTACGCAACGGTTCGGCCAGGTCGAAAGCCCTGGTGAGTTTATCCATGGCAGTGGATTCACCGCCCGGGATAATCAGGCCGTCCAGCCTGGCCAGTTCGGTTGGCCGGCGGATAGCACTGGCACGGCCCCCCAGGGACTCGATCGTGCTGATGTGTTCTCGCACGTCACCCTGGACGGCCAACACGCCGACGTGCACACCGGATGAGTCCGGTGCGGGAAAAGTGGTCATCCATCCATTCTAGGTTGGGGCGCGGCGCTGGGGAGAAACGGCCGCCCCGACTGCGATAAGTTAGGTGTCATGTTCCCCTTTAGTGTGCTGGTCGGCAAGGCTGTGCGTCGCGTCTCGCGGCTGCGGGGCGGAGGCTCGGCGCTGCCGGGCCTGGTGGTCGAAAAAATTGATCCAGGATTCATGGGGCGGGCGCTCAGCGGCCTGCCGCAAGGCGTGGTAGTGATCAGCGGAACCAATGGGAAGACCACCACCACCAAGATGGTGGTCGAGCTACTGCAGGGTCAGGGCCTGACGGTCTTCACCAACCGCACCGGCAGCAACTTCACCCGCGGCGTCGCCGCAGCCTTGCTCGGCGAGGTGAACTGGCGGGGCAGGCTCACGGCTGACATCGCCGTCCTGGAGCTGGATGAGGCACACGCAGTCCACTTCGTGAAGCTGGTGCCACCCACCCACTGCCTGCTGCTCAACGTGCTCCGCGACCAGCTGGACCGGTTCGGTGAAATTGACCAAACCACCCGCCTGCTCGAGCGAATTGCTGCGAGAACCACCGGCACCGTGGTGCTGAACCGCGAGGATCCACGGGTGGCGGGTATCGCATCGACTGTGACAACTGCCGACATCGCCTACTTCGGTCTTGACTCCTCGCTGCGCAGCACCTTCCCCAACGACGACGAACTGCGCGGCAACATCGGCGTCGCTCCCCCGTCGAGCATTCCTGCCGACGTCATCCTGGAGCACGTCGACGGGAACTCGGCGTCGTTCCTGACCGACGGCGAGTCGACCAGCGTCGACCTGCGGCTGCGCGGGGTCTACAACATTTTCAACGCGGCGGCAGCGCTGGCCACCGCCCGGGTGGTCCTCGGTGACACCATCAACCGTGCGGCGCTGTTCGCGTCACTCGCGACCGTGGAACCGGCCTTCGGACGCGGCGAGTCGCTGGTGGTGGACGGCAAACCGCTGGAACTGGTGCTGGTGAAGAACCCCAGCGGGTTCCGGCTGGGGCTGAAATCGTTCGACGCCGCCGGCTACGCCACGATGATCGCCATCAACGACAACTACGCCGACGGCCGTGACATGTCCTGGCTCTGGGACGTCGACTTCGATTCCCTCGGGCTCGCTGGCGTCGACATGGTCAGCGGGGTCCGCGCCTACGATATGGCGCTGCGGCTGAAGTACGACGACGTCGAGGTGCGCGCCGTTGAACCCGACACCACAGCAGCGCTACGGTCCTTCATCAGCGCGGCGACGGATCAGCCCAAACGCATTTTCTGCACCTATACGGCGATGCTCGCGGTCCGGCGTGACCTCTCCAAGATCACAACCGTCGAGGTGGTTTCCTGATGTCCAAAGGCACCCTGAATATCCTGCAGCTCTATCCGAAGGAAATGAACATCTACGGCGACTGGGGCAACGTCCTGGTGCTGAAGCAGCGGCTCGCCTGGCACGGGTACACCGCCACCATCCTTGAGCACGCCGCCGGGGACGAGTTCCCGGCGGACGTCGACCTGATTATTGGCGGCGGCGGGCAGGACAGCGGCCAACTGGTCATCCAGCAGGATTTGCAGGTCATCGCGCCGAGGCTGCGGCAGCTCGCCGAGGACGGGCTGCCGATGCTGGTCATTTGCGGACTGTACCAACTGTTCGGAAAGTTCTTCAGAACCCATGACGGCACTGTCATTCCCGGCATCGGGATCCTCGACCTGGAAACCCACGGCACCAACGAGCGCCTCATCGGCAACGTGGTGGCTGAGAGCGAAGAATTCGGCGAGATCCACGGGTATGAGAACCACAGCGGACAGACCCGGCTGGGGCCCGGTGTCAGGCCGCTGGGCATGGTGACCAAGGGGGCAGGCAACAACTCCAGCGACGGTCACGAGGGTGCACGCCACCTGAACGTCGTCGCGAGCTACCTCCACGGATCGCTGCTGCCGAAAAACCCGGCGATCGCCGATTTCCTGCTCCGAAAGGCCGCCGAACGGAAGTTCGGGTCCTTCGAACCGGGCGTCCTCGACGACAGCCTCGCCGATCTGGCCCGCCGCCACGCGGGAGCGCGTCCACGCTAGAGCGGGCCGGCTGCGCCCGGCCCGGGTCACGCAGCCCGGGTCACCAACCTCTCAGGCGATACAAGTAGCCAGCCCGGGTCACCGGTCCTCGGCGAGATTCCAGAGGTGGGCACCGTCGTCGACCGCTCCGTAGGTGTCAACCGTGGCCAGGATGCGGGCGCTGACCTCAGCTTCCCGGTCTGGCGAGGTGCACTCGCCGGGCGGCTGTTCCGGTGGCAGCGCGCACCAGCGGTACGGAGCGCTGACAATGATCGACGGTACCCAGGCCAGATCGCTGACCGTCCACGCGCCGTCAGTTTGCGCGAACTGGGCCCTGATCATCAGACCCTCGTTGTTGACGGCATGGACCGGGGACAGTTCGCTGACCCCGTTGCCCAGGCCGTAAACAATCCAGGTGCCGTTGTACTTCTCGATCGGGAGCACCGAGTGGGTGTGGTGGCCGTAAATAAGGTCGACCTCGCCGCTGTCGGCCAGGGCGTGGGCCACCTCGACTTGCTGCGCGTTGGGCACCGAAGCATACTCATCACCGGCGTGCATGGCGGCGATTACGACGTCGGCCCCCTCCGTCCGGGCCTGCCGCGCCTTGGCGATCATCACGTCGGCGTCGATCAGGTCAACCTGCCAGGGCTGGTCGGGGATCAGCCCGTTGAGGCCGTAGGTGGCCCCGATGACTGCCACCCGTGCGGCAGTGGTTTCGAGGATCATGACGTCCTGGGACAATTTCTCGTCGGCGTAGGAACCGGTGTGCTCAAGACCCACCCGGTTGAGGTCGTCGAGTGTTCTGGTCAACCCCTGGGTGCCGGCGTCGATGGTGTGGTTGCTGGCCGTGGTGCAGGCGTCGTAGCCGACGGCTTTGGCAGCGTCGAGGATCTGCGGCGGCACGTTGAACTGGGGGTAACCACTGAACGGGCCCTCGGGCACCGCCACAGGGGTTTCCAGGTGGCACAATCCCAGATCGCTGTGGTTCAGGTATTCCCGTTGCTTCGCCAGCAAGGGCCCAAAGTCGAAGGATGCGGTGCCACCGGCGGCAGGGTCGTTGGAGGCGTCGTGCGCGTCGGCGGCAGCCTGCTCCCACAGGCCCGGATGGATCAGGAGGTCGCCGGTGGCGGCCACTGTGAAACAACGATCCGCCGCACAGGGTGGCCCTTCGCCTGGGGTGATCTCAGGCGCTGGCTGAGGAGACGGTTCAGGCGACAGTTCAGGTGCTGGTTCGGGAGACAGTTCAGGTGCTGACTTGGTGCTCGTCGCCGAACCGGACGCGGTGGCGGACGCTGCCACCGTCGTGCCGTCACCTGCTGTGGGGGTGCCGCCGTCCACTCCTGAGCAGCCGCAGAGCATTCCGATGGTCAGCGCCGTCGCCGCCACCCTGTTCAGCCTCGCTGCCATGGCAGCCTCCTTGAACGGACGTACAGTCATGATAGACCTTGCATCGTCGATAGTCCCCGTTTCGTCACAGCTGGGGTATACCGGGTGCTGGAGAGCGGGTCGCTGGTGTGTAAGGGTAGTTGTTATGAGCAACCCTTTCCTCGCACCAAGTACCCTGCCGTATCAGCTCCCCCCGTTTGGGCTGATTAAGGACGACCACTATTTGCCGGCCTTCGAAACGGGCTTCGCCGAACATCTCGCGGAGATTGACGCGATCGTCTCCTCGCGGGAGCCGGCGGACTTCGAGAACACCATCGTCGGTCTCGAACGCGCCGGGGACACCCTGCGCCGGGTGGCCCTGGCGTTCTACAACAGCTCCTCGTCCCATTCCACCCCGGCGATCCAGGAGTTGGAGACCGCGGTCGCCCCGCGCTACGCCGCCCACGAAGATAACATCTTCCTGAACCGTAAATTGTTTGAGCGGGTCAACGCCGTATCGGCTGACGGTCTGGACGCGGAGGCAACCCGTCTGGTCGAGGAATACGTCAAACGGTTCATCCGTGCGGGTGCCCAGCTCGACGACGCCGCCCAGGACCGGCTCCGGGAGCTGAACACCGAGCTGTCCCAGCTGAGCACCGACTTCCAGCAGCGACTCCTGAAGGACACCAACCGCTCCGCCCTGTGGGTTGACACCGTCGACGAGTTGGACGGCATGTCCGCCGATGACGTCGGATCGGCTGCCGCAGCCGCCGAGTCGGCTGGCCAGCCTGGCAAGTACCTGATCACCTTGATCCTGCCGACGGCGCAACCCGCGTTGGAGACCCTGACCAACCGGACCACCCGCCAGCGGTTGCACGAGGCGTCGATTAGCCGGGGGTTGGCCGACAACGAGTTCAACACCCTGGGCATTGCAGCCCGGATGGCGGAGCTGCGCGCCGAACGGGCAGCTCTCCTCGGGTTTGACAGCCATGCCGCGGCCGCCACCGATGACCAGACAGCACCCTCACTCGACGCCATCCATCGGATGCTGGGACAGCTCGCACCGGCGGCTGTCCGCAATGCGCGAGCCGAGGCGGTGGAGCTGGAGGCTGCCGCAGGCCATCCGATCGAAGCCTGGGACTGGGCCTACTACTCGGAAAGGGTGCGCGCCGCCAAGTTCGACGTCGACCTCGCTTCACTACGCCAGTACTTCGAACTGGAACGTGTTTTGCAGGACGGGATTTTCTTCGCCGCCAACCGATTGTATGGGCTGACCTTCACCGAGCGGACCGATCTTGAGGGCTACCACCCCGAGGTGCGGGTCTGGGAAGTCAAGGACGCCGACGGCGACGGGCTGGGCCTGTTCCTCGGCGATTACTACACCAGGGACACGAAGAACGGCGGCGCCTGGATGAACTCCTTTGTGGAACAGTCAGCGCTGAACGGGACCCACGCCGTCGTCGTCAACAACCTCAATATTCCCAAGCCGCCGGCCGGCGAGCCGACCCTGCTCACCTTCGACCAGGTGGTGACCACCTTCCACGAGTTCGGCCACGCGCTGCATGGGCTGTTCTCCGCGGTCACCTACCCCACCTTCTCAGGTACCAGTGTGCCCCGGGACTTCGTCGAGTACCCGTCGCAGGTGAACGAGATGTGGATCCTGTGGCCGGAGGTGGTGGCCAATTACGCCAAGCATCACCGGACCGGCGAGGCGCTGCCGACGGCGACCATCGACAAGCTGCTCGCCGCCCAGACCTGGGGCGAGGGCTTCGCCACCACCGAGTACCTGGGCGCAGCCCTGCTGGACCTCGCCTGGCACGCCCTTCCGGAGGGATCCACGGTTGCCGACCCGGCGGCGTTCGAACGGGAGGCGTTGGCCGCCGCAGGGCTGGACTTCTCCCTTGTCCCGCCACGCTACCGTACCGGCTATTTCAAGCACATCTTCGCCGGCGGATACTCGGCGGCGTACTACGCCTACATCTGGAGCGAAGTACTGGACGCCGACACCGTCGAGTGGTTCAAGTCCGCGGGCGGACTCACCCGCGAGAACGGCGACCATTTCAGGACCGAATTGCTCTCCCGCGGCAACAGCATTGATCCGCTGCAGGCCTTCCGCAACTTCCGCGGCCGCGACGCACTGATCGATCCCCTGCTCACCCGCCGCGGGCTGGCCTAGACCACCATGGTGACCATCGCGGCGTGCCAGCGCCTCCAACGTTCCTGGTTTGCCGCGGTGTCCTCAGCGACTAGCGGCCGAACCTTCACAACTCACGGGTCCGACTGGGTGTGGCTGCCAGCGCGGCGTGAGCTGATCCTGCTCTTTCCTCAGGAAATCTCCCCCGCGGGGATCCGGCCCGCCCTGGCGGAAGGCGTCCGGCTGGGTGCTCACAGCGCGGGAGCGTGGCTCGGCGGCGGGGTGAAGGGGTCCCAGCTGACCGGGCTGGGCTTCAGCCCGGGCTGGCAGCCCTGGTGGATGGCTGCTCCGGTCGAGGAACCCTCCGCGTACGACGACGCCGGCACCTCCCTGTCCACCGACGTCCCCGACTACGGGGGGCCCCTGGCGCAGGAACTACGGGTGGTGCGGTCCCAGCCCCGTCAGGCGTGGCATGCCGAGGCACGGTTGGACGGCAGCATTGTTGGCGCGGGGTATTCGTTCTACCCGTCAGGGGTTCCGGGGCTCAAAGGGCTCGGTGGCATCTTCAATATGGAGGTACTTCAGGACTACCAGCGGCGCGGCCTGGGGACTGCGCTGTTGAGCAGACTCTCCAAGGCCGCCGCGGCCTCGGGCGCCGAGCATCTGGCATTGAACGCCACACCGCAAGGCTACGAGCTGTACTCAAAGCGGGGGTTTGAGCTGATCGGCAGGGGCCAGACTTACTGGCGGCAACTGTGATGTGGATGCGACGCTGACCGACCTGCTCGACCTGCTCGGCCTGCACTGACCTGCATCGACAGAAAGTCGGACCGCCAGATTCTGGCGGTCCGACTTTTTGTCCGGGGTAACCTGGTGCTTACCAGCCGCGCTCGGCGAGGCGGTGAGGCTCAGGGATTTCGTCAACGTTGATGCCAACCATTGCTTCGCCCAGGCCACGGGACACCTTGGCGATCATGTCGGGATCGTCGTGGAAGGTAGTGGCCTTCACAATGGCTGCGGCGCGTTCAGCCGGGTTGCCCGACTTGAAGATTCCCGAGCCAACAAACACGCCGTCGGCTCCGAGCTGCATCATCATTGCTGCGTCGGACGGGGTGGCAATGCCGCCCGCGGTGAAGAGCACGACCGGGAGCTTTCCGGTCCGCGCTACTTCCTTGACCAGGTCAAACGGTGCCTGCAGCTCTTTCGCTGCCACGTACAGTTCGTCCTCAGCCATCGATGACAGGCGAAGGATTTCCGAACGGATCTTACGCATGTGCATGGTGGCGTTCGAGACGTCGCCGGTGCCGGCCTCACCCTTGGACCTGATCATCGCAGCACCCTCGTTGAGGCGACGCAGCGCCTCGCCCAGGTTAGTTGCACCGCAGACGAAGGGGACGGTGAACTTCCACTTGTCGATGTGGTTGGCGTAGTCGGCGGGGGTCAGGACCTCGGACTCGTCGATGTAGTCGACGCCGAGGGACTGCAGAACCTGCGCCTCGACAAAGTGCCCGATTCTTGCCTTTGCCATCACCGGAATGGAGACAGCCGCAATGATGCTGTCGATCATGTCCGGATCGCTCATCCTGGACACGCCACCCTGCGCGCGGATATCGGCGGGAACACGCTCGAGCGCCATCACCGCGACGGCGCCAGCATCTTCAGCGATGCGCGCCTGCTCCGCGGTGACCACGTCCATGATGACGCCGCCTTTGAGCATTTCAGCCATGCCGCGCTTGACCCGGCTGCTGCCGGTCACGGGCGCGGTTGTCGAAGTTTCTTCAACGGTGGACACAATTCGCCCCTAAGTTAGGTAAAAGATAACAATTAATAATACGCCCGCTCATGGGCGGCAATTGCCGCTAACGGGTGTCGCTGGAGGCCATCGCCTGTTTGTGAACTGCCACTACCCGCTGAATCACTGTCGCGGTGCTTGCGAGAGCCAGTAGGACCAGGACAGTCAGGAGGAACGCCTGGGGTAACCCCAGTCCGGTCAGGCCGGTCACCACCAGAACCGATACCAGCCGTTCGGCTCGTTCGGCGATGCCAACGTTTGCTGTGAAGCCCAGGGATTCCGCTTTTGCCCGGGCATAGGAGACCAGCATGCCCAACACCAGGCACGCCAGCGCGGCAATAGCGATGGGGTGGTTGTCGCCGCCGCCGAAGAACCAGATAGCCACCCCGGCGAACAAGGCACCGTCGGCAATCCGGTCCAGGGTGGAGTCAAGGAAGTTTCCCCAAGTGCCACCTGCGCCCTTGATGCGGGCCATGATGCCGTCGATCAAGTCGGAGAACACGAAGGCGGTGATGAAGATGGTGCCCCAGAACAGTTCACCCAGCGGGTAAAAAACCAGGGCACCGATCGCCACGCCCAAGGTTCCGACAATAGTCACCGCGTCGGGAGAGACGCCCCATCTGAGGAAGAGCCTGGCGATCGGGCTGAAAAGCCTCGTGAAAAAACTGCGCGCATACTTATTCAGCACCTGAATCACCGGCCTGTGGGGTCCGAACACCAGCGGTCTGGGGCCAGGCACCCGCCATCTGGATCCGCACCTCGTCGAGGGTTTGGGTGATCGCCTTGGTTTGAGCGATGATCGGCAGGAAGTTGCCGTCTCCACCCCAACGCGGCACCACGTGCTGGTGCAGGTGGGCGGCGATGCCGGCTCCCCCGGTGACCCCCTGGTTCATGCCGAGGTTGAAGCCTGTGGGTTTAGCCACTTCCCGCAGCACCCGCATCGCTGTCTGGGTAAGCTCGGCGATCTCGATCGTCTCGTCGCTGTCGACGTCGGTGTAGTCGGGTACATGCCGGTAGGGGCAGACCAGCAGGTGCCCCGGGTTGTAAGGGAAGAGGTTGAGGATCACGTAGGCGTGGATCCCCCGATGCACGATGAGTGAATCCTCGTCGCTGCGGGACGGCGCAACGCAGAAGGGACAGTCGTCTTTGTCCTTGAACTGGGACTGTCCACCCTTGATGTACGCCATCCGGTGGGGAGTCCACAGGCGCTGAAAGGCATCCGGGACGCCAGCGATCTCGAAGTCATCGGTCACACCGTCGTCGCCCGGATAACGCCCATCGGCGTGTTGCCCGTCAGCCCCTGTAGCACTCTCCATACGTTTTACTTGTCCCGATTCCGGACGGCCTCGACGATGCGCCGCGCTGCCTCATCGATCGGCACCTGGTTGTCCTGGCTACCATCGCGGAACCTGAAGGACACGGCTCCGGCATCCTGGTCATCTCCGCCCGCGATCAGCACGAAGGGAACCTTCTCCTTGCTTGCGGTGCGGATCTTCTTCGGGAACCGGTCGGTACCGATGTCCACCTGGGCACGGATTCCCTCGGCCTTGAGTAAGGCGACGACGTCGAACAGGTAGTCGTTGAACGCTTCGGCCACCGGGATGGCAAGGACCTGGACCGGAGCGAGCCAGGCCGGGAACGCGCCCGCGTAGTGCTCGGTCAGGACGCCCATGAACCGCTCAATGGAGCCGAACAGGGCGCGATGGATCATCACCGGGCGCTGCCGGGTGCCGTCCGCCGCCTGGTATTCGAGTTCGAACCGTTCCGGCAGGTTGAAGTCCAACTGAATGGTGGACATCTGCCAGGTACGGCCGATGGCGTCGCGGGCCTGCACCGAGATCTTCGGACCGTAAAACGCGGCTCCACCTGGATCGGGCCGCAGCTCAAGACCGGAAGCTTCCCCCACCTCGGCGAGGGTCCGGGTGGCTTCCTCCCAGATCTCGTCAGACCCGACCGATTTTTCAGGATTCTTCGTGGACAGTTCGAGGTAAAAGTCGTCCAGTCCGTAATCTTTGAGCAGGCCGAGGACAAAGTTGAGCGTCTCGGTGAGCTCGTCCTTCATTTGTTCGCGGCTGCAGTAAATGTGGGCGTCGTCCTGGGTCATACCGCGGACGCGGGTCAGCCCGTGTACCACCCCCGACTTTTCGTATCGGTACACGGACCCGAACTCGAACATCCGCAACGGGAGTTCCCGGTAGGACCGGCCCCGGGATTTGAAGATCAGGTTATGCATGGGACAGTTCATGGGCTTGAGGTAGTAGTCCTGGCCCGGCTTGCGCACGGTGCCGTCCTCGTTGAGTTCCTCGTCGACGTGCATCGCCGGGAACATGCCGTCGCGGTACCAGTCCAGGTGGCCGGACACCTCGTACAGGTGCCCCTTGGTGATGTGCGGGGTGTAGACGAACTCGTAGCCGGCGTCGACGTGGCGCTGCCGGGAATAGTCCTCCATCGCCTTGCGGATGATGCCGCCTTTGGGATGGAAGACGGGCAGTCCGGAGCCCAGCTCGTCGGGGAAGGAGAACAGATCCAGCTCGGTGCCGAGTTTGCGGTGGTCGCGGCGCTCAGCTTCGGCGATGCGCTCCTGGTAGGCCTTCAGCTCGTCCTTGGTGGGCCAGGCGGTGCCGTAAATGCGCTGCAGCTGCTGGTTCTTCTCACTGCCGCGCCAGTAGGCGGCGGCGGAGCGGGTCAGGGCGTAGGCGTTGGAAATGAGCTTGGTGTTGGGCAGGTGTGGCCCACGGCACAGGTCTTTCCAGACCACGTCGCCGCTCTTGCGGTCGATGTTGTCGTAAATGGTCAGCTCGCCGGCGCCAACCTCGACGGAGGCGCCGTCGTCGTCAGTGATATCGCCCGAACCGCCTTTGAGGCCGATCAGCTCCAGCTTGTAGGGCTCGTTGGCCATCGCTTCGCGGGCTTCGGCGTCGGTGGCGACGCGGCGGACGAACGGCTGGTTGTTGTTGACGATCTTCAGCATCATCTTTTCGAGCTGCTTCAGGTCTTCTGGAGTGAAGGGGGTTTCGACGTCAAAGTCGAAGTAAAATCCGTCGGTAATGTAGGGGCCGATGCCGAGCTTTGCATCGGGGCGCAGTTGTTGGACCGCCTGTGCCATCACGTGGGCCGTGGAGTGGCGCAGCACTTCCAGCCCCTCGGGTGAACTGATGGTGATGGGTTCAACGCGGGCACCCGCGGGGATCGGCTGGTCAAGGTCGACCAGTTCACCGTCCACCCGGACGACGACGACGTCGCGGCGTTCCGCGAACAGGTCAACGCCGGTTGTGCCCGTAGTCACCTGGTGCTCCTCGCCGTCGACGAGGAGGGTGATAAGGGAGGGCGCTGACACAGTGGTCTCCTAGCTAGGGTGGTACGGCGGGTTAACTCTCTGATGGTATCTGCTGTGCTTGGGCGCCTCCAACAACCTGGCTAGCGCGCGTCGCTGCCGAAGCGCCACGGTGTCAGTAGGATCAATCCATGAAGTCTCAGGTCTCAGTCATTACGTTGGGCGTCCGTAACCTTGATACGTCCTACGGTTTTTACGCTAAAGCTCTTGGCTGGGAGCCCCTGGTCTACGTTCCTGATGAGGTGGCATTTTTCCAGGTAGGCCATGGTTTGGTGCTGTCCCTCTTCAGGGCGGATCATCTGGCTGCTGAGGTGGGGAACATCGGTCACGGACCCATCGCACCTCCGCTGACTTTGGGGCATAACGTGGACTCTCCCGATGAGGTGGATGTGATCCTTCAGACGGCGGTCAATGCCGGTGCTGAGCTGATCGCGGAGGGGACCGCGATGAGTTGGGGCGGATATTCGGGGTACTTCGCCGATCCGGACGGCTTCCATTGGGAGGTCTGCCACAATCCGGGCCTGGCTGTCGCCGAGGACGGCACCGTCTCGCTGCGCGAGATTGTCTGACCGGAAAGCAGTGCCCGAGCTCGGCTCAGGAATCTAACTGCAGTTCCGCGTGTTGAAGACTATGGACCGCCCAAACTGAGTGAGCGCTTCCCAGCGCTTCCCTTAATTCGATTTATCAATTCAAGAAGGAGCACCGTGGACTTCACCCCCGATGCCGGCACGATCACCATGTTCTCAACCAGCTGGTGCGGCTACTGCCGCCGGTTGAAGAAGCAGCTGGATGCCAAGGGAGTCGGCTACACCGAGATCAACATCGAAGAGGTGGAAGGCACCGCGGCATTGGTCGAATCCCTCAACGGTGGTAACCAGACGGTCCCGACGGTGCTGTTCCCCGACGGCTCCGCTGCTACCAACCCTTCGGTGTCGGACGTCCTGGCTCGTTTGGGAAGCTAGCTCTGCACTCTTCGATCCGGTGAAGCCGGCACCACGGCTCCAGGCATGTCCGACCTTTTGCCCCGCCGCCTGCTCTCACATGGTGCCCCACCTCTCGCCCATGGCTTGCCCCACCTCTCGCCCAGGTTAGAAGGGTGGTGGTTGGGGCAGGGTGGTGTAGTTTTTGCCGGTCAGTGAGGTAGCGGCGATGGTCCCTGGTTCGGGTTGTTCGTAGTGCCAGTAGCCCTCGGTTTTGAGCATATGGTGGCGTCGGCAGAGCGCTGCCAGGTTGTCGTAGCTGGTGGTCCCGCCCTGGTGCCAGGGGATCGTGTGGTCGATATCGCAGGCCGGCGCGGGCCGGTTGCAGCCCGGGTGGCGGCAGGTTTTATCCCTGACCAGGATGGTGGTGCGCAGGCCTTGGGGGACTTTGTAGCGGTCCCGGCCGACGCTGAGCACGGTCCCGGTTTCGGGGTGGGTGAGGATCCTGATGAATCCGGGGGCGTGGGCGGCGAGTTGGCGTGCCGTGTCCGGGTCGATCGGACCGTACCCTTCGAGGTCGGCCGGCCCATCGCCGCCGAGCAGGGTCAGCACCGGAACGGTCACGAACACCACCGGCTGCACACCCTTCACCGACGCAAGATCAACCAACCCACCACCACCACCAGCCCCAGCAGCACCACCGGTATCACCAGTGCCGGCGCAACCGTCAGCGGCACCGCCAGCACCATCAGCGTCGGCGTCGTCGTGGTGAGTGCTCTCGGTGGGTGGGCAGTGGTGGGTGAGGAGGTCGCTGAAGACGTCCGCCTTGAGTTGGGTGAGGGTCCGGGATTCGGACGGGTTTTGCAGGGCCCGTGCGGTGAAGGTCAGGCGGTGTTCGATGCCGCAGGCCTGCTCGGCCGGCAGATACGCGGAGAGCCAGGCCATCCCGTCCTGGGCTGGGGTCACTTCCACGTGCCGGTCCAAGGCTGCGGCGGCCTTGCGGGTGGTGCTCGATTCGGGATGCAGTCTTTCCCGGACCCGGTGACAGGTCGCTCTCAACCGTGGCGGGGTCAGATGCGCGCCGCGGGCCAGGACCTGATCCTCGAACCCAGGCAACACCTCGGCCGGTAAGAACAACGCTTCGTCGGCGATCATCTGGGCTTGCCGGACCGAAATCATTCCCCGGCCCAGGCAGTGCAGGGTTTTCGGGAGGTCCAGGACCAGGGTCAGGCTCTGACCCAGCAACCGGTGCGCTGCCCGGCCGGAAATATTCAGCAACGGCGCCAATTCCTCGGCAGAAAGGGTGAAGCCGAGCCCGTTACCAATCTGCGAACCCGATCCGCTACGCGAGGCAGCAAGGGCGGCGGCCTGGGCCTGCACCTCAACATGGAGGGCAGCAACCAGTTCCGCCTGCCGGGCAGCGATCCACGACGCCAACCGCTCCACCGCCACCAACAACGCAGCAGTCCCCGGCAAACCCCCACCAGCGCCTTCAGCAGGGCCGTCAGCCGGCTGCTCCGCTGGTTCTTCAGGCGCGCCCTCAACAGTGTCCCGTGGCAGCAGCATGCCGACCAGTGATGCGGGCCCAGCCAGCTCCGCCGGGGTGGGTGCAGTGTTGGCCGCGAACCGGTGAGCCCGCGCGGACTTACCCACTCGCCGTAAGACACCCGCGACCTCACCGGGACTCCACGACGGATCCATCAACGCCAACGACCCCGAACCACCCGGAAAACCAGGGCCCGCCGGACCACCAAGACTGGCGGAAAACACCTCAGCGATGCTCCGGTTGTGGCCAGCCTTCTCCTGCTGCTTCATACCCCCATCCCATCACCCGCCACCGACATTCCTAGCCCGCTAAGAGGACAGAAGCCAGGACCGCATTACGCCCACAGCGAACACAACAAAAGGTCCGCATTGGTAACGGCGAACTGTCTTCTCAGGACCCAGCAGGTGGAGGCCACGGAGCTCGTACGCCGTCGTTCTGAAAGAGGGTTGTGGTGACAGCCTCCCCCGCCAGGCAGCCCCCATCGATCAATCTCCGAGCGCCAACCGGTTCTGCCAGTTCCACAGTTAGCTGGACCATGTCGTTGCTGGGACAGTTATAGCCGGCCTCAGGCAACGCCCCAACGTCGGTCTTGATCACGATTCGGTCCTCTTCGTAGGTGATCTTGGGCTCCAGCACAGGTCCGGTCACCCCGCCCGAGCAACCTATCCGAGTCACGTCAACCCGGAAACTTGTTGAACTCGGCGAGACCTCCTCGCCCTTGGGTAGCCGCCAGATCGCTGATGCTGACGGCTCGCGCACGGCCCAGCGCACGCCGTCGTCCTCGCCGCAGTACGTCGCAGGAACCGCATTCACGTCCAGACAGAGACCGTCGACCAGATCCCGGTTTCCCACGGGTTCGGTGAGATTGACCGTCACCGCGACCACATTATTGCCCTGACAGGTCACGGTTTCGCGGCCAGGTATGGGCTCAACATAGGTCTCAATGACAATTCGATCGGCCTCATAGGTGAGTTCCGGGTCCAGCACCGTGCCCGTCACGCCATTCGAGCAGGCCGCCCGTTCCACACCCAACTTTAAACTCGTTGAGGCCGGCGACACCTCATCCGGACTTGCCAAAAGCCAGGTGGCCACCACCGGTGAATCGCCCTGGGAGCCACATCCTCCTAGCAAAGCGATACCAGCTGCCGTGCTCGATGCCAATAGATACCGCCCCATCAGCCACACCACCCCTCACCGCAGAGCCAATCCACCCGCATGAACTTCAGTATGCTCCCCCGCCTGATGAGCGTGAAGCCCCACCCAGAGCGGGGCAGAAATCACCTGATTGAACCGCTGTCGGTGTCCGTGCCTATGCTTGGGATAACCGCCAGGTACCCAACTGAAAGGACCGTGTAGAAATGGTTCATAGAGTCCAAGCCGTAGTTGTCAGGGAAAAGAACGCACCAGCGGGCATCGAGACCATTCTCGTGCCCGATCCGGGACCGGGTGAAGCGCTGGTGGATATCCTCACCTGCGGCGTCTGCCACACCGACCTGCACTACAAACAGGGTGGCATCAGCGACGATTACCCGTTCCTCCTCGGCCACGAAGCCACCGGCGTGGTCAGCGCCGTCGGACCCGATGTCACCGAGGTGAAGCTTGGCGACCGGGTCATCCTCAACTGGCGCGCGGTGTGCGGAGAATGCCGTGCCTGCCGCCGCGGCGAGGCCCAGTACTGCTTCAACACCCACAACGCCACCCAGAAGATGACCCTCGAGGACGGCACCGAACTGTCCCCCGCGTTGGGCATTGGCGCCTTCGCTGAGAAGACCCTCGTCGCAGCCGGCCAGTGCACCAAGGTGGATCCGGCTGCGGATGCCGCGGCCGTTGGCCTGCTGGGGTGCGGCATCATGGCAGGCATCGGCGCCGCCATCAACACCGGAAACGTCCGCCGTGGCGACTCGGTAGCAGTCATCGGCTGCGGCGGAGTGGGCAGCGCAGCCATCGCTGGCGCCAAGCTTGCGGGCGCGACGACGATCATCGCCGTCGACATCGACGACCGGAAACTCGAAGCCACCAGGAAGCTCGGAGCGACCCACACGGTCAACTCCAAGAACCAGGACGCAGTCGAGGCCATCCAGGCACTCACCGACGGCAACGGGGCCAACGTGGTGATCGACGCCGTCGGCCGCCCCGAAACCTACAAGCAGGCCTTCTACGCCCGCGATCTCGCTGGCACAGTGGTGCTCGTGGGCGTCCCCACCCCCGACATGATGCTGGAACTCCCACTCCTCGACATCTTCGGCCGCGGCGGCTCCCTGAAATCCTCATGGTACGGAGACTGCCTCCCGTCACGGGACTTCCCGATGCTGGTCAGCCACTACCAGCAGGGCAACCTGAACCTCGACGCGTTCGTTACCGAGCGCATCACCCTGGACCAGGTCGAAGCAGCCTTCGACAAAATGCACGACGGTTCGGTGCTCCGTTCGGTGGTGGAACTCTGATGGCCGCCCGTGTAGAACACCTCGTCACGTCCGGGACCTTCTCCCTCGACGGCGGCACCTGGGATGTTGACAACAACGTCTGGATCATCGGCGACGACACCGAGTGCATCGTCATCGACCCAGCCCACAACGCCGACGCGATCGTCGAGCAGATCAACGGCCGGCCGGTGCGAGCCATCCTGCTGACCCACGGGCACGATGACCATATCCGCTCCGTCGGGGACGTGCACGAGGCCGTCAAGGCTCCAATCCATCTGCACTCCGCCGACCGGATGCTGTGGGACCAGGTCTACCCCGGCACCGCGCCGGACCAGGAGATCAACGACGGCGACGAGTTCCAGGTGGCTGGCGTCACCCTCAAGGCGCTGCACACCCCCGGACACTCCCCCGGGTCGGTGAGTTTCTACCTGAAGGAGGCGGGCACGGTGTTCACCGGCGACACGCTGTTTCAGGGTGGTCCGGGTGCCACCGGCCGGTCCTTCAGCGACTTCCCGACGATCATCGAGTCCATCCGCGACCGCCTGCTCAGCCTCCCGGCTGAGACTGTGGTGCGCCCCGGGCACGGCGACTCGACGACGGTCGGCGCCGAAGCACCATCCCTTGATGAGTGGATCAAGCGCGGCCACTAAAGCTCAACAGCACAACGACGACGACCGCCCCGTGGCCACTACCTAGCCGCGGGGCGGTCGTCGCTTAGATCCAAACCCTAGAGCCCCTCGAAAATGTCGTGGAGCACCGGATCCTTGGACGTCCGGGGCGGCCAGGCGACGACGAAAAACTCTCGGCCGACGGTCCGCCGCCAGTCGCCGGCGCTGCGGGTGGGATCCGAGATCAGATGGAGTTGGCTCCGGTGTTGCGACAGCCCGGCGACGATCCGGTCGGCCACGGCTGTGGTGTCCACCTCCAGGCCAATCGATTCGTCGGGCACACCGCGCAGGTGATAAACCCTGGACGGATCCCAGGCTTCCTTGCCCGCACGCACCCGTGCGGCATTCCAGCGCTCAAACGTTGACGCTTTCATGGCCCCGTGGAGCAGTCTGCGCAGCCCCGGCCCACCGGCAGCCCGGCGTCGATGAAAGGCCTCATCGGTGGCCCGCCCCACCGTAATGTGATCGGGGTGCCCGGTGATCCCGTCCGGCCCGAAGGTGGCCACCACATCGGGGTGTTCCTCCTCCAACAGGGCACCGATCCGGTCCACCAGTTCCTCAAAGGGCACCGCGGCCAGCGCCCCGTCCGCGTAGTCCAGCCAGATGTGCCGGTCGGGAACACGTCCCAGCGCTCGCCAGGCGTTGCGGCACTCGCCCCGACGCACCGCGCCCAGGGACTCCCGGGTGGCCGGAAAATCCGGTGGGATTTCCCCCGCAGCACCGTCGGTCGCATGAACCAGCGTGAACCGGAAACCTGGGTCAGCCGCGTGCAACGCGACGCTTCCCGCCAGTCCGTAGGCGTCGTCGTCGGGGTGGGCGACCACCAGCATCACTGACCGCGCCTGCGGGTCTGCGGTTCGTGCCATACCCTGCCTCCACACCGGCTTCGATCAGCTCCGAACGGTCATCCTGGAGTCAGGATACGCCGGGCAGGAGGGCTGCGGAAGCCTCCGACAGCTGAAGGGTGTAGCCTGCGTGCCGGTAGGCGGCCAGGATGGCACGCCCGACGTCGTCGACGGTCACCCCGGGGACGAGATCGTTGGCAGCGCCGGCCGTGGCGGGGTCCCAGTCCAGTCCCATCGCGGCGTACGACGACGTCAGCACCGCCCGGATCGGAGCCGAATTTTCCACCACGACCACCGAAGAAAAAAGCCACGCACCGGACACCACCCGCTGGGCCGTCCCGACCAGCTTCAGACGTTGCCCACCCGCACTCACCCCATGCACGCTGTACTCGCCGGGGCAGTATTCGCCGGGAATCTCCCCTACAGCCGCGTCCACACCCACCGAGCGCAGTGCTGACGCAAGGAGTCCACCAAATCCGGCAAAACGTTTCCGAGACCCGGCAACCGCATCGCTCTGCGGCTCGACATGATCAATCACCAAACACCCGCGGTGGTAGGCAGCAGCCCGGCCGCCCGCCCGGCGGACCAGCGGCTCAAACCCGTGCGACCGCGCAGCAGCCTCAGCTGACGCGAACCCGGCCAACCGGGTGTCCCGTTGCCCAAAGGCCAGGGTGGGTTCGGGCCGGTACAGCCGCAGTGTGGCGGGCCGCTGCCCCGCAGCCACGGCGCGCAGCAGCCCAATGCCCTCCGCGAGATCTGCCGCAGCCCCGGCCGAAGCGCCGTCGCGCACCACCAGCAGGTCCGTCCCGGTCATCTAGGTTAGGCTCCTGTCCATGGTCTTCCTGCAGTTTCTGGTCGCCGCAGCGACATTCCTGCTGCTCGACGCAATCTGGCTCAAATCAATGAGCACCTTCTATCGTCAGCAGCTGGGCGACCAGCTTGCCGACAGACCCAATTTTCTCTACGCGGCGGCGTTCTACCTAATCTATGTAGCCGGCATCGTGTTGTTCGCCGTCCAACCCGCACTGGCCGCCGAGTCCTGGTGGGCGGCGTTGGGTTATGGTGGGGCGCTGGGCTTCTTCGCCTACGCGACCTATGACCTCACCAACGCCTCAACGCTCAAACGGTGGCCGGCCGTCCTGGTCGCCGTCGACCTCGCCTGGGGCACCGCCCTGACGGCCCTGATCACCCTGGTCACGTACCTGGTGTTCGCATGATCCGGTTCGCCCGCGACACAGCGGTGGTGGCCGCTTTTTTCCTGCTGTTCGACATCCCCTGGCTGCTCGCGATGGCGGGAACGTACCGGGGCTGGATCGGACCGCTGATGGCCGAACAGGCATCACTCGGGTATGCGGTGGTGTTCTATCTTGCCTACGCTGCGGCAGCCTGCTGGCTCGCCGTCCGGCCCGCCCTGGAGAAGGACAGCCTGAAAGCTGCTGCACTATCCGGCGCGGTCCTCGGCTTCGCCGCCTACGGCACCTACGGCTTCACCAATGCCGCGACCCTCCGCGACTGGCCGGCACAGATGCTCCTCATCGACACCGTCTGGGGCACCGTCCTGACCGCCGGTATTTGCGCTGCAGCCTGCTCAACCATCAGGCGCATCAGCCAGCGCGGTACACCGCTGCACGACGACGGCGTGTAGCCGCCGCGCGCAGCGTTCCCGGGTGGGACACTTATCAGGTGACGCCGCATACCCCGCAACTTTCCCGCCGGTCAGCGGCCCCGCAGCCGCGCACCCTGATCGACATCCTCACCGCTACGGCGGAGGCTTTTCCTGACGCCTCAGCGCTCGACGACGGCGCCACCAGCCTCAGTTACGCCGAGTTACTGTCCAGCGTCCGTGCCATGGGGAAGGAGCTTCACCTGGCCGGGCTGGGTGCCGGGGACAGGATCGGCATCCGGATCCCGTCCGGCACCGCCGAGCTGTATATCGCCATCCTCGGTACTCTGCTGATCGGAGCCGCCTACGTCCCGGTCGACGCCGACGACCCCGACGAGCGCGCCAAACTCGTGTTCTCCGAGGCGGGCGTCGCCGGAATTATCAGGGCGGGGCGCGCGCCGGTGGTGCAGAAGGGCAGGAATGCGCCGTTCACGACACCGCGCATGCCCCGCCCGGACGATGACGCGTGGATCATCTTCACCTCCGGGTCCACCGGAACGCCCAAAGGGGTTGCGGTCACCCACCGCTCGGCGGCAGCCTTTGTCGACGCCGAAGCCCGGTTGTTCCTGCAGGCCGAACCTGCAGGCCCCACCGACCGCGTCCTCGCCGGACTTTCGGTGGCCTTCGACGCGTCCTGTGAGGAGATGTGGCTCGCCTGGCGCAACGGTGCATGCCTGGTTCCCGCCCCACGGGCACTCGTCCGCTCGGGCATGGATCTGGGTCCCTGGCTGATCACCCACGGCATCACCATGGTCTCCACGGTGCCCACCCTCGCCGCCCTCTGGCCGGTCGAGTCGCTTGAAGCGGTCAGACTGCTCATCTTCGGCGGCGAAGCCTGCCCTCCCGAATTGGCAGCGCGGCTCGCCACCGACGACCGGGAACTGTGGAACACCTATGGCCCCACCGAGGCGACAGTCGTCGCCTGCGCCGCCCTGTTGGGCGGTCCCGGCCCGGTGCGCATCGGCCTCCCCCTGGACGGCTGGGACCTCGCCGTCGTCGACGGCTCGGGCGTCCCGGTGGCCGCAGGGGACATCGGCGAGCTGATCATTGGCGGAGTCGGTCTGGCCCGATACCTTGATCCGCAGAAGGACAAGGAGAAGTACGCCGCCATGCCGTCGCTGGGCTGGGACCGGGCGTACCGCAGTGGTGACCTGGTCAGGTTTGACCCGGCCGGCCTGGAATTCATGGGACGCGCCGATGAACAGGTCAAGCTCGGCGGGAGGCGCATTGAGCTCGGCGAAGTCGACGCCGCCCTGCAGTCCCTCCCCGGCGTCGCCGGCGCCGCTGCGGCAGTGCAGACCACCGCCGCCGGCAACCAAGTGCTGGTGGGCTATCTGGTGCCAGCGGGTGCGCCGCTCGACCTGCCGAGCCTACGCTCCCAGCTCGCCGGTTCACTACCCGCAGCGCTCATCCCGATGCTCAGCGAGGCCGCTTCCCTTCCCACCAAGACCAGCGGGAAGGTGGACCGGGCGGCCCTGCCCTGGCCGCTGGCCCAGGCTGGCGACGGCGACGTGCCGCTGCTCAACGACGAAGCCCAATGGGTGGTAGATCAGTGGACTGCGGTGCTCGGTCTGCCGGCGTCGGGATTGGACGCCGACTTCTTCGCCTATGGCGGCGGCAGCCTGTCAGCGGCGCAACTGGTTTCAGCCCTGCGGCAGCACTATCCCACCGTCACGGTGGCCGATATCTACGCTCATCCGCGGGTGGGCGCCCTGATCGAGATGGTGCGCCATTCGGAGCCGGTTGGCGGAACGATCAGGGTTGAACGACATGTCGCCCGCACCACCCGAAAAGCCCAGGTGTTCCAGACCCTGATGGGGCTCCCGCTCCACCTGCTGGTCGGCATGCGCTGGCTGACCTATCTGATGATCATCAACCAGGTGCTCGCCGTCGCCGGCGTGTCAGCCGCACCGACCGTGTCCTGGTGGTGGATCCTCGCCAGCTGGACGGTCTTCGTGAGCCCGCTCGGCCGGATGGGAATCTCCGTGGCTGCCGCCCGGATCCTGCTCCGCGGCGTCCGGCCGGGAAGCTACCCCCGCAGCGGCAGGGTGCACCTCAAACTGTGGCTCGCCGAGCAGATCGCCGACATGGCGGCCGCTGTAAGCCTGGCCAGCGCGCCGTGGGTCACCTATTACGCCAGGGCCCTGGGTGCAAAGATCGGGCGCGACGTCGACCTCCACTCGGTTCCACCGGTCACCGGGATGCTCCACCTCGGCAGCGGTAGCTCCGTTGAACCCGAAGTTGACCTTTCCGGCTGGTGGGTCGACGGCGACCTGGTCCACATTGGCAGGGTCAGCGTCGGGGAACGCGCGGTCGTCGGTACCCGGAGCACGCTGATGCCCGGCGCGCGAATCGGCGCCGACTCCCAGGTTGCACCAGGTTCTGCCGTGCTGGGGAAGGTCCGGCCCGGTCAGCAGTACGCAGGATCCCCCGCGACCCGGGTGGGAAAGGCCAAACCCATCTGGCCCGATGCCCCACCGTCGTCGTCCCGCACCATCAGCTTCCCAGCGTTCGCGGCCGCTTCGGGAGTGCTCGCCGGGATCCCCTATCTGGCCGCTGCGATCGCGGCGCTTCCCCTCATTGCCGCCCTGCGCGGCTCCCCCACCCTTTCCGGCGCGTTGCCGCAACTCCTCTGGTCCGTGCCCGCGGCCGGCCTGCTCTGGTTTGTGGCAACGATGCTGCTCATCCTTGCCGCAGTGCGGCTGCTCGGCGTCGGTCTGCGGGAGGGATATCACCGGGTCCGCAGCCGGGTCGGCTGGCAGGTCTGGGCCACCGAACGGGTCCTCGACCTGGCACGCGACCTCCTTTTCCCGTTGTACGCAAGTCTCTTCACGCCGGTGTGGCTGAGACTGCTCGGGGCGTCGGTGGGGAAGAACGTCGAGATTTCGACAGTGCTGCTGGTCCCGAAGATGACGACCATTGGCGACGGCGCCTTCCTCGCCGACGACACGATGGTGGCCTCCTACGAGCTCGGCGGGGGCTGGATGAAGGTGGCCCCGGCGAAGATCGGGAAGCGGGCTTTCCTCGGTAATTCGGGGATGACCGCCGCGGGTCGCCGGGTGCCCAAGAACTCCCTCGTCGCCGTGCTGTCGGCTACCCCAGCCAAAGCCAAGGCGGGAACCTCCTGGTTGGGCAGCCCACCGGTCCGGTTGCGCCGCACCCAGATGGATGCCGACCAGACGCGGACCTTTGACCCGCCACGGCGCCTCAAGGTGGCACGGGGTGCGTGGGAGGTCTGTCGGCTCGCCGCGACGCTGCTCACCGTGACCATCGCTGTGCTGGTGCTCGTGGGACTCGACGCCGTCGCCGTCCGCTGGGGGTATCCAGTGGCCGCCCTGCTCAGCGGTGTGGTGATGCTGACCGCCGGGGGGCTGGCCGCGGTGAGCGCCGTCGTCGTGAAGTGGTTGCTGGTGGGCCGGATCAGTGCCGGTGAGCATCCGCTGTGGAGCTCCTTCATCTGGCGCAACGAGGTGGTTGATGCGTTTATTGAGACGGTGACCGCCCCCTGGTTTGCGCGGGCCGCCAGCGGCACCCCCACGCTCGTGTGGTGGCTGAGGGCGCTGGGCGCCAAGATCGGTCATGGGGTGTGGTGCGAAAGTTATTGGCTGCCGGAAGCCGATCTGGTCACCCTCGGTGACAGCGTCACGGTGAACCGGGGGTGCGTTATCCAGACCCACCTGTTCCACGATCGGGTGATGTCGATGGACACCGTAACCTTGAAGGATGGCGCAACGATGGGACCGCACGGAGTGATACTTCCCGCTGCCCGCCTGGACCAGGGTTCAACCGTTGGACCGGCATCGCTGGTGATGCGCGGTGAGACGGTCCCCGCCGGGAGTTACTGGATCGGTAACCCGGTCAGCCCCTGGAAACGGCCGGTGGCCGCTCCATGACGCAGGCTGTCGACGGGAAGCGGGCCAGCAGCGCCCTCGGCCCCGATCCCTATACGCCCGGTCACGGCTCCCCGGACTGGACGGCGCTGCACTACGACCTTGACCTTGACTACCGGTTGGCCAGCAACCGGTTGGTGGGCCGCGCCGTCGTCACCGGCCGTGCCGCCGGACCGCCGTCCCGTCTCCTGCGCCGGATTGAACTGGACCTGGCCGGGTTGAAGGTCACCAAGGTCAGTCTCGGCGAAGGACGGGTGCTGCGCGTCAGCGCGAGGGGTTCCCGCCTGGTCGTGACCCCGGGTGAACCGCTCACCGGTGGCCAGGAGTTCACCCTCGACATTAGATACGGTGGGAACCCGCTGCCCCTGAGAAGCGTCTGGGGTGAGCTGGGCTGGGAGGAACTGACCGACGGCGTCCTGGTCGCGGGACAGCCCACCGGCAGCCCCTCCTGGTTCCCCTGCAACGACCTGCCCAGCCAGAAGGCCACGTACCGCATCGCGGTGACCACCGACGCAAACTACCGTGCCATCTGCAACGGGCGGCTGGTTTCCCACACCCCCCGGTCCAGCCGCGGCACCTGGGTGTACGACCAGCCCGAACCGATGGCGACCTACCTGGCGACGGTGCAGATCGGGCGATACCAGCTGGACCGCTCCAGCACCTCCCCCGTCCCCCAGTTCACTGCCGCACCGGCCGGGTTACGCGAGACTGCACGCCGTGCCCTGGTCCGCCAACCGGAAATGATGAGTACCTTCATCGATCTCTTTGGGCCGTATCCCTTTGAGGCCTACACGGTGGTGGTCACCGATGATGTCCTGGAGATCCCGCTGGAAGCCCAGTCACTGTCGATCCTTGGGCGGAACCACCTGACCATCGGGTGGGAATCCCAGCGGCTCATCGCCCATGAGCTGTCCCACCAGTGGTTCGGCAACTCACTGACAGCGGATTCCTGGCGGGACATTTGGTTACATGAGGGATTCGCCTCCTATGCCGAATGGCTGTGGTCCGAAAAGTCGGGAAACCTTTCGGCGGCGCAGCGAGCAGCAGACGCCTGGCGCAAGCTGGCGGCCGAGCCGGAAGACCTGGTGATCGGCGATCCTGGGGCAGTACGCATGTTCGACGATCGGGTCTACAAGCGAGGCGCCCTCGCCCTGCATGCACTCAGAACGGCAGCCGGGGATCAGCTCTTCTTCACGTTGCTGCGCTCATGGACCACTCAGTTCAGGCACCGCAGCGTCACCACCGCGGATCTGGTCGCCGTGGCGGACAATGTCTGTGCCGGGGTCGCAGGCTTCGACGCCGCAGGGTTATTGAAGCCCTGGTTGTATCGGACCAGGCTGCCACCGCTGCCCTGACCCCGGCGGGAACGGGTCAGTCGGTGACGGTCACTCCGCGCCAGAAGGCCACATGATCGCGGATGTTCTCCGCTTTGGCCTTCGGCTCGGGGTAGGTCCAGGCGGCGTCGTCGTTGACGGTGCCGTCGACTTCCAGCGAGAAGTAGCTCGCTGTCCCCTTCCACGGGCACACAGTGGACATGGCGCTGTCGGTGAGATATTCGGTTTTGACCGAGTCCCGGGGGAAGTAGTGGTTCCCCTCCACCATGACCGTCTCGTCTGACTCCGCGATGACCACGTTGTTCCACATTGCCTTTGCCATGGTGCTGGCCTTTCTCTGAGGTTCCCTCAACGGGTTGGTACTCACTGCTAACCGCTGACGGGGCGTGAACATTCCGCCGCCCGCCCCGCCCCGGGTCAGCGCCCGCCGTCGAGCATGCGGCTGCGCTGCTCCTGGCCCGGCACACCGTAGGGGTAGTCTGCGACCTCAGAAGCGCTGACTGTGCTCAGCCGGTCAACCTCCCCGGCGGTGAGCTTCACGACGTCGGCGCCCAGGTTGTCGGTGAGCTGGGCGGTGTTCCGCGCACCGAGGATCACCGCCGTGACAGCCGGCTGCTGCGCAACCCAGGCGAGGGCCACCTGCGACGCGGTGACTCCGCGCTCGGCGGCGATCTCCACGACCGTGTCGATGATGCGCCAGGTGCGTTCCTTGGCGTTGCGTTCCTTCCAGGCCTCCATTCCGCGCTCGGGGTTCTCGCCGAGCCGGGTCTCTCCGGTCGGGGAGGTGTCGCGCTGGTATTTGCCTGTCAGCCAGCCGCCGCCGAGGGGTGACCAGGGCAGGAGACCGATGCCGGCGTCGAGCGCTGCCGGAACGATTTCCGACTCAATCTCGCGGACCAGCAGACTGTACTGGGGCTGCAGGGTGACCGGTGCGTTCCAGCCGTGGATTTTCGCCATCATGACGGCCTTGGTCAGCTGCCAGCCCAGGTAGTTGGAGAAGCCGTAGTACCCGATCTTGCCGTTGCTGATCGAGTCCTCGAGGAAGCCGAGGGTCTCTTCGAGCGGGGTCAACGGATCCCAGGAGTGCACCTGGTACAGGTCGATGTGGTCCACTCCCAGCCGGGCAAGGGAGTCGTCCAGCGCCCGGCGGAGGTGGCGGCGGGACAACCCCAGATCATTGACGCCGTCGCCCATGGGGAAGCGGCCCTTCGACGCCAGGACCATCTGGTCCCGTTCGGTCGGGTTCTTGGCCAACCAGGAGCCGATGATCGTCTCCGAGGCGCCTGCCGTGTACACGTCGGCGGTGTCGATGAAATTGCCACCCGCCGCCACGTAGCCGCTCAGGATCTGATGCGAGGTCGCCTCATCCGCTTCGGCCCCGAAGGTCATGGTGCCAAGTGCATATGCCGAGACGGCAGTGCCGCTGTTTCCAAGCTTCCGGTATTCCATCGTGTGTGCTCCTTTGGATCGACTGGTGGTGTTTCCCCACTCCATCCTAGTTGCAGTGCTACAACTTCCTGATCGTCAGAATCTGCTCGGCACGCCCAAAGGGCCCGGCGACGTCATGCAGCACCGCAGAGGTCAGCCCAATGCCGTCGGTGCCAAAACTGACGCTCGTCTCCAGGCCGAGCCACTCGCCTGCCGGTTCCCGGTACAGGTGGACCTGCAGGTCAAGGTTGGGGAACATCCAGCTTCCCAGCCCCGGTGCGACTCGGGCTGACACGCCGTTGGCGGTGTCGATCAGGCCGATCAGCCGGACCAGGTCCGTTGTCGGAAAATCTTCAACCACTTGGTGCGGCGTCCGCAGCCAGACCCGCCCGCGTCCGGGGCGGTGTCCATCCACCACACGGAACTCCAGCGATTCGATGTAGCCGCCGGGCCAGGCGGTCATCTCGGCAAACGGGCCGGCCGACTCAGGTCCGGGCATCGGCGCGTCCTCGATGGCCGCTACGGCAGAGCTGTCAGCCTTCGCGAGCCGCCACGCCTTCGCACGGATTACCGTCCGTCCATCGGAGATCATCTCGGCTTCCAGCAGCTCAATGGTCCTGCCAGGCCTGACCACCTTGACGATGACGTCGAACGACCCGCCGGGAATCATCCCGAGAATGTCAAAACTCAGCCGTGCCATCCGCAAATCCGGGCGGGGGCTGAACTGCTCAAGGCAATGAGCCAGCAGCCCCGCAGCTGGCGCCATGTGCTGTTCCTTGGGGTTCCAGGCGCCCTGAGCATGGATGGTCGATTCGAAGCTGCTCTCACCCAGGGAACGGTAGTACGAACTTGCCATGAAAAAAGCCCCCCGGATTTAGCGCCGGTTGAGGAAGCTACGGATCTTGGAGGTAATGCCCGCGCTCGCGGAGCCGCCAGTTTTCCCACCGGTGCTGCCGCCGGCATGTCCACCCGTGGTTCCGCGGTTGCCGCTAGCCAGTTTTCCAATGGCGTTCTTGATCGTGTCGCTCAGGCCCATGATGTACTCCTCTGATAGCTGGACGACGGCGTCGTCTCACCTACGACTCTACGCGGGTGGACCACTCGCTCATGTCGGCGGGATGCTCAGCCCCGGCCGGGCCTTTGCCCATGCGGCGCCCATCAGTTCAATGGCCTGGCCGACGACGTCGTGCCCTGTTCCTTCCCGGCTCGCCGCTCTCGCTGCCTTGGCCCGCCGAACATGGCCGTCCCAGTCCCCGCCGCCAGCACGCAGGGGCCGCAGGGGTGAAAGCAGCGCCGCCCGGCTGAGCCAGGGGTCGACGTCGCTCGCCCACCGGTCCAGCACGACAGCCGCACGCTCCCTGTCCCGTGGCGGCAACCGATCAATCAGGGGACCCACCACGTCGATGGCAAGCTGGTCGGTGAGGTCCGCTCGGCCCGCAAGCCTCAGGAACCCTTCAATGCGGGTCAGATCGGTGACCTGAAGGAGGGACCCCTTCGATTGCAGCACCACGACGGCCGCCAGCCGACGCTCGAACACCGGGACGGACCACAGTTCGGAACTCAGCGACAGCACGGCGTCGTGATCCATTCCCCGGTAGCGGCGAAACGCATCGCGGACCGTGCCGCGCACGGCGCCCACCGACGAGCCGTAGACCCGGAGGCCATCGCCCTGGTCCGCCGCCCGTTCCCACGAGGCCTCACGCTGCAGGGCGGCATCGATAAAGTCTCCCGCGTCACTCACGATGTTTCCCGTTTCACTCCTGGCGCCCGCGAACAGGGTTCGCACCCGCGGCTACGCCGGTGATGAATCCAGTTCTTCCTGGGCCTTGGCGGCCAACCGCTCCAATACCAGTCCGTCGGTGCTGGAGAAGCTGCGCGGGCGATCATCGATAATGCATAACGTGCCGATGGGCCAACCGTCCGGCCCGCGGAGCGCAAGCCCTGCATAGAACCTGATGTGGGGTTTCAGCTGCACCAGAGGGTTGTCGCGGAATTTTCCGTCGACCAGCGCGTCGGGAACGACCAGCACCCGGTTGTTCCGAATGGTCTGGTCGCAGAAGGAAACCCGGCGCGGGACATTCGAGCCGATCGGGCCCGCCACCGATTTGATGAACTGGCGGTGCTGGCTGATCAACGCGATCGAGGCCGAACTGACGCGAAAGACTGCCTGGGCCTCCCGGGTGATCCTGTCGAACCGCTCCTCGCGGGCGGTTTCCATCAGGCCGGTGCGGCGCAGTGACCGTAACCGCCTGGCCTCGTCCCGGTCCATCGGGAATAACGCGGCCGACGTCGTCATGAGCCGTCGCAGCGCCGTATCCGTCCAGCTGTCGAAGCTGCTTTCGACGGGAACCCCGGTCGCGAGGGAAATGTCGTCGGTGGTGTACGCGGCACGCCGCACCGGTGAGTTGACGTCGTCGAGCATCTCATTGATGGCATGCGAGACCATGTCCCGCTGGAGGTCGTCGAGTTGCATCAGACCATGAAGGTACGCAGTGAATTCGACCAGATCGCAGGAACCGCCGATGCCGGTGTAGTAAATCCAGGCAGAGTCGAAGTCAAGGCCGGAGTTCACTGCGGCAAGGCGCGCGAACCACTGCTGCAGGTAGGGATCCATCGATTATCTCCTCTCCAGGCTCATCGGGAGTGCGCGTCGTAGCCGTCGGCTTCCATCGCGTTGCGAAGGCGGATCAGGCCAGCCTGGATTCGCGACTTTGCCGTGGGTAGCTTGATCTGTAGCGTTTCGGCGACCTGCACATACGTGAGCCCCCCATAGTAGGCAAGATTGATGGCCTCAGCCTGGCGAGGGGTGAGAGACGCCAGACATTTCCTGACGCTCTCAGACATCATCGTGTGGTGGACCGTATCCTCGACACTGTCCTGCCCCACAGCGGCCGCACGCTGACTGTACGCCGCATCCCTCCCGATCGAGCTCTGCTCACTGCGCACCCTGTCGACGGCCCGGCGGTGAGCAAGAGTGAAGATCCAGCTCTGCGGCGACCCGCGATCGGCGTCAAACTGGCCGGCCGACGTCCAGAGGAGAAGGTAGACCTCCTGAACCACTTCCGCGGCGATTGCGGGGTTCTTGATGACCCGCAACACCAGCCCGTACACCCGTTTGCAGGTGACCTCGTACAGGGCCGTGAAGGCCGGTTGCTCCCCATCAGCGGTCCGCAGAAGAAGCTCGGTCAAAGGAGGGGAGCCCGCCTGATCCATCACTGGGGAATCGGCCGGATCGAGCGTAGTGCTGTTCAACATGAGACCTCGCCGTTAAGTGAAGTGTGCGGTTCGAGACCAGCGACGCTGCTGCGTCGTCGGGGCCCACACGGTTCGAACTATGCCATCCGGACGGGCTACCCGCAACAAAGGCAGGGCCATTTCACAGTCCGAGGCCGCGGTACTTGGCTGTTCTGGTCGTCAGCAGCCCGTCGATGGCTGCCCCGGCCAGCGCCGACAGCTCGTACTCGATGGCGGCGCCCATCCGCCGGCAGAAGGCTTTGGCTTCGTCTGCGGCGTCGTCGCGCTCGTCCACGATGTGGTCGACCAGACCATTGGCGTGCAGCGAGGCCACGTTGACGCCCTGCGCCTCGGACAGCGCCGGTGCGAACTCGGTGCTGCGGTGCATGATGGCGCTCGCCCCTTCGGGCGGGAGCGGCGACAGCCACGCGTGGTGGGCGGCGATGGTGCGGTCTGCCGGGAGAAGCGCCAACGCTCCCCCGCCGGCACCCTGGCCGAGCAGCACCGAGACCGTCGGCGACCGCAGCCCGATGAGGTCATAGAGAGAACGGGCGATTTCGCCGGCAAGGCCGCCCTCCTCGGCTTCCCTGGACAGGGCCGCGCCGGCCGTATCGATCACCGTCAGCAACGGCAGTCCGAGTTCCTCGGCCAGTCTCATCCCGCGTCGAGCCTCGCGCAGCGACGCGGGTCCCATTGCACTCTCCGAAGTGGATCGGGACCGGTTATGGCCGAGCACCACGCAGGACTGGCTGCCGAAGCGGGCCAGCGCCAATTGCAGGCCGGGATCCTTTTCGCCCTGGCCGGTGCCGTTGAGCGGCAGCACATCCTGGGCAGCCCAGCCGAGCAGCCGCCGCAGATCGGGTCGACGCCGGTTACGGGAGATCTCGATGGAGGTCCAGGCACCGACCGGGGAGGGTACGACGTCGACGGTTGCCGGTAGCGCCACGGGCTCGCTGGCCCGCCGGGTCAGCACGTTCAACGCCCGGTCAACGATCTCAGGTAGTAGTTCCGGAGGGACCACGGCATCAATCAGCCCCTTGTCGTAGAGGTTTTCTGCGACCTGCACCTTCTCGGGGAACGGGGTGCCGTACAGCGCCTCGTAGACCCGCGGGCCGAGGAAACCGAGCAGGGCTCCCGGCTCCGCGACTGTCACGTGGCCGAGTGAGCCCCAGGACGCCATGACGCCGCCGGTGGTGGGATGCCTCAGGTACACCAGGTACGGCAACCGGGCCCGCCGGTGGGTGCGGACCGCGGCCGAAATCTTCACCATCGAGAGGAACGCGAGCGTGCCCTCCTGCATCCGGGTCCCGCCCGACGCGGGTCCGGCCAACAGGGGCAGCTTCTCACGGGTGGCACGCTCGACAGCCTCAACAATCCGATTGGCGGCGGCCAGCCCGATGGACCCGGCAAGGAACCTGAACTCCGAGACGATCACTGCCACGCGCCGGCCGCGGATGAGGCCCTCGCCGGTGAGCACGGATTCGTCAACGCCGCTTCTGTCGCGGGCCGCCTGCAGCTCACGTTCATACCCGTCGTCGTGATGCGGCCCGGCCACTGGGCCATCCCAGGAGATGAAGGTGCCCGGGTCGAGCACGACGTCGATCAGTTCCGCCGCCGACAGATGGCGCACCGGCTGGGCCACAGACATGCTAGGAGTCCTTCGCCAGGGCGTCGTCCAGCCAGCGCCGGATGTCGGCGCCATCCTGGTCCAGCAGTGGCGGCGCCGTGTGGGTGGAGTTGGTGGTTTCCTGCTCCGCGCCATCGAAGAACCGCAGCGGCGGGCCGGGGAGGCTCACCGTGCCCAGTAGCTGGTGCTCGACGTCGATCAGTAGGCCCTGCGACTTCACCTGCTCCCATTCGTACACCTCGTCGAGGGACCGGACCTTGCCCGCCGGGATGCCGGCTTCGTTGAGCTTCGCCAGCAGGGGCTCGGACTCGTATGCGGCGAAGGCCGTTTCAATCTCGCCGATCAGCAGGTCACGGTTCCGCACGCGGTCGCCGTTGCTGGCGAACTCGGCACGGCCCGCGTCGATCCCGAACGTCGTGGCGAACGTGTGCCACAGCTTTTCGCTGCCGACGCTGATCTGGACCTTGCCGGCGTCGCAGCCGAAGAGGCCATAGGGCGCGATGGACGGGTGGTGGTTGCCCTGCGCCTTCGGAACCTCGCCGGCGACGGTGGTTCTGGTGCCCTGGAAGGCGTGGACGCCGATCAGCGCGGCGAGCAGCGACGTCCGCACCACCTGGCCCTTGCCGGTCTTCTCCCGTTCCAGGAGTGCGGCCAGCGCGCCGTATGCCCCGTACATTCCAGAGAGGAGGTCGGCGATTGGCACGCCGACGCGCTGCGGATCATCCGGACCGGGCCCGGTGAGCGACATCAGGCCGGCCTCGCCCTGCAGGATCTGGTCGTAGCCACTCCTGCTGGACTCGGGGCCGTCGTGCCCGAATCCCGTGATGGAGAGGATGACCAGCCGGGGGTTGAGCTGGTGCATGACCTCGGTGGAGAACCCTAGCCGGTCCAGGACGCCCGGCCGGAAGTTTTCGACGACGACGTCGGCCCGTTGCAGCAGCGCGGTCAGGACCTTCTTTCCATCGTCGCTCTTCAGATCCAGGGCGATGGATTCCTTGTTCCTGTTGCAGGACAGGAAGTAGGTGGCCTGGGGGTTGTCGTCGGGGCCCACGAAGGGTGGGCCCCAGCCGCGGGTATCATCGCCGGAACCGGGGTTCTCCACCTTGATCACGCGGGCGCCGAGGTCGGCCAGCATCATTCCGGCGTGCGGGCCCGCCAACGCGCGGCTCAGGTCCACCACGAGGGTGCCAACGAGTGGGCCGGACCGCTCTGCGGGGCTGGTAGTAGCTGTGGTCATGGTGGTCTTTCCGCTCAATGGGGTTTCCGGTTGCCGGTGGTTCAGGGCTTAGAGCCAGCCCGGAACCACCAGGACCAGCCAGGCGACTAGCGGTCCGACGACGACGACGATGCCACCGTAGGCAAGGATCTGCTTGTAGAAGCGGTCCCTGTCGGTGCCTTCGGGGGCGTTCGCGAGCACGAGCGCGCCGTTGGTGGAGAACGGGGACACGTCGACCACTGTGGAGGCGATGGAGAGGGCGGCAATGACGCCGATCGCACCGATTTCACCCGATTCCAGGAACGGGATGGCCAGCGGAATCAAAGCGGCGAGGATCGCTGTGGATGAAGCGAACGCGGAGACGACTGCACCGATGTAGCAGATCAGCAGGGCCGCAAGCAGCGGCATGCCCAGGCTGGCGACGCCGTCCGAGACGTATTCGATGGTGCCGGCTTCCTGCAGGACGCCGACGAAGGTCAGCATGCCGCAGATCAGGAGGACCGTTGACCAGCTGATCTTTTCGACGGCGCCCTTTTGTGACCGTGGTGAGATCAGCGCCAGGGCGACGGCGACGGTGATGGCGACGAAGCCGACGTCGACCTTGAACCCCAACGCCACAACGGCGAGGACGATCAGGCCGGCAATGGTGGCGTACTGCGCCAGGGTCTGCTTGCCCTCGGTGGCGACAGCGCCGTCGTCGTTGATAGTTGGGTTGGTGTTGGTCTTGCCCTTCAGGGAGTCGGTACCGGAACCGGTGCCACGGAAGTCGACGTCGGCGCCCGAGGCGCGGGCACCAACACTGGCGCGCATCCGGGCGTCGGCCGCGCCTTCGACGAACTGCTCAACCCGTGCGGAGAACAGTTTCCTGCCGCCGAGAACGAGGAACAGGACAACGGCGATAAGGAAGTTGAAGATCAGGCTGGAGAGGAAGAGAGCCATGGGGCTGTAGTCGAAGCCGGTGTCGGCGACGATGCCGTTGACGATGACGCCGTAGACAGCGATGGGCGAAAAACCGCCGGCCTGTGCGCCGTGGACCACCATCATGCCCATCAGGAGGGGACTGATCTTGTGCTTCGCGGCGAAGCCGAGGGCGACGGGCGCCATGATGGCGACGGCCGCGGGGCCGAGGGCGCCGACTGCCGTGATGACACCGGTGATGATGAACATGATCCACGGGATGAGTGCCACCCGGCTACGGACCAGTTTGACGGCGCCGTTGACGAGGAGATCGATGGTGCCGTTGTTTTGAGCTATCGCGAAGAGGTAGGTGACGCCGACCAGGGTGAGGAACAGGCCACCGGGGAAGTTGGCGATGATGTCATCGGTTTCCATGCCGAGGAAGACCGCACCCAGCAGGAAAGCGCCGACGAAGGCGAGGGCGCCCATGTTGACGGGCAGCAGCGTCGCGATGAGGAACATCGCTGCCAGGATGATGATGGAGAGGAGTTGGACGGACATGGGTCTTCTTTCGCCGGTGAAAGTGTGATGTGACGCACGTTACCTGCGCACTGGACTAGACTGTTAGACACTGATCCATTTGTCAATTGTGACCTTCCCGACCCCTACACTGGCATGACATCTCCCCGCTGACGTTGAGGACCGCTGATGAACGCACTGCCCGACCCCCGGCAGCTCGCCCGCGCACCGCGGCCCCGGCTGTACGAGCAACTGGTGGAGCAGATCCTGGTGTACATCGAGGAAGCCCAGCTGGGTCCAGGCGATCTCCTGCCGGCTGAGCGGATCCTCGCCGAACGGCTGGGGGTGTCGAGGGCCACGTTGGCTCAGGCGCTGGTGGCACTTGAGGTGCTGGGGATTATTGACGTCCAGCACGGCACCGGGGCGGTGCTGGTGTACCGGCCTTCCCTGGCGACGGTGATCAGAAAACTGCGGGAACACCAGTCCCGGCTGCCGGAGATTGCGGAAGCGCGCAGCACTCTTGAGGTGAAGCTTGCATCGCTGGCTGCCGATCGGCGGACCGAGGCGGACCTGACTGCCATCGATGCCGCGTTGGATGCGATGGCTACTGAAATTGCCGCGGGAGATCGCGGCACTCACGGCGATGAGTTGTTCCACCAGGCGGTCACGGCTGCTGCCCACTCCCCTGTGCTGGCACAACTGATGGCGTTTATCGCCGAACTGGTACTGGAGACGCGGATTGAGTCGTTGGGTCAGCCAGGCCGGCCGGAGCAGTCGCTCAGGTCGCACCGGGTGATTGCGGAGGCGATTCGTGCCGGCGATTCGGCGGCAGCAGCGGCCGCGATGCAGTCGCACATCGATCTGGTCTCTGACGTTGCGTTGCTAAAATAACTGGGCGGTTGGGGTGGGTCTTTTGGCCCTAGGAGCCTATTCGCTGGGGCCATAGGCTCGAAACCATGACTACTGAAGCGCCCGTGCCCGAGACCGACACCCTGTCCTCCGACGAGTGCTGGGAACTTCTGCGGCTGACAGCGTTTGGTCGCCTCGCCGTGTGGGCCAACGATCAGCCCGAAATCTTTCCGCTCAACTACAAGGTTGATCACGATAGGTTGGTTTTTCGGACGAGCCATGGCACCAAGCTGGCCTCTGCCTTGGGTAAGCGGGTCGCTTTGGAAATTGACGGAACCAGTGAGCATGGCGGGGTCGCCTGGAGCGTCGTCGTCAAGGGTCCTGCCAACAAGCTTGAGCGGACACCCGACGTACTCAACTCCGTCGGGCGATTGCTTGTCCCGTGGGAAGCCGGCACAAAGGACCATTTCGTCGGCATTTTTCCCGAGGTTGTCACTGGACGGCGGTTCCGGATTGCTGCACCCCTGACCTGGGGCGGCCGCCTCGACGACGCGGTGCGTGCCGGGTTGGAGTAAACCGACTCAACTGCCAACGGACTAAGCGTTCAACGGCCAGGATCGCCACGCCCAACGCGGTTGTGATCGCGAGGACCGTACCTTGGAGGCGGCGTTGAGTTCATCGACTATCAAATCCCGCCAATGCCGCGGACGAAAAGGGGGAGGGGGGGGGAGGGGGGGGGGGGGGGGGGGGGGGGGGGGGGGGGGGGGGGGGGGGGGGGGGGGGGGGGGGGGGGGGGGGGGGGGG
>NZ_JBTNDE010000014.1:0-118844 GCF_054511155.1 Arthrobacter glycogeni | reverse complement strand
CGGGGACGCCACAGCCCGATTGGTGATTGACGGATGACCCCCCCCCCCCTCCCCCCCCCCCCCCCCAACACCGATCACCCGGCCCGCCGCGTCGGTACCTACGAGCGGCGGGGCATCGCCGTTCCTGATCCCTTCCTGCCAGCTGGCCGCGTCGGACACCACGTCGGCGTCGAGCTTATCGAAGATTTCATCGCTGAACTGGCCTGCATATGTCTCCCGCCACGCCAGATTCTTCATCCGTAGGACCGTCTCAACCTCGGCGGGGGCGCACGGCCGGATCGTGAAGGTGGGCATGGTTGTCATGCTAGCGGTCCGGCCGGGAAAGGCTCACTGCCGGTGCATCCTGAACATGGGGCGGTGATGCCAGCTGGGACCGCAGAGCGTGCTGGTGCCGTCCGGCGCAAACCCGTTGCGCCGGTAGAACCGCTCGGCCCGCGGATTGTTGTTGAGGATCCACAAATAGGCGGCCCGGTCCCCGATAGCGGTGTCCAGCAACTGTTGTCCCAGCGCCTTTCCGTGGGTCGCTGCGAGCGTGTAGATATGGTGCAACTCAAAGTCAGGTCGATCTTCGTCCCGCCCCGCGCCCGAGGTCGCGACGCCCACGGCTGATCCTGTCTCGTCGAATGCCACCCAACTGATCGCGCCCGCCGTCAAGGCCTCCCGACGCCTGGCGATCAGAACCGGGAGCTCGGCGTCGTAATGCGCGTGGAACGCCTGCGGCATGATCTGCGCGTAGGTTTCGTGGAGGCCCTGGAGGTGAATGCGGGAGTAGGTTTCGGCGTCGTCGGGCAGGGCTCGACGGATAGAGAAATTCACCACCTCAGTTTATGCCGCGGCGCCGGTGACCACTGCCAGCGCAAACCCGTCCCAGCCTTTGGAGCCGACGGTCTGGACGGCCGTCGCCTCCAGCCGGGGGTGACGGCCCAGCAGCTCGAGGGCGCCACGGGTGCCCCGCACCGCCTGGTCGCCGTCGGTCTCCAGCACGGTGCCGCCGCGCACCACGTTGTCGAGAACGATGACGCTGCCCGGCCGGGACAACCGGACAGCCCAGTCGAGGTAGGTCGGGTTGTTGACCTTGTCGGCGTCGATGAAGAACAGGTCGTAGGGCGCGGTGAGCGTCGGTAGGGTGTCGAGCGCCGCGCCCACGTGAATCGTCACCTTGCGGCCTACCCCCGCCCGGTCGACGTTCCGGCGCGCGACAGCCGCGTGGGATTGCTCGTATTCGCAGGTATCAATCACCCCGTCGTCGGGGATACCCCGGGCCAACCAGATAGTACTGAACCCGCCGAGGGTGCCGATTTCGAGGATGCGGCGGGCGCCCTGGATGGTCGCCAGCAGCATCAGGAGCTTGCCCTGGGTGGGGGTGACCTCGATGGCGGGCATGCCCGCGGCGGCGGTCGCGCCGATGGCCGCGGTCAGCGCTTCATCCTGGTGGACCACAGTGTCAGCCAGATAGCGTTCGACGGCAGCCCAGCCGGTCATGAATGGCCCTGGTACTCGTCCATCTCGTCGATGGCCTGCTCGAGGCGCTCCACTTTGCCCGTGAGCTCCCCGCTGTAGCCAGGCCGGATGTCGGCTTTGAGCACCAAAGACACGCGGCTACCGTACTTGCCGACCGCCTCGGTGGCTCGTTTGACCACGTCCATCACTTCGTCCCATTCACCCTCGATGGTGGTGAACATGGAGTCGGTCTGGTTCGGCAGGCCTGAATCCCTGACGATCCTGACGGCCTCGGCCACTGCGTCGTGAACCGAGCCATCGACGTTTTCGACCGACGTGGCGCCGTTTCCGGCTGGGGCAACTGAGAAGGCTACAAGCATGGTCCAAGTCTGGCATATCGGTGTGCCAGCGGAAGGGGCGTCGGCAAAGATTTGTGCAGCTCCGGCGGGTCCCGACGACCTGTGTCACCGCCGTCGTCATTGCTTGTGCAGTTGTGGTGGGTGGAGCGCTCTCCCACCCGCCACAACTGCGCAAATGCTCGGCGGTCTCGACTCAGGACCCGCCACAACTGCGCAAGAGTCATCGCCAACGAGATAAAACACCCCAATGTGCCCGACGTCATGGCTACCGGGCGCACCGTTTGACAGGATGAGTCAATGACTCGCGGAATATACGTCAGCGCCATGACCGAAGGCTCAGGTAAGTCCCTCATCTCGCTGGGGCTGGCAGACATGCTGCACCGGCATGCGGACCGGGTCGGATTCTTCAGGCCAATCGTCGAGGGTGACGACACCGAGGCGGACCCCATGGTCAACCTCATGAAGCGGTCCTTCAACCTGCCGCCAGAACGCGCCCGCGGCGGCCTCACCCGCGCCGAAGCGCGCGCACTGCTGGTGAAGGGGCAACGGGAGGAGATCGACACTCGGTGTGTTTCCATTTACAGCGAGATGGCCCGGGAGTGCGACGTCATCATCGTTGAAGGCACCGATCTGAGCGGCCATGACGCCGCCGTCGAGTTCGACCTCAACGCCCGGCTGGCCAATAACCTCGGCGCCATGGTGTTGGCGGTGGTCAATGCCAAGGAAATGTCGGCGTCGGAGGCGGCCGACGCCGTCGACGTCTCGCGCCGGGAACTGGACGCTGCGCAGGTGTCCCTGCTCGCCATGATGGTCAACCGGGCCGCGGACGACGCCGTCGCCGAGATCAGTTCACAGGTGCGTCCCGGCCGCTCGGGCCGCCCAGTCTATGTCATTCCGGAGCTGGCGGAAATTTCCCGGCCTACCGTGGGCGAGGTGGCCCGGGAGCTCGGCGCGCGTCAGATTGCCGGCAGCCCAACTCTGGAACGCGATGTCGCGTCGATCAAAGTGGCCGCGATGAACGTGGCCAACTTCCTTCACAAACTCACCGACGGCGCCCTGGTGATCGTCCCCGGCGATCGGGCCGACGTCATGGTTGCCACCCTTGCCTCATCCTTCTCCGCCGAGTTCCCGGTCCCCTCGGGCATGATCCTGACGGGCGGGCTGGCGCCAGATTCCACCATCCTGTCTCTCCTGGCGCAGGCGCCGTTCCCCGTGTTCGCCATCGACGACGACACCTACACTGCTGCGCGGCGGGTCAGCGAGGTGCGCGGCGAGATCGCCTCCGGCCTGCGGCGCAAGGCCGCGGCGGCCCTGGGCGCCTGGGCGCGACAGGTCGATGAACGGGAACTCCTGGAACGGCTGGAACTCCCAAGGGCGCTCACCATGACGCCGCTGCGGTTCCTGCATGACCTGATCGAGCGGGCACGGTCCCAGCGCCGGCACATCGTCCTGCCCGAAGGGGAAGATCCCCGGATCCTGCGGGCAGCCGAAATCCTGCATCGCAGGGATGTCTGCGATCTGACCATCCTGGGCCCGGAGGCGAAGATCCGCGAACTAGCGGCAGGGCAGGGCATCGACCTGGCGGGCGTGAGCCTGATCGACCCAGTGGTCTCCGAGCTGCGCGAAGAGTTTGCCGCCGAGTATGTCAGACTCCGCTCCCATAAGGGTGTCTCGATCGAGAACGCCAGGGAACGTATGCTCGAAGGCGCATATTTCGGCACCATGATGGTGCAGCTCGGGAAAGTAGATGGCATGGTGTCCGGCGCAGCCCACACCACAGCGAACACTATTCGACCGGCTTTGGAGTTCGTGAAGACCAAGGACGGGATCAAGATTGTCTCGTCGGTCTTCCTGATGCTGCTCCGCGACCGGGTTCTGGTGTACGGCGACTGCGCTGTCAACCCGGACCCCGATGACGAGCAGCTCGCCGACATTGCTGTTGCCTCCGCCGAGACCGCCCAGCAGTTCGGTGTTAATCCGCGGGTGGCGATGCTGTCCTACTCGACCGGCGAATCGGGCTCCGGCGGTGCAGTGGATGAGGTGCGCCGCGCCACCGAGCTGGTTCGGGAGCTGCGCCCCGACCTGCCCGTCGAGGGACCTATCCAATACGATGCCGCCGTCGACGCGTCGGTGGCCGAATCGAAACTTCCCGGCTCCTCCGTTGCGGGGCAGGCAACAGTGTTCATCTTTCCCGACCTGAACACCGGCAACAACACGTACAAGGCTGTCCAGCAGTCTGCCGGCGCCGTCGCGGTAGGCCCGATCCTGCAGGGTCTGCGGAAACCTGTCAATGACCTCTCCCGTGGCTGCACTGTTGAAGATATCGTGAACACAGTTGCCATCACCGCTGTCCAGGCGCAGGAGACCTAGGAGGCTCCCGCGTCGGAAACAGCAGCCTCCAGTAGAGTTTTGGGCAGGAGGCATCATGATCATTCTCGTCATCAACTCGGGCTCATCATCGCTGAAGTATCAGGTACGCAATACCGGATCCGGCGAACGATTGGCTGACGGCACCGTGGAGCGGATCGGCGATCCTGCCCACGGCGGCCCCGCCGACCATCAGGCGGCCCTCGACCGGGTGACCGCCGACGTTGAAGTGGCACTGCAGGGACAGACCATCGACGCCGTCGGGCACCGGGTGGTGCACGGGGGCGAACGGTTCAGCGAACCAGTGCTGGTGGACAATGAGATCATCAGGGCAATCGAACGCCTCAGCCCGCTCGCGCCGCTGCACAACCCGGCGAACGTCCAGGGCATCAGGGCAATCACCGCCAAATGGCCGCAGATGCCGCAGGTCGCAGTCTTCGATACGGCGTTCCACCGCACCCTGCCCGAACACGCCTGGCGGTACGCCGTCCCCGACGACCTGTACACCCGGTTCGGTATCCGCCGCTACGGCTTCCACGGCACTTCGATTGGGTTCGTCACCCACCACGCGGCGTCGCTGCTGGGGCTGGCTCCCACCGAGTTCACCGGGATCATCGCCCACCTCGGCAACGGTGCCTCCATCACCGCGGTCAGGGCGGGTGCCAGCATCGACACCTCAATGGGTTTCACCCCGTTGGAGGGGCTGGTGATGGGGACCCGGTCCGGTGACATCGACCCGTCGATCCTGCTGTTCCTAAGCCGGGAGGGCTACTCAGCCGAGGACCTTGATCAGCTCCTGAACCGCGACGCCGGGCTCAGGGGCCTGACCGGGCAGAATGACATGCGCTCGGTGGTCGACTCGGCGGCCGCCGGAGACGTCAGGGCGAAGCTTGCTCTGGATCTGGCGTCGTACCGGCTCGCCAAGTACATCGGCGGGTATCACGTGGCAGTCGGTGGGGCTCAAGCGCTGGTGTTCACCGCGGGTATCGGCGAGAATTCCTGGCAATTCAGGGAGCTCGTGGTTAACAAGCTTGGGGCTCTCAACCTGTATATCGACGAGGCCGAGAACCGCAAGAAGAGCTCGGCGCCCCGCCAGATCAGCACAGAGGAGTCGGCGTTCCCGGTGCTGGTGGTGCCCACCGACGAGGAGGCTGCAATCGCTGAGGCGACCGCCGTCGTCGTTGCGCGCTGAGCCCCTGCCCGGCTAGGGCATTCCCGCCAACCGGGCCAATGCCGCCGCCACCGCGCCGGCCACCACAACTACCAGGAATGGGGCCCGCAGGAGCAGCGCGACGGCGGCGGCAGCCAGGGCAACGATCCTTGCATCGAGGACAAGCTGCTGGCCGGAGGCAAACGTGTTGACCGCTGTGAGCGACGCGAGCAGCCCAATGGTCAGGGTTCCAGCGACCCGGCTCATCCGGGGGTTGTCCATCCATCGTGCCGGGACGAGATATCCGGTGAGCTTGGTCAGGAACGCGAGAGCGCAGGCCAATAGGATCCAGAACCACAGAGTCATCGGTTGGCCTCACCGTCGGCATAGGGGTCAACATCGGGTTCGAGGCCCTCTTCCGGGCTTCCGTGACCAAACCAGCCGATGGCCCCGGCCACGGCTGCCGCGATGATGATAGGCAACCCGGGCGCCATCAGCGGCACCGTCACCACCGTAACCAACGCGCAGATCACTGCGATTGCTGCCGGCTCCCTGGTTCTCAGGCGCGGCCAAAGCAGCCCCAGGAAGGCGGCCACCGCCGCTCCGTCAAGACCCCACTGCGCCGGGTCGCCCAGCGCAGTCCCCAGCAGTGCGCCGACGACGGTGAACACGTTCCACAGCACAAACACGCCGATTCCGGCGCTCCAGAACCCTAGTTGCCGCTCGCCTGGGTCGGTCTGGCCGCTGGCGGTTGCAGCCGATTCATCAATGGTCACCTGGGCTGCAACAAGTCTGCGCCACCCGATGGGCCGGACCAACGCGTTCATCTGCATGCCATAGACGGCGTTGCGGATTCCCAGCAGCGAGGCAGCGGTCAGAGCCGCGGCGCCGGTACCCCCACCGGCCACCACGCCGATGAACGCGAACTGGGAGCCGCCGCTGAACAGCAGCAGGCTCAGGGCCACGGTCTGCCACAGGTTGAACCCCGATGTCACCGAGAGGGCTCCGAAGGAGATCCCGTACAGGCCGGTAGCAACGGCGATGGAGAGCCCAACCCGGACGGCGGGCGACTGCAGGTATTTCACCGATTCAGCGTATTGCCCGGTCGGGAATTCGCCTACTCGGCTTCCCTTCCCCGTCGATCACGGTAATACTGAACAGGTAGTCAGCTTACTTACTAACCGAATGGAGTGAATCATGAAGGCAGTGACATGGCAGGGCCGTCGCACCGTCAGTGTTGAGCAGGTTCCGGATCCAGTGATCCAGGAGCCCACTGACGCTATCGTCCGCATCACCTCCTCGGCCATCTGTGGGTCCGACCTGCACCTGTACGAAGTGCTCACCCCCTACATGCACAAGAACGACGTGCTGGGCCACGAGCCGATGGGCATCGTCCAGGAAGTCGGCAGCGCGGTAACCAACCTGCGCCCGGGAGACCGGGTGGTCATCCCCTTCAACATTTCCTGCGGCCATTGCTGGATGTGCACGCGGGGACTACAATCCCAGTGCGAGACCACCCAGGTCCGTGAACAGGGTTCGGGCGCGAGCCTGCTGGGATTCTCCGAACTGTACGGCTCGGTTCCGGGCGGGCAGGCGGAGTTCCTCCGCGTCCCCCACGCCGACTACGGACCGGTCAAGGTGGGCCACGAACTCCCCGACGAGCGGTACCTCTACCTCTCCGATATTCTCCCTACCGCCTGGCAGGGCGTGAGGTACGCCGACGTTCCCGCGGGCGGCACCCTCGCGGTGTTCGGTCTGGGACCCGTGGGGCAATTTGCCGCACGAATCGGCCGGCACCTCGGCCAGCGGGTCATCGCCGTCGAGCCCGTGGCTGAACGACGCGCCATGGCAGAGCGGCACGGGATCGAGACGCTCGATTTCACAAAAGATATTGGCGACGAGTTGCGGGAGATGACCGACGGTCGCGGGCCTGACGCAGTGGTCGATGCCGTCGGGATGGAATCGCACGATTCCCCGCTGGGCGCGTTCGCCCAGAATGCAGTGAACCTGTTGCCGGAAGCCCTTGCCAAGAAGGCAATGGAAACCGCTGGCGTGGATCGTCTGACGGTGCTGCATGCCGCAATAGATGCGGTGCGGCGCGGCGGAACCATCTCCCTCAGCGGTGTTTACGGTGGAACGGCGAGCCCGATGCCGCTGCTGAGCATGTTCGACAAGCAGCTCCAGACCCGCATGGGCCAGTGCAACGTCCGTAACTGGACCGACGAGCTGCTGCCTATCGTCGAGGACCCCTCCGATCCGTTGGGCGTCATGGACCTGATGACCCACTCGATCAGCCTCGATGAAGCGCCCCAGGCCTACGAAAAGTTCCAGAAGAAGCAGGACGGCTGCATCAAGGTGGTCATCCGCCCCTAGTCACCGGCGCTGGGTGAGAGTCCGCGGCGCTAGCCCTGGGCGCCAGAAAAGTGCCGGGCCACTTTTTTGGCGGTGCGGAGCGCTCGGCGGGCGCTAGAGAGAGCCGCTATTGACGCCGTGGATCGCGTCCGCGGCGCGAACCAGACCCAGATGAGAGAACGCCTGGGGGTAGTTGCCCGCCATCCGGGAGCTACCGCTATCGTATTCCTCGGCCAGCAGGCCAAGGCCGTTGGCGTATCCCACCAGTTGATCCATCAGCCGTTTCGCGTCCTCGATCCTCCCGGACCGGGCGTACTGTTCCACCAGCCAGAAGGAGCAGGCGAGGAAGGGGTGCTCGCCCGGCTTCAGCCCGTCCATCCCCGCTTCGGTCCGGTACCGCAGCAACAGGCCGTGCTCGTTGGCCAGGTCCCTTTCCAATCGTGCCACGGTGCCAAGCATCCGGGGGTCGTCGTAGTCGAGGAACCCCACCTGCGGCAGTTGCAGCAACGAAGCGTCAACCTCTGGGCTGCCGTACGTCTGGGTGAAAGAATTGATGCTGGTGTCAAACCCCTTCTCCAGGATGTTCTCGCGTAGCTGATCCCTGAGCTCAGTCCACCGTTCGGCGTGGCCCTCCAGCCCGTGCTCCCTGACGGCCCGCACACCCCGGTCAAAGGCCGCCCACATCATCACCCTCGAGTGGGTGAAGTACTTCAGCTCGCCGCGCATCTCCCAGATCCCGTGATCAGGGTCGTCAAAATGGTTCTCCGCGAAACTCAGCAGCGCGCGCTGCAGCGGCCAGGAGAAACTGTCCTCAAGTACCCCCCTGTTGCGGAGCTTTTCCAGCACCACCATTACCTCGCCGACCACGTCCGCCTGATACTGATCCACTGCCCCGTTGCCGACCCGCACCGGTGTGGAGTCCTCGTACCCGGGCAGGTGGTCGAGGATCTTCTCCGTCAACTCCCGCTCACCGCCAACCCCGTACATGATCTGCAGATCTTCAGGATCACCTGCGACCGCCCGTAGTAGCCAGTTGCGCCATTCCAGCGCCTCCTCCTGGTATCCGTGGGTCATCATGGCGTCAAGCGTCAGGGCAGCGTCGCGGAGCCAGCAGAACCGGTAGTCCCAGTTGCGGGTGCCACCAAAATGCTCGGGAAGGGACGTAGTGGGCGCCGCGACGATCCCGCCGGTGTCCTCGTGGGTAAGCGCGCGAAGCACCAGCAGCGAGCGCTTGACGATCGGATCATACTCTCCCTGCTGCTCGAAGCTGGCGGCCCAGCCTGACCAGTAGTCAATCGTCTCCTGCAACGCAGTGTCGACGTTCACCGGACGGGGCATCGGACGGTACGAGGGGTACCACAAGAGTTCGAGATCCACCGTCTGGCCTGCAACCACAGTGAAATCCCCCTCATGCCGGCGGTGGGAGGCGCGCGGCAGGTGGTCGCCGCGCAGCGCGAGGGCGTCGGGGCCGGCAATCGCCGAGATCGCCTGGCCGCTCTCGTCGGTCTGTCGGCTGACCCACGGGATGATCTTGCCGTACCCGAACCGCACCACAAGTTCCTGACGTATCGGCACTGCGCCGCTCAGCCCTTCAATCCGCCGCACCACAGAGGCCCTGCGGTCTCCGATCGGCATGAAGTCGGTCACCCTGACGTCCCCGACCTCGGTGTGCCAGCGGGTAACCAGAACAAACGTCGAGTCGACGTAGTGCCAATCCACCACCTCAGCTGAACCCGCACCCGGGGCCGGCGCCACCAGCCACCGCCCGTGGTCCTTTCCGCCCAGCAATGCGCTGAAGAGGGAATCAGAATCGAACCGGGGGAAGCACAACCAGTCGATGCTCCCGGTCTTCGAAATCAGCGCACCGGTGTGCATGTCGGAAACGAGCGCGTAATCTTCGATCGGAGAATGCATACTTCAACTCAATCACAGTCACTACCGGCAGACTGGATCCTCGCCGCCGGAGGTGCGTTTTGCGAGCTGGGCACGGACAGCTGCAGGACGGTTTGTGGTGATTTCCTGAACGCCCAGCTCACGCATGAACTCGACGTCGTCGGGCTTATCCACGGTCCACGCACGGATACGGATCCCTTCGGCAATCCACCGGCGCACCCGGGCCGGATGGGCCAGCACGTAATCGACGCCCGGACCGGCCACCCCCGCTGAATGGGAATCTATATTCTGCTCCCCATCATTGAGCGCCCGGCGGAGCAGGCCGATCACCGCTGCTGCAGTCAACGCCCCAAGGTGCAGTTCGGCGCGCAACTCTTGCGGCCTGACGTCGGAAACCAGCTGGCAGACGGTATACGAAGGCACTTTCTCCAATAGATGTTTCACCGAGTCAGGGCTGAAGCTCATAAAACTGATATTCACATTGGCGAGGGTCGAGCTTTCCGGATCCCACCCCCGCTGCATCAGGAAGGCGATCAGCTTTTCCTCAAGTCTCAACCCGAAGGGGCTGGGATGCTTGAGTTCAATGGCCAGCGAGACCTCGCGCCCCGCAGCCAGCAGCAGTTCCAGCAGGTCGCCTAGTGATAGAAACTGGTCAGCTATACCGCCGAATTCCGCCGGAATATTTGCCCCTTTCCAGGACGCGAAATCGAGCGTCCGCAACTCCCTCAGGGTATGGTCGGCAACGTCGCCGGTGCCATTGGAGGTCCTGTCCAACGTCGAATCATGGATGCAGACCAGCTGCCCGTCGCGCGTCAGGTGCACATCGCATTCGACGCCGTCTGCTTCCTCAACGAGCGCCTGGAGATAGGCGGCCCGGGTGTGTTCGGCAAACTGGTGGCTCGCACCACGGTGGGCGAAAATCGTGTGCAACCTACCCCCTCCCGTCAGCAACCAGTGTCTACCCGATACGCTACGCGACATCGGTCAGCCCAGCGTGACTTACCCAGCCATTCGCTGCTTTACTGGCACAGACGGATGCACAGTAAGTGCGCCGCAACTCCCGGAGGATCCTTGAGCTCTCACCTAGCCGGCACTGACGCAGAACGGGCCGCAGGACTGCGGCGCATGAAAGCTGTGGCCACCGGGCTGCTCGGTGCGATGGCGGTGATTTTTGTCATCTCGTTCGCCCTGCAGGACGAGTACCCGTGGTTGCAATACGTACGGGCCGCGGCCGAGGGCGGGATGGTTGGAGCCCTGGCCGACTGGTTTGCTGTCACCGCGCTGTTCAAGCACCCGATGGGCATCAAGATCCCACACACCGCAATCATTCCGCGGAAGAAGGACCAGATTGGGGCGTCCCTCGGGCAGTTCGTCGAGGAGAATTTCCTGTCTGAGGCTGTGGTGCAGCAGAAGCTGTCTACGGTGGGTATTGCGCAGAGAGCCGGCGTGTGGCTTGCCACCCCCGAAGGCTCGGACCGGGTAGCTACTGAGGGCGCGGCCCTGATTCGCGGCGCCTTTACCGTCCTGGACGACGACGCCGTCCAGTCGGTCATCGAGTCAATGGTCCGTAAGCACCTGCTCACTCCGCCCTGGGGTCCGCCCGCGGGAAAGATCGCCGAGCGGATTTTCGACGACGGTCACCACCATCAGCTGGTGGATCTGCTCGTGGATCGCGCAGCCGAATGGGTGGACGGCAACTATGACCTTGTCTCGGGGCTGGTGTCCCAGCGCTCCCCTACCTGGGTCCCCCAATTTGTGGACGGACTGGTGGGTGACAAGGTGTACGTGGAGCTGACCAAGTTCATGCGCGCTGTGCAGACCAGGCCAGACCACGACGTGCGTCTGTCCCTGGACAAATACCTCAAGGATTTGGCCCGGGACCTGCAGCATGACCCGGTGGTCATCGCCAAGGTCGAAGGCATGAAGGCGCAGCTCCTGGGCGACCCCCAGGTGCGCGATCTGGCCGCCCGCACCTGGACCACCATCAAGAAGGCACTCCTTGAGGCCGTCGACGACCCTGAGAGCGAACTGGCCCGTAACTTCAAGTCGGCGGTCCGGGACTTCGGGCGCCGGTTGTCCACCGACGAGGAGCTGGCCGGGAAAGTGAACCGGTGGATCGCCGACGCTGCCGGGTACCTGGTGCGCACCTACCGCACCGACATCGCCGCGATCATCACCGAGACGGTAGGCCGCTGGGACGCCGTCGAGACCTCACACAAGATTGAACTACAGATCGGCAAGGACCTGCAGTTCATCAGGATCAACGGCACTGTGGTCGGCTCCCTCGCCGGCCTGGTGATTTTTACCGCTGCCCACGCGGTCTTCGGCTAACTCACCCGCTGATCTGCTGCCACCCGGAGTGTCCTTTATCGGCTTGCGCGCCCGATCCCGCCGATTTTCCCCAGAAATATCTAGCGCGGCCGCCGCAACCGGGCGCGACTGGCTCACCTGTCGAGGTCTTGGACCAGCTCACCCGGTAGGACGCTGGGCGCCGGGCCGAAGGCCTGAGCCGTCGCGGCGACTACCGCCCGCCCCATCATGTGGTTGCCTGCACCGCCGACGACGGCGCCGATACCAAACGGAATCGCCCGCCCCAGGAGCGCGCCGCCCTGCTTCGCGAGCATCTTCCGCACGAACCGCCGCCGGATACTGTTCCCGATCGTGCGAGCGATCGGGGACGGAACTGCACCGCCGACCACAGTGCCCCAGTGCTCGGTGGCACCTCCGCCCGAACCGCGCAGCATGGCCTGAATGAGGGCGTTTCCTTCTTCGCCCATGAGGATGGCCATCACCATGGTCTTCGCGCGTTCCGGGTCGCCAGTCTGGACCCCGTGGAGTTCAGCGATGGACTGGGCGTAAAGGGCTGTGGCTTCAAGGAAGCCAACGGTTGCTGCGGCAGAGAGCCCTAACGACGCGATGGTCCCGATAGCGGGCACGACCGCGGTTGCGCCTACCCCGGCACCCGTGACGGTAATTACCGTGAGATAGTGGCGTTCCAGGTCCGAGCTAATCTCGGCGGCGGTCGCCTGCGGGTTCTTTGCGTACATCCGGCGCAGATTCGCCAGGACCAGCGGTCGCTGCACCTCAATTGCACGTTCGATGGTTCGCTGGATGCCCGGCTTGGGCTTTCCCTGCTTATCGAAGAGAGCTCCATTAGCCATCCGCGACGCTGGGTTGAGGTTAGGCAGTTTCATTGCTGGATTCCTTCAGTTGGGCGCAACGCGTTGCCACAGCGCACACGAATGGGGCCGAAAATACACAAAAAACGCCGCCGGGCTGCCCCGGCGGCGTTTTCAAAGTGCAGCGGCTGAATTAGGCGCGTGACTTGCGGCCGGTGATGGCGCCGTAGACAACCAGCACGATCAGTGCGCCACCGATGGCCAGCAGCCATGACGAGATCGAGAAGAATTCGTTCATGTCGGCGTTGAAGAGTGCGCTGCCGATGAAGCCGCCGAGCAGTGCGCCAATAACGCCAAGAATGAGGGTGATGACCCACCCACCGGCCTGCTTGCCCGGGAGAATGAGCTTGGCGATTGCGCCAGCGATAAGGCCTAGAAGAAGGAATGCGAAGAAACCCATGAAGTACTCCTTGTAATCGGGTCTTGTCTACGAGTGATACGTATAACAAAAGTGCTGTAATGCAGGATGTCCCCACACAAGCTTCTAACCATCCTACTTCATCAGCGTGCTTAGTTTTAAGTTAAAGCGGTGTCGAGTTCATTAAACCTCTTGCGCAGGGTTTTTCAAACGACCACGCCGGTATTGATTTGATAACACTTAATTGACCCACAAACCGCATCCTCCGATGCCGATCGCCATACAGGCGCCTATGCGCCTGCCATCTGTTCACAGTTCAACCCTCACGGCAAATTTTCCTCGGACCCCCGCGTAACGAGGGAGTACAGGACAATTGGAGATTTGGGTCTTCAACCGTGTTCATTGCACGGTGCGCAGTTCTTGCTTTTGCAATTCTGACGTTACGGATTCATCACCTCTGGCGTGGCGGGTTAGTAGCCCCTCGGAGGTGGTGTGGCCCAACATGTCACCGCATCAAGGCCCAGCTAACGGCATCCATCGCGCGCCGGGATACCAATAGTGTCGCTGACCGGACGCCTGCCCGGTGACGCTTCCTCCTCGCCACAAAGTGATTGACAAACAAAGATAAACGCAGATATAGTCACTCAATCAGACATTTACTGTGATGGTAGTCACCACTGCGAGGAGGCCGCAATGTTCGCCGAGGAACGCCACAGCAAGATCGCCACTCTCGTGGCAGCAGAAGGTCGGGTCAGTGTCGCCGAGCTCTCCGAGCGTTTCAACATCACCAGGGAAACGGTCAGGCGTGATCTTGCCCTCCTGGAGGATGCGGGAATCCTGCGTCGGGTCCATGGCGGGGCGGTGACGGGTGGGAACAGCAGCACCAGTGAGCTCAGCCTGGACAGCCGCGAGGCCCAGCATCAGCCAGAAAAGGCGCGGATCGCCAAAGCCGCCCTCGCTATGGTTCCCCACATCGGATCCATAGTGCTCGACGCAGGCACCACCACCGGCCACCTCGCCGACTTACTGGCCCATGAGAACCGGGATGACCTCGTCGTGATCACCCACGCCGTCCCGATTGCCCAGGCGATCGCATCGTCCAGCCTGCACCTCGAACTGGTCGGAGGGCGGGTCAGGGGACTGACCAGCGCCGCCGTCGGAAGCCACACGATCGACCGGTTCAACGGGTACCGCCCGGACATCGCGTTTATCGGAGCTAACGGCGTCCACTCCACCTTCGGCCTCAGCACCCCAGACCCTGATGAGGCGTCAGTTAAAACGGCTATCGTCAGGTCGGCGCGCAGGGTCATCGCCGTCATCGACGCCTCGAAACTCGAGCAGGAGACTCTGGTGGGATTCGCCGCACTCGCCGACATTGACACCCTGGTCACCGACCAGACCCCCGCACCCGCGTTGGCTGCAGCGCTGGCTGACGCCGACGTCGAGGTGGTGGTCGCGTGATCATCACGCTGACCGTCAACCCTAGCCTCGACCGAACCGTAGAACTGGCAAAGGAGCTCATCCGGGGTGAAGTGCAGCGTGCCACTGCCGCCCACCAGGAACCGGGCGGAAAAGGAGTCAACGTCTGCCGCGCCCTCTGCGCCTCCGAAGTTCCCGCGACCGCGGTGCTCCCTGGGGATCCTGACGATCCCGTACTGGTGGGCCTCCGCGCCGCCGGAGTCCCGTTCAGAAGCGTCCCCATCGGCACCCCGCTGCGCAGCAACATCACTCTAACTGAGCAGGGCGGGACCACCACCAAAATCAACGAGCCTGGACCGCTGCTCGGCGCCACTGAACTCACCGCCTTGCTGGACGTGGTGCTGGCCGAGTGTTCCGGGGCAACCTGGCTGGTCCTGGCCGGATCCCTCCCACCAGGTGTCCCTACGACCTTCTACGCCACGGTGATCGACGCAGTCCGCAAGCGCTACCCGGACACAGCACCGCTGATCGCCGTCGATTCATCCGGCGCCCCGCTCATCGACACGCTTGCCGCAGGGGTAAGGCCGGATCTATTGAAACCCAATGCGGAAGAGCTCGCCGAACTGAGCGGCGTTGCCGACGGCGATGCTCTCGAAGCCGATCCGGCTCTTGCCGCCGCCGCAGCAGCCACTTTGGTGGGCGCCGGCGTCGGCACTGTCCTCGCAACCCTGGGCGCGCGCGGCGCACTCCTGGTGACCGCCCACGAAGCGTGGCAGGCAACTCATCCACCGGTCGCCGCCCGCTCCACGGTCGGTGCCGGCGATTCGGCCCTCGCCGGTTACCTGCTGGCCCATACCGGCGGCGGCTCGCCCGAACACTGCCTGCGACAGGCGGTTGCCCACGGCTCAGCCGCGGCGACCTTACCGGGATCCACCGTCCCCAGCCTCAGCCAAACCACCCCGGACGCCGTCACCACCCGGCGGCTTTACCTCCCCTACGCTTCAACCGACGCACCGCTCGATGCACCACTTCCAAGGAGGAAGATCAATGGCACAGCTAATCACCACCGACCTGGTCACGCTTGATCAGGACTTGGGCTCTGACCGGCAGCAGGTGATCCGCCAGCTAGCAGATCAGGTTGCCGCCACCGGCCGGGCTACCGGCGCTGACGGCCTCTACGCCGACGCGCTGGCCCGCGAACAGAAGACCGCCACCGGAATACCCGGCGGCATCGCTATCCCCCACTGCCGGTCCACCTCGGTCACCGAGCCCACCCTCGCCATGGCGCGGCTCAATCCACCAGTGGACTTCGGCGCCAAGGATGGCCCGGCCGATCTGGTGTTCTTTATCGCGGCACCCGACGGCGCCGACCAGGAACACCTCAAACTCCTGTCCAAGCTGGCCCGGTCGCTGATCAAGAAGGATTTCACAGCAGCTCTCCGCGCCGCGGCCACTCCGCAGGACGTCGTCGACCTCGTCCAGGGCGCCCTCGACGCCGGCCCCCGCCAGAGCTCCGGCGGTGCTCACGCTCACCCGGCACCGACACCGACACCGACACTTGTCAGTGCGCCGGCCGAAACTACCACCGCCGGCGGTGCAACCCCACCAGCAGCACCGCGCCGCCTGGTGGCGGTCACCGCCTGCCCCACCGGAATCGCCCACACCTACATGGCAGCCGACTCGCTGGTCGCCGCAGCCAAGGAGCGCGGGGTTGACCTCCAGGTCGAAACCCAGGGGTCCTCCGGCGCCACTCCCCTACCCCCCGGGGTGATCGCCGCCGCCGACGCGGTAATCTTCGCCGTCGACGTCGACGTGCGTGACAGGAACCGTTTCGCCGGGAAGCCAGTCATCACCTCCCCAGTCAAACGGGGCATCGATGAACCGGGACTCATGGTCGAGGAGGCGCTAGCCGCCGCCGACAACCCCGATGCGCGGCGCGTCCAGGGATCCGCCGATCCTCAGGCCCAACAGACCGACGACGACGGCGAAAGTGTGGGACGCAAGCTCAAGCGCGTACTGCTGACCGGTGTTAGCTACATGATTCCGTTTGTCGCAGGCGGCGGTCTCCTGATTGCCCTGGGCTTCCTGCTCGCAGGCTACGAAATTGCCTTGTCGAATGCCGACGGCGTGGGCAATGGCGACGCGATGCTCGCCCAATACTCCCTCTTCAACCTGCCGCCGGAGGGCCTCGCAGTCTTCCTGGGGGCTGTCTTCTTCAAGATCGGAGCCCTGTCAATGGGCTTCCTCGTCCCGGCCCTGGCCGGCTACATCGCCTATGCGCTGGCCGACCGGCCAGGCATCGCCCCCGGTTTCGTTGCCGGTGCTGTGGCAGGCTTCATGGGCGCTGGATTCCTCGGCGGCATCGTCGGCGGTCTGCTTGCCGGCTATATCGCCCTAATGATCGGACGGATCAAGGTGCCGCGCTGGCTCCGGAGCCTGATGCCGGTGGTCATCATCCCGCTACTGGCTTCCATCGCTGCATCGGGCCTCCTGATCCTGATCCTTGGCGGACCAATCGCCGCACTGACCAACGCGCTGAACGACTTCCTCTCCGGAATGACCGGAGCAGCAGCTGTACTCCTCGGAGCAATCCTGGGCCTGATGATGGCCATCGACCTCGGCGGACCAATCAACAAGGTAGCCTATTCGTTCGCCGTCGCTGGACTCGGTGCGGGAGCGGTAGCCAACCAGGCTCCGTGGCAGATCATGGCGGCCGTCATGGCCGCCGGCATGGTCCCACCGCTGGCCATGGCACTCGCCACCGTCCTGGACCGCCGCGGTTTCTCAGTGGCCGAACGGGAAAACGGGAAGGCAGCCTGGCTGCTGGGCGCAGCGTTCATCTCCGAAGGCGCGATTCCCTTTGCAGCGGTGGACCCGCTCCGCGTCATCCCCGCGAGCATGCTCGGGTCGGCGGTGACCGGAGCCATCGTGATGGGCTCCGGTGTCACTTCGCAGGCACCCCACGGCGGTATCTTCGTCTTCTTTGCGATCGGGAATGTCGCTATGTTTGTGGTGGCTATCATTGTGGGCACCATCATCTCGGCAGTCGCAGTGGTTGCCCTGAAGCGCTTCGCCACGCGGAAGACCGAAGACACCCCTGTCGCCGAGACGGTCGCCGCCTAACCGAACCCCGGAGGGTAGTTCAATGACGAGACTTACCGGAGTCGGGGTTAGCCCCGGCCGTGTGATCGGGCCTGTGCTGCAGATGCCCGGCAGCGTGACCGAACCACCCTCGGATGAGCGGTGGGGTCAGGACACCACCGCCGACGCCGAAACGGCCCGGCTGAAGTCCGCTTCCAAAGCGGTCCAGGCCGAGCTGAAGCGTCGCGCCGAGGTCGCATCGGAGGATGCGAGCGCCGTCTTGGAGGCCACGGCGATGATGGCCACCGACCCGATGCTGCTGAAGTCGGCGACCAAGCTCATCGCCGCCGGCGCCTCCGCTGAACGCTCGGTGTGGGACGCCGGATCGGCTGTTGCCGAGATGCTGCGGGGCCTCGGCGGGTACATGGCCGAGCGCACCCAGGACGTCCACGACGTGCGGGCACGGCTGGTCGCTGAACTTCGCGGGCTTCCCGCTCCGGGCATTCCGACGTCGGACCAGCCCTTCATCCTCGCTGCCGAGGACCTTGCCCCGGCGGATACAGCAACCCTCGATTCCACCAAAGTGCTGGCGCTGATCACCAGCAGCGGCGGACCCCAGTCGCACACGGCCATTCTGGCCCGCGCGTTGGGACTGCCTGCGGTGGTGGCGGCGCTCGGTGCGGAAGCCATCAAAGCCGGGACCGTGGTTTACGTGGACGGCGCCACCGGCAGCATTGTCACTGAACCCGGTGACGATGAGCATTCGGCGGCTGCCCGGTGGGTGGAGCAGTCGGCAGCGCTCGGCACGTTCAACGGGACGGGTGCCACAGCCGACGGGCATCTAGTGCCGTTACTGGCAAATGTCGGGTCCGGCAAGGACGCACGCGCAGCGGCAGCGGCGGGGGCGGAGGGCGTAGGCCTGCTGCGCACCGAATTCTGTTTCCTCGATCGTGAGACTGAGCCCAGCGGAGACGAGCAGACCGCAGCGTATCGGGAGGTCTTCGACGCGTTCCCGGGCCGGAAAGTGGTGGTGAGGACCCTCGATGCCGGTGCTGACAAGCCGCTGCCTTTCCTCACCGACGCCTCGGAGCCCAACCCGGCGCTGGGCGTCAGGGGATACCGGACGGGGTCCATTAGCGCCGGCGTACTGACCCGCCAGTTGCAGGCAATCGCCCGTGCCGCAGCGGATACCGAAGCTGAGGTGTGGGTGATGGCGCCGATGATCTCCACCGCCGCGGAGGCCGAAGCCTTCGGCGGGCTGTGCCTTGCGGAAGGCCTGACCCAGCCCGGAGTGATGGTCGAAGTACCGTCAGCGGCACTGACGGCCGAGGCAATCCTGCACCATGTGGGATTCGCTTCCCTGGGTACCAATGACCTCACCCAGTACACGATGGCCGCTGACCGGCAGCTAGGCCAACTGGCCGCGCTGAACGACTCCTGGCAGCCTGCAGTGCTTCAACTGGTCAAGCTCACCGTCGCCGGCGCGGAGTCTGCAGCTGCAGACACGGGGGCCGAGAAACCGGTGGGGGTGTGCGGTGAGGCCGCAGCGGATCCGGCCCTCGCCGTCGTGCTGGTGGGTCTGGGTGTCCAGACCCTCTCCATGTCGGCCAGGTCGCTCCCCACCGTCGCGGCGGTGCTCGCCTCGGTGACCCGCCACGAAGCCCAGGAACTCGCGGCCCTGGCTCTTGCCGCTCCCACTGCCGATTCGGGGCGTACCGCCGTGCGCGAACGGCTCCCCATTCTGAAAACCCTGGGCCAGTAAGCGCCCTAACCAAGGAGGAAACCCTATGTCAGAACGCAAAGCCACGGTGGCGAGCCGAGTGGGCCTGCACGCCCGCCCAGCAGCCATCTTCGCCGAGGCCGCCGGTGAGCTTCCCCTGGAAGTCACCATCGCTTTGGAAGGCGAGCCGGTTGAAGACGCGATGGATGCGTCAAGCATCTTGTCGCTGATGGGCCTCGGGGCCTCCCACGGCGACGTCGTCGTGCTGCGTGCCGACGGCGATGGCGCCGAGGAGGCCCTAGAGACTCTGGCGAAAATTCTGGAGACCGACCACGACGCCGAGTGACACTGGGCGCGGGTCTGGGCTCCGCCGGCAATCGGTGACGTGATTGGCGCGGGCTGGATGCGGTAGGGCTGGAAAGCCACTACCAAGATCGCGGGAGCAGGCCAGAGTTGCTTCCGAATATGGGACGACGGGCCGGCCGAAGAAGCGCTACGCCTGGACCGGGCAACCCGGTCGGGAACGGGTAGGTGCGTCCACCCGTTCTAATGGACGCCCCACCCCGCACCGTAGCTCCGCTGTCCCCCATGGCTAAGCAGAGTTACTTAATCATTATTTTGGCACACGATGATGAAAACGTGAATACCTTTGGTGTAATCAATCACCAAAACGTCAAATTCTAGGCAAGTTGATTCTCCTGCGGCGACGATTCGGTGCGCCGTCGCGCAGCCCAGATGATTGTGAGACCGGTCGTGACTAGCAGGATGGCGCCGAACGGGAGGAGAACCTCCCACATACCCAGGTCGCCCACTGTAAACCGAGCCACCGCGAAAAAGGTGACAGCACCAAAACCGACCGCCAACAACGCCGACGCACCCCGATGTGCGGTCCTGCCGGTTGGGTCCGCAACGCCTCTGAGGGCGGGCACGATCAGGCAAGCCGCAACGTATGCCGGATAGAGTCGGCCTGCCTCGGCGTAGTACCTCACGGTGCTTTGCTCTGAGTAGGCGAACAAGCCCGTTGAACTTTCGGGGAGGTCGCTGATGACGAACAGCGCGACGGTAACCAGTACAAAAAGACCCAAAACCGCCAAGCCAACCGGTCCAATAATCAGCCACCGCGTTCGGGGCGATCTGAAGGCGGCAGCGATTCTGATGCCCAGCAGGACAACAATCGCGAAAAGTGAGAGTCTGAGGATCGGGTTGGCGATGTTGATGCCGCCCAGGAATCCATCAACCGGCAAGTAGATCTGCGGCAGACTCAACCCCACAGCAACAACGAGCAGCACCAAAGCGACGAACACGCCGCGCCCCCGGCCGCGGACAGCGTCCGGTAGCCGCAATAAGGCGAACACGATGCATAGTGCCAGCACCGTCCATTGGATTACCTGCTCACTCATCCGAGGTTCTCCCATAGGTCGCGATCCCGGCTATGCGCCAGTTCAAGTTTCTTGAGTGACTTACCGAGCACGTCGAGGCGGTCCCTCGCAAGCAAGACCAGATCTGCGTCCTGCATGACGCTCAGCGCCCGGCGCCTTCCGTTGGCCGGCCAGCTCCCCTCGCCGGGCGTGAGCAGACCGGTAACGACCAGTCCGCTCGCTAGTGATACCCCGGCAAGCCGGGCAGCCGCCAAAGCCAGTTCGGGGGTTAGCCGTCCGGCAGTGAGCTGCGCCGAAAGGTTCTGGGGTGCGATGCCGGTTCCGGCCGCCAGTCCCTGGCGGAGGTCACCACGATCAATAGCATCGATCCATGCCCGCACCGAGTTCCGGTGCGGGAAGGAAGCCAGATCGAGCTGGACTGCCCGCCCCACCACCTCCTTGTCCTGGCTGCGGGCCACGACGAGTCGGAGGATGTCGATGTGGGAGACCTGGCTGATCAGTTCGGCGTCAGTCGGTTCCCGGATCCCACCCGGAAGGTCGCGGTAGCCATCAAAATCGCCAAGCTCCTGCACGGGATGCAGGTGGTAGGCGCGGGCGATGCCGACGATCGTGCTGGTGGCCACCTTCCCACGGACCAGCTGCTGACCCAGGGTTGACCTTTTGATCCCCGCCTTACGGCACACATCCGAAACGGTATCGTCTGGCGCAATCCGGGATCGCCACAGCTGGAAGGACTTAGCTGTGACAGCCATTACCACCCCTTAATTGGACTTCCCCCGCTCGATTTGAAGTATACTGAGGTTGCTGGCTCCCCATTCTGCGATTCCCCCATACGCAGAACGCGGAGCCAGTCTCAATTTAACCCTCCAATGGCCCGAAGAATTACCAGCGCGCCTTCTTCTCGGTTTTGCCCTGCTTCCCGCTGCGGTGAACCGGCTGATGATTGGGCCCGGTGCTTCGGGACCCGGCGAGTTTTCCAAAATCCGGATTTTTCTTTTCCAGCGCGAGCCTGGCCCTGGGATCGTCCTGAAGTTTTTTCGCTGCCGACTCGGACAGGTGCACTGCCACGTCCGGGGTGTGGTCTTTGGTGTCGTTTTTGGGTTGCTCGGTCATGGAGATCCTTAGATGGTCGACTGCCGAACGATGTTCAGCTGCTGCTGTGGTGGATAAGAAACGCCACTCGGAGGCACTGCCTCAACAAGTGTGGTTTTCGATCAGAGAAGAAGCCCTGAAAGGACTACTCGAAAGTTATTGTTCTCATGCAGCTAAACCTACACGACGCCTCCGGCGTCGGCCAGAGCTCCCAGCCCTGGCCGCTAGGTGAGCGTGTGGCCGGGCGTGTGGGGCTTGCTGCCTACAACCTGACTGCTTACCACCCCGGCAGCGGTCTCGGCAGCTGCGAGGGCCGCTTCGAGGCGTGCCACAGCCGACTCATACTCAGGCGCTACTGAGCTGCCGTCGTCGAACCTGACCCGTGACAGCGCTGCGGCCCGCATTGATCGGATCAGCTGGGACGTGTCGCTGCGGGAGAGATCCGTCATCGCCGGAAAGTCGATGGCCGCTGCCGGATCCAGTTCGTAGGTGACCCATTGCTGAAGGACCCGCTCGTGGCGGGCACGCAGGTTCTCGCCCTCGCGGCGGATCGCCTCGGCGTCGAGCGATGCCCGGCGTTCCCGCTCGCCTCGCCATAGCCAACCGGCTGCCAGGCCGCCGCAGAGCAGCGCCGCGGCGGTGACCATTCCTTCGCTCCTCGGAATGGTTGCTGCGGCTGCAATCACTGCGAGGACAACGGCCACGAATCCGGAGAACCCGTACCAAAACAGGGAGTCGACGTCGTCATTACGCTTGAGGGAGCCAGCCAAGACCGCCGCGGTGATAGCGGTGAGAATTCCCACCACTGCGACGGCGATCGTCGCCTGGATGACGAAACTGGCAAGGTCCATCGGTCTTCCTCCCGGCGGGGCCGAGGTTCACGGACCGAGGGTGGCCGAAAACGTAGCGTCCCTTGTGGAATTACCTACTATCCATTGCAGACGCTCAAACGGTCCGAGTCAATCCCCAGTTTCTCCATGAACGCACAGAATCCCCGCCGTTACGATGGACGGCGGGGATTCCATGATCGGGTTTCCCACAATTGTGGGCCCTGAGGGGCTCGAACCCTCGACCCACGGATTAAAAGTCCGATGCTCTACCATCTGAGCTAAAGGCCCGCATCACCCCACACCACCGAAGTGGTCGAAATGACCTGCCTACATTATCGCATCCTGCCCCGGTGTGCAGAACGCGGCCCCTACCGGCGGTGATGAGGGGCCGGCGGTGAGGTCAGCCAACGGCCGGTTCGACAATCCGCAGTGCCTTCACAAGCCGACGGTACAGGTCATCGCTGGCCAACAGCGCACCGCGGGGACCGCTCGCAGTGATGGCACCATCGATTCCGAGATGTCGCCGGGCTGGGTCGAGGGGGTCCTCTGGGCTCTGCTCTAGAACGGATGGAGCCACCAGGTGAAGGCTGGCTTACCACAGCTCACGGTGTTGCGAATGATCCTGCGCAGTCTTGACGGGGCGGTGGGTCCGAAAGCCGCCCGGGCCGGTGACTCTGGCACTGAGGGAAACGGCAGGAGTATCCTCAGTTCATGAGCGGTAATTACGAAAACCAGAGTCCACGGCACCACAAGCCCAAGCCATTCGCGCCGCTGGACTTTGAAGTTTTCGCCGGCGGTGCAGATCCGTCGCGAGTGTCCGAAGCCGCCCACCTTTCAGCGCATGCTCTGGTCCATCATGGCCGCCTCGCTGACGATCCGGGGATCACCCAGCGGTTGGTCGAACTGGCCGATCAGCAGGGTCTTGAGGCGATCGCCGAAATGTGGGCGGAAAGCCCCGCGCGTTCCCTCCCGGGCGCCCTATGGCGGCTCTACGCGCTCCGCGCCGCCACCCAGCAGGATCCTGAGCGCATTGCCTCCTACTTCGAGTCCGGCAAGGATGTGGCGCAGGTCTCAAATGTCATTGCGGGCGTCGCGGAGCCCCCCGGCGCCGAGGAGGTCAGGTCCATGGCGGACACCATTCTCTCGGGTGCCTTTGAGGGCGAGTTTGACGTGGCGCTGGAACGCTTCGCCGCGTTCTGCCGGGTCATTGCCCTGGGGCAGACCCATCACGCCGACGACGCCGAATCCGTCAACGGCGCGCATGCCGCCAAGTTGACGCGCAATTCCCATCAGCTCATTAAAACCGCTGAAGATCTGGAACATGCGGCGGCGTCATGGCGTCGGGGCGAACTCGACTAGCTGGCGGTGTTTCTGGGGCCAATGTTGACATGAGCGCACCGAGGGAGAACACTGAAAGTGGTGTCGGACTGTGGAACCCCCGGGCTTCAACATTTAGCCGCTTCGAGCGGCCTTCCGCCGAGAGGCGCTCCCGGTTCGGCACCATTTCTGTGTTGTTAGCGCCGAATTCCGGGTAAATGGCGGTGCAACAGGCCGTTCGGACATGGAGTGTCCGGCCAAAATAAGCCTCCACGGGACTGTCGGTTATTCTTAGGCAGCAACTCATGTCCGATGCCCGAGCAGGTTAGGTAGCCCCCCGTGAAGCTTCGCCTCTTTCCGCAGGAGGACGCCGGCCTTGTCCTGCTCTCCGACATGGCGCAGCAACTCGTACTGGGCGTGCGCACCATGTCGGGAATCCTCGGGGCCACCACCCGCGACTACGACCGCCTCGCCGAAGAATTGCACCAGCACGAGGCCAACTCAGCTGAACTGCATTACGCGTTGCTCACCTCTATGCGCAGCAGCTTCGTCAACCCGCTCCCCAGGGAAGACCTCTACGTCCTGTCCCGGCTTTTGAACGAAGCAATCGAGAAGCTCGACGGCGCCGCCGAGCTCATTTCCCTGTACCAGCTCAGCAAGCTGAGCCGCCGGGCCACCGAGCAACTTGAGGTGATCACCCGCCAGTCGGAGCTGACTGCTGCGGCAATGAAACGCCTGAACTCGATGGACGAGCTGGAGGAGTACTGGATTGAAATCCTTCGGCTAGCCAAACGCGCCGAACGCACCCACCGGATCTGGTGCTCGGAACTCCTCAACGATCACAAGCCGCTCGTCTACGCGCGGCACCGTGACGTGGCTAATCAGCTTGTCGACGTCACCAAGGACATCCGCAAGGTGGCTACCCACGTGGGTAGCATCCTCGTCAAGGAATCATAGGTGGACCTGTTCCTCCTCGGCGCCGTCGTGATGCTGGCCGGAGGTTTTGCCTTTCTCAACGGGTTCCACGACGTCTCCAATTCGGTCGCCGCCGCAGTGCGCACCAGGGCCCTGACCCCTACTGTCGCCGTCCTCCTGGCTGCGTTCTTCAACCTGATTGGCGCGCTCCTCGGCACCGGCGTCGCACTCCTGTTCGCCGGGGACGCGTTGAGCGTTCCGCCGGGGAGTGTTGGCCTCGGAATCCTCGTTGCAGGTCTCCTTGCTGCGATTAGCTGGGGTGTTCTTACCTGGTACCGGGGCAAGCCGTCGTCGTCCACCCATGCTCTCATCGGAGGTTTGATCGGCTCCGGCGGGGCATCGACCCTGATCGGGGGCGGGTCAATCACCGATACGGAACATATGTTCCTCCTGCAGATCGCACTGCCACTGATCCTTTCACCCCTGGTGGCATACCTGCTGGCCTACCTGGCGGTATTTCCCGCCATCTGGCTCTTACGGTACAGCCCGCCCCAGAAGGTGAATTCAGGTAGCAGACTGGCGCAGTCGGTGCTGGCGGGGGTCTTCGCGCTGGGTCACGGGCTGCAGGACGGACAGCGGACCATGGCGGTGATCGTCCTGGCCCTCGTGGGCAGCGGCGTCGCAACGGGCACCGGGATCCCCCTCTGGGTGCAGATCTTCGCAGCGGTACTGCTCGCTATCGGATCACTCTTCGGCGGCTGGCGGATTACCCACACCCTGTCGCACCGGCTGGTGCGGATTGATCCGATGCGCGGGATGACGGCCCAGGGCGTCAGCTCGGCAATGCTCTTTATGGGCTCGATATCCCTGTCGATGCCACTCTCCAGCACCCACACGATGACTTCGGCGATCCTCGGTGCGGGGGCCAATCAACGATTTCCCACTATTCGCGGCCGCGAAGTGGTGAAGGTGCTGCTCGTGTGGTTCTCGACGGCGGCGGTGACCGCACTGATCGGCGCGGTCCTTTTCCTGGCGATGAGTCCGCTCCTCTAGACCGGCAAAGCCGGACAGACATGATTCAGCCAAACCGGCCGGAGACGTAGTCCTCGGTGGATTTCTCCCGGGGGTTGTTGAAGATGTCGGCGGTGTTGCCGAACTCGATCATCTTTCCCGGCTTGCCGGTTGCCGCGATGTTGAAGAATGCGGTCTTGTCCGAAACCCGGGCAGCCTGTTGCATGTTGTGGGTGACAATCGCGACCGTGTAGTCGGTTTTCAGCTCGTTGATGAGATCCTCGATGGCGAGCGTGGAGATGGGGTCGAGAGCCGAGCAGGGCTCGTCCATCAGGATAACCTCCGGTGATACCGCGATGGCTCGGGCGATACACAGGCGCTGCTGCTGCCCACCAGACAACCCAGAGCCGGGCCGGTCAAGGCGATCCTTCACTTCGTTCCACAGGTTGGCGCCCCGCAGTGACTTCTCCACCAGCGCGTCGGCGTCGGACTTGCTGATGCGCTTGCTATTCAGTTTGACGCCGGCAAGCACGTTGTCCCTGATGGACATGGTGGGAAACGGGTTTGGGCGCTGGAAGACCATACCGATCTGGCTCCGCACGTGAACCGGGTCAACGGCGTCGTCGTACAGGTCATCGCCGTCGAGCAGCACCTCACCCTCGACACGGGCGCCGGGGATTACCTCGTGCATCCGGTTCAATGTCCGCAGGAAAGTCGACTTACCGCAGCCGGATGGGCCGATGAAGGCGGTGACGGAACTGGCTTCAATGGTGACGTTGACGTCCTCTACGGCGAGAAATTTGCTGTAGTAGACGTTCAAGTCCTTGACGTCGATACGCTTAGACATCTAAATCCTTAGGGGTTGTTCAGCGCCGGTCAGCGGCTGGTTTTGGGGGCAAACATCCGGGCAATCAGACGGGCAACGAGGTTGAGCAACATCACGAGGATGATCAGGACCAGGGCGGCCGCCCACGCGCGCTGGATACTCGGATCGGTGGCGGTTGGCGATGTGGGCGTAATGATCTGGTAGTAAATGTAGGTCGGAAGTGTACTCATCCAACCACCGAAGACGTCAAGGTTGATCCCCGTCGCAAACCCTGCCGTGACCAGGATTGGCGCGGTCTCGCCGATCACCCGGGCGATCGCCAGGGTGACGCCTGAGGCAATACCCGAAATGGCGGTCGGGATGACCACCTTGGTGATGGTCCGCCACTTCCGCACACCCAGGGCGAACGACGCCTCGCGGAGTTCGTTGGGGACAATCTTCAACATTTCCTCGGTTGCCCGCACCACCACCGGGATCATCAGCACCGACAGGGCAGCTGCTGCCACGAAACCTGTCCGGGTGCCGGGCCCGAAGATCAGCCCAAACAGTGCGGCCGCAAACAGGCCTGCAACAATGGACGGGATGCCGGTCATCACGTCGACGAAAAAGGTAATGGCCCTGCTGAGAGGGCCACCTGTGGAGTATTCCACCAGGTAGATGGCGGCCAATAGGCCCACCGGCACCGAGATGATGGTGGCCCACATAGTGATCTGCAGGGTGCCGAGGATTGCGTGGTAGGCGCCGCCCAGCACCGGAGTGCCCTCGGCGACGCTCTGGTTGTCGATGGCGCCCGTGAGTCCGTTCATCGAACGGAACAGGAAGTCACTGGTCATTCCGGGGATGCCGCGCTCCAGCACCGTCCACAGCACCGAGAACAACGGCAGGACAGCGACGATGAACGCGCCGAAAATCAGATAGGTGGCGAGCCGGTCCCGCGCTTTGCGCCCGCCTTCCACCACGGCCGACGCCGCGGTGCCGCCGACAATGAAGAACACTGCCGCAAAGAGGGCCATGGCGACCGGGCTGAACCCGAGCAGTGCCGAGACGGCTGCTCCGAGGATCACTGCCCCAGCCAGTACTGCCCAGATCGACCACCCGGGCAGCTTGTTCTTGGTGAATTGGGAAGGACGCCGGGTCGTGGTTGCGCTACTCATTAGTTGGCACCTGAGAATTCCTTGTGACGGCTGATGATCCAGCGGGCGATCATGTTCACTGCCAGGGTGATGACAAAGAGGACCAGGCCGGCGGCGATCAGCTCGCTCAGGCGAAGACCGAATGCCTCGGGGAAGTTCAGCGCGATTTCCGCGGCGATGGTCTGATTGCCGGTCTGGATCAGGCTGGCGGTCAGTGCGCCGCCGGAAAGGACCAGCGCAACCGCCATCGTCTCGCCCAGGGCCCGACCGAGCCCCAGCATCGCTGCACTGATGATGCCTGGGCGGGCGAAGGGCAGCACCGCCATCTTAATCATCTCCCAGCGGGTGGCGCCCAGCGCCAGCGAAGCCTCTTCATGAAGCTTGGGAGTCTGGAGGAAAATCTCCCGGCTGAGCGAGGTGATAATCGGCAGCACCATGACGGCGAGGACGATACCCGCGGTCAGCATGGTCCGTCCGGTATTACTGGCAGGGCCCTCGAAAATGGGGATCCAGCCGAGGTTCGTTGCAAGCCAGTCATAGGCCAGCGCCAACTGGGGCGCTAGAACCGCGTATCCCCATGCGCCGTAGACCACCGACGGGATGGCCGCGAGCAGGTCGATCAGGTAACCAAACCCCTGTGCGAGCCTGCGGGGCGCATAGTGGGAAATGAACAGCGCGACGCCGATTCCCACCGGTGTGGCGATGATCAGCGCAATCGTGGCTGCGATCACCGTTCCGATGACGATCGGCCAGATATAGGAGACGAATCCGCTGCCACCCGAAATATCGGCCGGGTCGGCGATGAAGGTGGGAAAGGCCTGAACGAGCAGGAAGATTGCCACGCTGAACAGCACGGCGAGGATCAGACAGCCGGCTAACAGACTGGCCGTTGAGAATATTCTGTCCCCTGATTGACCGCTATCGCCATCTCTGCGCAGCGTATTCGGAGACACCGTCTTCGTGGACACTAGTTAACCCTTCGGTGCTGGTACTGGGTTGATCCTGCTTCAGTCGCCGATCGGGCGTCCTCAGCGGTGGGGTTGGTAGCTGCCTACCAGCCTAATGGCTGAGTGCAAAGGACAGCCCCGCCCGGTCTGTAAAGACCGGACGGGGCAAGTCAACCGTGTTAGGAAGCAACCGTGATCGAATCGATGGCGGCCTGGGCCTGCTCGCGCAACGTAGCGGAGATCGGCGCGTTTCCAGCCGAATCTGCAGCATCCGCCTGTCCTTCTTCGCTGATCGCGTAGGAGCCGAAGGCCTTGACCAGGTCAACAGTCTCCTGGTCAGGGTAGGTAGCGCAGTAGACGTGGTAAGAGATCAGCACAATCGGGTACGCGCCGGACTCGGTGGTGTCCCGTGTCAGGTTGAAGGACATGTCAACCTCGGGGGCGCCCTCCACCTCGGCTGGCTCTGCAACCTCGACGGCGAGCGATGCGGCCTCTGGAGTGAGCGCCACATTCTCTTCGCCAACCTTCACCAGAACCTGGCCCAGGTCGCCGACGGCTGAGGCGTCCGTGTAGGTAATTGCCCCTTCGGTGCCGGAGGTGGTCGAAACCACTCCGTTGGTGCCTTGTGCGTTCTCAGCGACGATCTCTGCGGGCCAGTCGCCTGACACCTCGTCCGTCCACACATCTGGTGCTGCTGCTGCAAGGTAGTCGACGAAGTTCTCGGTGGTGCCCGATTCGTCACTGCGGTGGACCACTGTGATGGCCAGGTCGGGCAAGTCGACGCCCTCGTTCTGCGAGACGATTGCCTCGTCGTTCCACTTGGCGATGTCTCCGCGGAACACTGAAGCGATGGTCTCTGCGTCCATGTTCAACTCGTCAACACCGGGCAGGTTGAAGGCTACAGCGATTGGTGCGATGTAGGCGGGGATGTTGAACGCACCCTCAGGGCCACAGACCTCAACGGCCGCGGCGTGCTCTTCCTCATCCAGGTAAGCATCAGACCCTGCGAACTGGACGCCGCCAGCGAGGAACGCCTCGCGTCCGGCGCCCGAGCCGTCAGGGGAGTACTGCAGCGTTGCGTCAGGGTTAGCCGCAGTGAAACCGGACTGCCACGCGGTCATTGCCGCGCCCTGGGAGGAAGCACCAGCGCCGGTCAGGGTGCCGGTCACGGTGCTCTCGACCGAGCCGTTGTCTCCGGTGGTCTCAGCCGGTGCATCGGTGGCACTGTCGGTGCCGCAGGCTGTCAGTGCGAGCGCGGCGACGGAGATTACTGCCGCTGCGCGGCCAAAGCGAAGAACCTTCACTTGATGTTGCCCCTTCCAGGGAGTCGAAAATCAGTGCTGAGGGCACCTATGAAGATGGAAAAGCCGAACTTTTCGGTATGCGTACCTTGAACAAGCTAGGTGCCACAGGTGAAGAGACTGACTGACCAAGGTTAACGGCCGGTGAACGGGAGACGTACAGTTGCAATCAGCCCGTTCGGTAGCCTTGCCAAACCGTCCCAGGTACTGTTCGATTCCCAGTAGTCCGCCGCGACTCGGTGCCCGGGAAACCGGGGCTAGGCTGGGTTCCATGCCGCGGCCATCATTTCCCTCGCGAGCCCGCTCCTTTGTTCGCAACCGGACGCGGGTCGGTTTCCGCCGCAGCTCCAACTCGGTGATCCCCGCCCTCCAGATGACCGTCTGCGCGGTGGGCGCGTATGTCTTCGCTGAACGGGTCCTCGGTCACAGCGGCCCACTGTTCGCTGCGACATCCTCAATGATCGCCCTCGGCTTCACCCGAGACCCGCGTCTTCGGCGGGTGCTGGAGGTCGGCGTGGGCTGCACCCTTGGCATTGCGCTCGGAGACGTGCTGTTGGCCCTGTTCGGTACGGGGATCTGGCAAGCCGCCGTCGTCCTGTTCGTTTCCATCCTGTTGGCCAGGTTCCTGGATAGCGGCACCATTTTCACTACGCAACTGGGCCTGCAGTCCCTGCTCGTGGTGCTGCTCCCGGCTCCCGACGGCGGGCCCTTCACCCGCAGCGTCGACGCGATAGTGGGCGGGTTGTTCGCGCTGCTGATAGTGATCCTTGCGCCCAAGGATCCGCGGAAGGAACCAAAAACCAATGTGCGGGAGCTCCTCGGCGAGCTGTCGGCGGTGCTGCGGGAATCGTCGACGGCGCTGACCCGCAGCGATCCAACGCTCGCCTGGCATGCGCTCATCAAGGCCCGCAACTGCCAGCCCCTGATGGAGGGGCTGTCCGGCAGCATGGGGGCGGCGCAGGAGGTGGCGCGCCTCTCCCCCGCCTACCGGCGGCACCGCCAGGAGCTCGGCGAGCTGAGGGGGTCAATCGAATCGATCGACCTCGCCGTCCGCAACGCACGGGTCTTCACCCGCCGGCTGACGTCGGTGATCAATCATGCGGCGCTCACCGACGAAGCCGTGCAGGAACTGTCCCGGGTTATCGAGGACACCGCCGACGCCGTCGACGTGCTGGGCCGCGCCCTGTCCTCCTCAAGTGCGCCCGAACAGGAGCTCTCCCTCCGGCAGGCGCGTGAGGACCTGGCAGCTGTGGCGACCACTCTCCATCCACGGCTGCTGAAGATCCAGCGGCTGGAAGGTGAGGGGCTGGTGCTGCTGTACCGCCCGCTGATTGTTGATTTGCTGGAGGCGACCGGCCTCCCCCACGACGAGGCCGCCGGGTACCTGCCGAAATTGTGAGTCCGGTCAAGCTGGCGCCTGCGGTAGTGTCCTTGCCGCACCATGTCCCTACCCGCCGGTACGTTAGAGATCATGGCTACAAAGACAGCACGTCCGTCGCGCACTTCTGCCCCCGCCTACCGGTGCGGTGAATGCGGGTGGACGACTGCCAAATGGGTGGGTCGGTGCGGCGAGTGCCAGGCCTGGGGGACGGTCGAGGAGACCGGCCAGACAGTGGCGAGGACAACGCCGGCGGTAGCGGTTGCCTCGCCTGCTCTCCGGATCGCGCAGATCGACGCAACTGCCGCGTCCTACCAGCCCACCCAGATCGGCGAATTTGATCGGGTTCTCGGCGGCGGTCTGGTCCCTGGCGCAGTGATTCTACTGGCAGGGGAACCGGGGGTGGGCAAGTCCACCCTGGTGCTCGACGTTGCGGCACGGGTTGCTCGGCTCGGTAAGGACGTGCTGTATATCACCGGGGAGGAATCGTCGGCCCAGGTGAAGCTGAGGGCCGAACGAATCGGCGCGCTGGCGGAAACCCTCTACCTCACCGCCGAGTCGGATCTGGGGCAGGCACTCGGGCAAGTGGAGCGGCTGTCCCCGTCGCTGCTCATTATTGATTCGGTGCAGACCCTCAGCAGCGCCGCCGTCGACGGCACAGCCGGAGGAGTGACCCAGGTCCGGGAGGTGGCAGCGTCGTTGATCGCCGCAGCGAAAACCCGCGGAATGACCACCATCCTGGTGGGGCACGTCACGAAGGACGGGTCGATCGCCGGGCCGCGTCTGCTGGAACACCTGGTGGACGTGGTGTGCCAGTTCGAGGGCGACCGGCACTCACGACTCCGGCTGATGCGGGCCATCAAGAACCGGTACGGCCCCACCGACGAGGTGGGTTGTTTCGACCTGACCGAGACCGGCGTTGAGGGTCTCGCCGATCCGAGTGGCCTATTCGTGTCCCGGACCAAGGACCCGGTCTCGGGAACCTGCATCACGGTAACCCTTGAGGGGCGCAGGCCCCTGCTGGCGGAGGTGCAGGCCCTCCTCGCCGAGTCCTCCAACTCGCAACCCCGCCGCGCGACCAGCGGCCTCGACAGTTCGCGGGTCGCGATGCTCCTGGCGGTACTCCAGCAGCGAGCCTCGCTGAGCCTACATAAGGATGACAGCTATGTGGCAACGGTCGGCGGGGTGAAACTTAGCGAACCGGCCACCGACCTGGCCGTTGCCCTCGCCGTAGCGTCGGCGAAAACTAACCAGCCACTCGCGGCACGGCTGATCGCCTTCGGCGAGGTGGGCCTGGCGGGTGAGGTGCGGCCGGTCCCCGGCATTGCGCAACGGGTCCAGGAAGCCGAACGGCTCGGCTTCACCCACGCAGTGGTACCCGCCTCCCCCAATGGTCCGGGCCGGGTTCCGGCGGGTTTCAAAGTCCACGAGGTGTCAACGGTGACCGAGGCTCTGGAGCTACTTTTCTAACTGCCCCCAACTCGCCTGCTGCATCCGCTGTAACCGTTACCCATTTGCGACCCTGGCCGGTATCAGGGTTTAGGCTGCGCTCCCACTAGGATGAGAACGGCTGCGCGGGTGCCTGCGCGGCAGGGCCTCGCCCAGCCGGATACCGGTTGGCGACGCCGGTAGCCGGAAGGAAGTGGCAGTGGTTCGCAGCCCAGAGGACGCGCTAAAAGCCACTTTGGCGCGCGTGGCGCCCGGCACACAGTTGCGGGATGGACTGGAGCGCATCCTGCGCGGGCGTACCGGGGCACTGATCGTTCTGGGATTCGACCGCACAGTCGACTCCATCTGCTCCGGTGGTTTCGACATCGGCATCACCTTCTCGCCCACCCGGCTTCGGGAGCTCGCCAAAATGGATGGTGCAATTGTCTGCGACAAGGATGCGAGCAATATCCTGCGGGCCGGCGTGCAACTGGTTCCGGACCACACCATCGACACCCAGGAGTCGGGGACACGGCACCGGACCGCCGAGCGGGTAGCCATCCAGACTGGTCTCCCGGTGATCTCCGTCAGCCAGTCGATGCACATCATTGCCCTCTATATCAACGGCCTGCGGCATGTGCTGGAGGGCTCCGAACCGGTGCTGGCGCGCGCCAACCAGGCCCTCGCTACCCTGGAGCGCTATCGAGCCCGCCTGGACCAGGTCACTGGCTCCTTGTCGGCGCTGGAGATCGAGGCGATGGTCACGGTCAGGGATGTGGCGGTGACCCTGCAGCGCCAGGAGATGGTCCGCCGGATCTCCGAGGAAATCTCCCAGTATGTCCTTGAACTCGGTGTGGATGGCCGGCTGCTTTCGCTGCAGGTCGAAGAACTAACCACCGGTCTTGGTCCCGGCAGCGAAATGGTCCTGCGGGACTACCTCGACCTCGGCAACGCTTCCCTGGTGGTAGAAGAACAGCTCGCGACGTTGCAGGCTTTCAGCTCCACCGACCTGATCGACCTCGGCACCATTGCCAGCGTGGTGGGTTTCAACCCGTCCAATGACTCTCTCGACGCTGTGGTCCAGCCCAAGGGCTTCCGGCTACTGTCGGGCATCAAAGCTGTTCCCCCGGCGGTGGCGAACCGGTTGGTTGACCACTTCGATGGTCTGCAGAACCTGATGGCCGCGAATATTGACGATCTGATGGCCGTCGACGGCATCGGCGAACAGCGGGCGCGCACTGTGCGGGAGGGGCTCTCCCGGATTGCCGAGACGAGCCTCCTCGACCGCTTCATGTAGCGGTTATCGCAGTTCGAGGGTGACTTCGTCGCTGGTCCGTTCGCCGAGAGACACACTCACGGCGTAGAAACCGGGCGTGGGGTCCGCCTCGACCGCCTCGCAACCCGGGGCGCTGCGGTTCCGTTCCCAGCGGAAGTTGGCTTCCTCCGACCCTCCCGGCGGGATATCCCGGTTGAGGTCCTCGGCGCCCTCCTGGCAGTCAAGGGACGAGAAGATCCGGTCCTCGCCACTGGTAACCAGGAACTCCATCTGCGAGGTCCCCACGTTCACCGGGCAGGCCACGTCGCCGGTATTCGTTACAGTCAACGTCAGGACCGGGTTCTGTTCGGGTGCGTAGTCCTGTGCGTCCGTCGATGCGCTGACCTCCACCTGGTCGGGGTCACAGGCAGGGTCCGACGGCGCTGGCTCGTCGGTGGGCCCGGCCGCCTCAGCCGGCGCGCCCGACTGGCCCGCCTCTGCCGCTGGGTCGGCCGACGCCGGCGCGGACCGGGCCGGTCCGCGGGGAGCCGATCCGGCATCGGCGGTATCCTGTGCGGTGGCGATCAGCCCAGCGATGAAAGTCCCCAACCACACCAGCGCACCGAGGACAATTAACGTCAGGACCAGCACCACCAACCGGCGGCGGCGGTACACCCGCGGGCTGGCCCGGGGCGCGCCAGACGGGCGTGACGGCCTGTCCTGCGGCCCGCCTCGCGAAGGGCCACCGTGAGAATCCATGACTTAAGGCTAGAGACTGAACCGCCGGATACCTGTGACCCCACGCCGGTCAGTACAGTATTGATGGTCACCTATCAGTTGAGGGTCACCTATCAGGAGGGTCGATGCACCAGGTTCCACCAGCGCAGCTCCATCGGGGCATCATTGGCTGGTTCGACGTCAGGGCCCGGGACCTACCGTGGCGGGGACCCGACCGCACCCCCTGGTCGGTGCTGGTGAGCGAGTTCATGCTCCAACAGACACCAGTAGTTCGTGTCCTGCCCGTTTTCACCGAATGGCTCTCCCGCTGGCCCACCCCGGCGGATCTTGCCGCGGCACCCTCCGGCGATGCGCTGAGACACTGGGGGCGGCTGGGCTATCCGCGGCGAGCGCTTCGCCTGCACGCGACCGCCGTCGCCGTCGTCGACCACCACGACGGCGAGGTGCCCGGCACAGTTGACAAGCTCCTCACGCTACCGGGCGTGGGCACCTACACGGCGGCGGCGGTGGCAGTGTTCGCCTTCGGGAGGCGCGAGACGGTAGTGGACACGAACATCCGCCGTGTCCACGCGCGGCTGGTCGGCGGGGATGCTTTGCCTGCGCCGGCGCTCACCGCGGCAGAGCTGCGCCGGGCAGCCGATCTGCTGCCCGACGACGTCGCCCAGTCAGTGCTGTGGAACGCGGCGGTAATGGAACTAGGTGCGTTGGTCTGCACCGCCCGGGCCCCCACGTGCTCCCGGTGCCCGGTGCTCGATGCCTGCGCATGGGTGGCCGCCGGCAGGCCGGAACCGCACTACGTTCCCAAGGGCCAGGCGTGGGCCGGGACCGACCGTCAGGTGCGCGGCGCGATGATGGGGGTGCTCCGGGACGCAGCCGTGCCGGTGGTCAGGGAGTTGCTGGTCAACGTGCCCGTAGATCTCGCTTTGGAGTCCGCCGCAACGCTGACCCCACTGATGAAGCTGCACAACCTGAACGCACCGAAGGATCAGCTGGAACGGTCGTTGGAGAGTCTCGTCAAGGACGGCCTCGCCCGCGATACCCCAGCCGGGATCACGCTTCCCGGCTGACGCCGCCCGCCGTCGGGTCTCCGGATCTGCGGGTCAGAGCTCACCGAATCCGGCAGTGACCTCGTTGCCGATCTGGTCGATCGCTTTCTGCGCGTCTGGGCCGGCAGCCAACGCCGTCAGCACCTTGCCCTGCCCGAGCCCCAGACTCATCAGCAGCATCACCGATTTCGCGTCGACGCCGTTCACCGTTACCTCCGCGTCGAGTTCGCTCATCGCGCGAGCCAGGGTTGCCGCCGGGCGTGCATGGAGCCCCATCGGGTTGGGCAGCTCCCACGACCCTTCCGCCGACGGGCCGCTGGTTGACGGCGCGGTCAGGGCATCCCCCGGCGCTGCGGCCGCGTGGCTGACAAAAGGTTCAAGGACTGTGGGATCCAACGCAACGATCGCCGACTCGGCGGCCCTGGATACCTCGTCCACGTCAGCACCGGTCTGGGCTTCGACTGCCGCAGCGACCGCACCTTCCACCAGGGCCGCCCTGGCAAGCCTGACCCGCCCCCGATGATCACCGTCGAGGAACTCCAGCGCCATCTCGGCGGTCATGACCGCCGACCCCAGGTCTGTCAGGATCACGACGCCGTGTCCCTGATCGGCCACCGAGATCGCCTCAAGTACCTTCTCAAAACTGGTGCCGATCCTTGACACCCCCGATTCGTCCTCCACCCCGCCCGCAGGGACCAGCTCGACGTCAGCCGCCATCTGCCGGGCGAGATCGCAGACGCCCTCGGCAATCTTCGAACTATGCGACACGATCACCAGACCAACGTTCACCACTGGCCACCGGCCGCGTCGACTGCCGCCTGCAGGATCAGCCCCGTCGAAACGGCACCCGGATCGAGATGGCCGGCGCTGCGTTCACCGAGATAGCTGGCCCGTCCCTTTCGGGCAATCAGAGGTTCAGTGGCCGCGGCCCCCGCGTTGGCCGCGTTGGCGGCGGCGACGAGGACCTCGGTCACCGATGCCCCCGCCAGCGCCGCCGTCCCCGCCGCTTCCACGGCCGGGGTCCACGCATCCACCATCGTTTTATCGCCTGACTCCGCCTTGCCGCGGGCCACCACGCCATCTCGTGCCGCGGTCAGCAGCCCGACGACGTCGTCGGGACCCACCTCCCGGACATCACCCAACGAGGCTGCCGCCCGCAGGAACGCTGTCCCGTACAGCGGCCCAGCCGCACCCCCCACCGAGGACATCAAGGTCATCGCGGCGAACTTCAGGCCGGCGGCCGGGGTGGCTGGGTCTTCGCCGTCGTCGAGCTTTTTCACTACCGCAGAGAATCCGCGGTCAAGGTTCTCACCGTGGTCGGCGTCGCCGATCGCCCGGTCCAGGTCGATCAGGTGTTGCCGGTGCTCGCCGACCACGCGGGCGCTCTCGCGCAGCCAGGCGACCACCCATGCCGCGGTGAGGGTTGTCGGGGTTCCTTCAACCACGCCTAGACTCCCCAGCGCAATGCCGCGGTCAGGACTGGCGAGTCCCACAACTGGACCATCTCGTCGTCGAGGCGCAGGACGGTGATTGAGGCGCCCTGCATTTCGAGTGCCGTGATGTAGTTGCCGACCAGGGAACGTTCGACAACAATCCCCTGCTCCTCAAGGAGTTGGCGGGCCCGCCGGTAGACAATGTACAGCTCACTGGCAGGGGTTCCTCCCATTCCGTTGACGAACAACAACACCCGTTCGCCACTGTCGACCTGCAAATCGGCAAGAATCGGTTCCAGTAGCCGCCCGGTGATCCCGTCGGCGTTCTCCATCGCGATGCGGTGCCTGCCGGGTTCCCCGTGAATGCCGATGCCGATCTCGATTTCGTCGTCGGTCAGGTCAAAGCTGGGCTGCCCGGCGTGCGGGACTGTGCAGGCGGCCAGCGCCACCCCCATCGATCTGACATTGTCGATGACGCGTTGCGCAACGGCGGTCACCGAGTCGAGATTGTCGCCACGCTCGGCGGCAGCGCCAGCGATCCGCTCGACGAGCACCGTCCCGCCGACGCCGCGCCGGCCGGCGGTGTAGAGCGAGTCCTCGACAGCGACATCGTCGTTCACCAGGACGCTCCGCACTGTCACACCTTCGGCTTCGGCCAGCTCGGCGGCCGTCTCGAAATTCAGGACATCGCCGGTGTAGTTCTTGACGATATGAAGCACTCCCGCTCCCCCGTCGACAGCCGTGGTGGCGGGGAGGATCTGGTCCGGGGTGGGTGAGGTGAACATGGCTCCCGGCACGGCGGCATCGAGCATGCCCAGCCCCACGTAACCTGCGTGTAGCGGCTCGTGGCCGCTACCCCCTCCCGAGACCAGCCCCACCTTCCCCTGCCGCGGCGCATCCCGCCGGGTAATGAACAGGGGCTCCGGATGAACGCTGACCAGATCGGCATGAGCAGCCCCAAACCCCTCGACGGATTCGGTGACTACCTGCTTGGGGTCATTGATTAGCTTTTTCATGGCGGCTCCTCGGTGGAAGGACACAGGACTTAGGGGTACTACCGGCCCGCCTGACCTGCTGGCCGTTTCTGAACCATACCCTTCGGTCAGCCGCTTGCCTATAGGCTGAGCAACTGCCTTAACTGACTGTGGGAGAGACCCGGGCCTGAGCCCGGTCCCTCCCACAGCACTAATCCTTCGGTAAGTCTCACTAGCAACTGAATGCGGAGCGGATACCTGATGGATCAGATCTAGCGGTTGTCGCCCTTGAAGGCATCCTTGACGTTCTCGCCAGCGTTCTTGATGTCGCCGGAAGCCTGGTCCTTGTGACCGTCGGCTTCCATCTTCTCGTTGCCGGTGAGCTTGCCGAGGCCTTCCTTGATCTTGCCGCCCAGCTTCTCGCCGGTGTTTGCTGCCTTATCGTCTGCACCCATAGTCTGACCTACTTCCGCTCGGTGTGTCGGGCGCCGGTTCCGGAACCCGCTTACGCATCGTCATAGATGCCAAGCTCCCTTAGCGTATCTATTCTGCCGCCGGTATGCCACCCGTAGCACTGCGATCGTCGAGCTTTCGGATCATTCGGGTGTTGCCGAGGGTATTGGGTTTTACCCTGGCAAGGTCAAGGAACTCCGCCACCCCCTCATCGTGGGAGCGCAGGAGCTCCGAGTACACGGCCGGGTCAACCGCAGACTGGTCTGCCATCACCTGGAATCCCCTGCGCTGGAAGAACTCCACCTCGAAGGTCAGGCAAAAGACGCGATCGACGCCGAGTGCCCGGGCGTCGTCGAGCAGTCGTTCCACCAGCGCGGTACCAATTCCCCGGCCCTGCGCGGTGCGGGAGGTGGCGAGGGTGCGGATCTCCGCCAGGTCCTCCCACATGACGTGCAGCGCGCCGCAGCCGAGCACGCCGTCGTCGTCCTCCGCGATACGGAACTCCTGCAGGCCCTCGTAGTAAGCGACGGTTTCCTTGGCCATCAGCACCCTGCTGTCGGCGAGCGGAGCCACGAGCGTCTTGATCACCGGGACATCGGAGGTGCGGGCGGGCCGGATTCTGAAAGAGGAACTCACTAGGGCAGTCTACAAAGTCCTCGACGCCCGTACCGTTACAGCCCCAGCTCGGGTGGGAGGGTGGTGGGCTGATCCAGCACATGATGAGCCAGGAAGTGACCGACGACGCCGTACCAGACCTTCGCGTGTTGCGGTTTGAGGATCCAGTGGTTCTCGTCGGGGAAGTACAGGAAGCGATGCTCGGTGCGACCCTGGTCATCGACGGCCAACCGGGACCGGGAAAGCAGCTCATACCAGAGCCTGAGACCCTCCCCGATGGGTACACGGTAATCCTTGTCGCCATGGATCACCAGCAGGGGAGTTGAGATGTTTTCCACGTGGTGATGCGGTGAATTTTCGGCAGCCATTTCCGCGGTCATCTCCTTCTCCCAGTAGTAGGAGGCGTCAGTGGTGGGCCCGAACTGATCGAGGGCCCACAGGCTGGCGTGGGTGACGATGGCGTTGAACCGGTCGGTGTGCCCAGCGATCCAATTGGCCATGTAACCGCCAAACGAGCCACCCATTGCCGCGGTGCGCGTCTCGTCGATGTCACCGCGGACGACGACGGCGTCGGTGGCCGCCATGAGGTCGGTGTAGGGCGTCTTGCCCCACCGGCCCCAACCGCGGTCAATCATGTGCTGGCCGTAACCGGTCGACAGCGCCGGATCGGGGAGGAGCACTGCGTAGCCCTGGGCGGCAAGTAGCCAGGGCGACCAACGCCAGGTCCACGCGTTCCAGGACCCGAGCGGACCACCGTGGATCCAGAGCAGCAGTGGGGCCGGGTGGGAGGCATCCGCGTCCGCGGGAAGGACCAACCAGGACCCAACTTTTTGTCCGTCATCGGCTGTGGTGTGAACTCGTTCGAGCCGCCCCGGGAGAACGGGCCGCTCCACGGGCCCGGCCAGCTTCTCCACCGACGAGTCAGCGAGATTAATGCTGACCACCTCGGCGGGAAACGCGTAGGAGCTGCGCAGCGCATAGGCGGTACCCCCATCGGGGGCCACCACGACGTCGGTGTAGGCGGCCTCATCGCGGGTCACCCTGGTCACCTGCCCGGTGTCGACGGCGATACAGAAGACCGGGCAGGCCCCCTCCTCGTCGGCCGTCGCGAGCACCGCGCTGCCGTCCGGTAACCAGGCGGCAGGCGACGGCCAGCGGTCCCAGTCCCCGGCGAGCGGGGTGAGCTCCCCTCCGGTGACGGGCAGTAGCCCCAGCGTCTGCTGGGGCGAAATCCCGGCTGTGGTTCGGCGCGCACGATGGACCACCAGGGTGGTCCCGTCGGGGCTGATCGGCCCGGGTGAAAAGTCGTAGGCCGGGTCGTCCAGGAGCACCGTGCGCTGCCCTGTCGCCACCTCGATCCGGGCGAGGACGCTGCGGCGGTCCCCTCGTCCCACCGGAATGCTCAGAGACGTCACCACGAGTGAGCCGTCAGGGCTGACGACCTGCTGCGCGTTGCGGAGCGCCACCCCTGCATGTGGGGTGATGTCACGCAGCAGCGCCGCGGACGGAGTACCGATCGCCACCGGTTCGGGCTGGAGCGACGCGTCGCTCTCCAGCGCGAAGTAGCGCGGTTCGGCCGGTCCCAGGTCGGCGTCCCAGTAGCGAACCGGGTACCCGGAGTGAAGGATGGCCCCCACCTTCGCATCCTTGCGCTGGGTACGGCGTTCACCATCGTCCGTCTCGTCGGTCGAACCGGCGAGGACGTCAGCAATGAGGATTGCTGAGTCCACGGTCGCGGCAGTGAGGATGCCGTTGACTCCCCCCACACGGGAGTGCACCACTCGTGCCTCGCCGCCCGCGGCGGGCAGCCGCCAGAGGGCACTGGCGGTGTCCTTGGCCGAGTCGCCGTCAGCACGCTCCGGATCGGGGCGGACCGAGGTGAACAGTAGGTCCCACCGGCGAGGAACCCGGCCCCGGACTCGCCCTTGGCGCTGCGGGTCAGCCGGCGGGCGGGCTTCACGCCAGCCGGGTCAACCTCCCAGAGGGCGGTGGCGTACTCAGTGGACTTGGCATTCAGGGTTGCGACGGCGGTCACCAGACGGGACCCGTCCGGGCTCAGCACCAACGAACCAAGGCGGGGAATCGCGATGAAGCGGTCCAGGTCGTGAAACGGGGTTTCGGGCTTCGCCGTGGCGTTCAATTCCGGTTCGGGTGTCATGGCTCCATCTTTACCATCGGGAGTGGTAGGGATCAGCATGACTTCTCTGAGAGAGTAATAGGTTGCTTCAGGCACACAAGCTGGAGATGGGTCGAGTGGTCACCTCCTTAAACGCCAGGAGGCCCCGGGTCTGCGCTCTCACGCCGACCGGAGGCCTCCTACTGACACCTTCAGGGCATCACCCAACAATCTATTCGGGAACTGTCGCCTCAATGGCGGCCGGCGCATCCTCGATTTCCTTCGGGGCGCCATGGCCGACGAAGGTGAAGCGTGCTTCATCTCCCTCACCCTCAATGTCCACCGAAACCAATTCGCCGGACTTAAGTTCGCCAAAGAGAATCTTCTCGGACAGCTGGTCCTCGATCTCCCGCTGGATGGTCCGGCGCAGTGGCCGGGCACCCATTGACGGATCGTAGCCGCGAGTTGCCAGCAGTACCTTGGCCGCGGGGGTGAGCTCAATGCTCATATTCTTGTCAGCCATCCGCTTCCCCAACCGCTCCAGGAACAGGTCGACGATCTCGACAATCTCGTCCTGGGTGAGCTGCGGGAACACCACTGTGTCATCAACACGGTTGAGGAACTCGGGTCGGAAGTGCTGCTTGAGCTCCTCGGTGACCTTCGCCTTCATCCGGTTGTAGGTGGTGGTGGTGTCAGTGCCGGACTGGAATCCGGTCATGACACCCTTCGAGATGTCGCGGGTACCCAGGTTGGTGGTCATGATGATGACGGTGTTTTTGAAGTCGACCACCCGGCCCTGGCTATCGGTCAACCGGCCGTCCTCAAGGATCTGGAGGAGCGAGTTGAACAGGTCGGCGTGTGCCTTTTCGACCTCATCGAACAGCACCACCGAGAACGGGCGGCGCCGCACCTTTTCAGTGAGCTGACCACCTTCTTCGTAGCCAACGTACCCTGGGGGCGCACCGAACAACCTGGATACGGTGTGCTTCTCCGAGTATTCGGACATGTCCAACGTAATCAGGGCGTCTTCGTCACCGAACAGGAATTCGGCTAACGCCTTGGCCAGTTCGGTCTTGCCAACCCCGGTGGGGCCGGCGAAGATGAACGATCCGCCCGGACGCTTGGGATCCTTCAGGCCTGCCCGCGTGCGACGGATCGCCTGCGAAATGGCCTTGATGGCATCGTTCTGGCCGACTACCCGCTTGTGCAGTTCGTCTTCCATCTTGAGGAGCCGCGTCGATTCCTCTTCGGTCAGCTTGAAGACCGGGATGCCAGTGGAGTTGGCGAGTACCTCAGCGATGAGTTCCTCATCGACCTCGGCAATGTCATCAAGGCCGCCGGACTTCCACCGGCGCTCCTTCTCCATTCGCTCGTCATGAAGCTTCTGCTCCTTATCGCGCAATGATGCTGCGCCTTCGAAGTCCTGCGCGTCAATCGCCGACTCCTTTTCCCGCTTGACGTCGGCGATGCGGTCGTCAATTTCCTTCAGCTCCGGCGGCGCGGTCATTCTGCGGATGCGCAGGCGCGCGCCGGCCTCGTCAATCAGGTCAATCGCCTTGTCCGGCAGGAACCGGTCCGAAATATAGCGTTCGGCAAGGGTTGCTGCCGCGATCAGCGCCTCATCGGTAATCGAGACACGGTGGTGCGCCTCATACCGGTCCCGCAGGCCTTTGAGGATCTCAATGGTGTGCGCCACTGAGGGTTCCTGGACCTGGATCGGCTGGAACCGGCGCTCCAGGGCGGCGTCCTTCTCAATGTGCTTGCGGTATTCGTCAAGAGTGGTTGCACCGATGGTCTGGAGCTCACCACGGGCAAGCATTGGCTTCAGGATCGACGCTGCATCGATTGCGCCTTCGGCGGCTCCCGCACCCACCAGGGTGTGGATCTCATCGATGAACAGAATAATGTCGCCGCGGGTGCGGATTTCCTTGAGCACCTTCTTGAGGCGTTCCTCAAAATCTCCGCGGTACCGTGAACCCGCGACGAGGGAACCAAGGTCAAGGGTGTAGAGCTGCTTGTCCTTGATGGTCTCGGGTACGTCGCCGCGGACTATCGCCTGGGCAAGTCCTTCGACTACTGCCGTCTTACCGACACCGGGCTCGCCAATCAGGACGGGGTTGTTTTTGGTGCGACGGGAGAGGACCTGCATGACGCGTTCCATCTCCAGTGCCCGCCCGATCACTGGGTCGAGTTTGCCCTCGCGGGCGGCCTGGGTGAGGTTGCGTCCAAACTGATCGAGGACCACCGACCCTGCCGGCGTCCCCTCCTGCTGCTGGCCACCCACGGACGCCGGTTCCTTGCCCTGGTAGCCGGAGAGCAGCTGGATGACCTGCTGGCGGACACGGTTGAGGTCAGCGCCGAGCTTGACCAGTACCTGCGCCGCGACACCCTCACCCTCGCGGATGAGACCAAGCAGGATGTGCTCGGTGCCGATGTAGTTGTGACCCAGCTGCAGGGCTTCCCGCAGCGAAAGTTCGAGTACCTTCTTGGCACGGGGCGTGAACGGGATATGGCCGGACGGTGCCTGCTGGCCCTGGCCGATAATCTCCTGAACCTGCTCTCGGACGGCGCCGAGAGAGATGCTGAGGGACTCAAGCGCCTTTGCGGCGACGCCTTCTCCCTCATGGATCAGACCGAGCAGAATGTGCTCGGTGCCGATGTAATTGTGGTTGAGCATGCGGGCCTCTTCTTGGGCCAGCACAACAACACGACGGGCGCGGTCGGTAAATCTCTCAAACATGGGGCACACTCCTAGCTAACGCGTAATTCGATGCTACGTGTCCTGCCCGGCCTTTTGGAGCGTGTTCGCCACAGGCGAGATATCACACCGACCCGAGACTGCGCCCAACGGTGCGCAGCCTGCCATCCTTCTAGCGTTGGGCGGCGCGGTAGGCCTCGACGATTTCGCTGTTGACCCGGCCACGGGCCGAGACGGTGTATCCGTTGGCTCGCGCCCATTCACGAACCTGTGCGGCCTCCTGGTTGCGGCCCGGTGTGGCTACGCGTGCTTTCACCTGGGCGCTCCGGCGCGCACCGGAAACGTAATTACTCATTACTGCCCGAAGTTCTTTGGCGTGATTCTTCGAAAGATCTATTTCGTACTGCACGCCGTCAAGACCAAAGCGTACAGTTTCATCAGCTTCGCCACCGTCGATGTCATCAATCAGGAGGATCTTTACTTTTTGTGCCACGGTCTGCTCCTGCGTTTTGTGGTGAATTACTATGTGTAGCCAATTATGGGCCAGTCACACACTAACCGTCAAAGCACAGTACAAAAAAGCCTATAGAAATTCTTCTCGAAATGTGTCGGGAACTACTTCACTTGGGCGCCGCGGGGCCCTCCTGGTCGGGCGCTGCAACGGGCTGTTCCTGCTGCGACTCGGCGATCCGTTCTTCAGCCTGGCTCATTGCCTCACGTTCAGTGCGGTCGGCGTTGAATATTGAACGCATCACAAAATAGAAGATCGCGCCGACTGCTAACGACGGCCCCAAAACTGCAACATACTCAAGCACGACTATCTCCAACTGGTTTGAGAATGGGAAAGAGGATGGTCTCCCTAATCCCTGTATTGGTGAACAGCATGACCAGCCGGTCAATGCCCAGACCAATGCCGCCCATCGGGGGTGCTCCGTACTCCAGCGCCTGCAGGAAGTCCTCGTCGAGCTGCATTGCCTCATCGTCACCTGCGGCCGCCCGCCTGGATTGATCGACGAGTCGCTGCCGCTGCACCACCGGGTCAATAAGTTCCGAGAAGGCGGTTCCCCGCTCCATCCCGCCGATGATCAGATCCCACGCTTCAATAAGGTGAGGATCTTCGCGGTGCGGCCGGGCGAGCGGCTGTGCAGACGGCGGGTAATCGTACACAAAGGTCGGCTGGATCAGGGTTGGCTCAACCAGCTCGCCGAACAGTTCCAGCACAAGCTTTTCGCTGCCCCATTCCGGGGCGATCTTTACCCCGTGCATTTTTGCGATATCCACCAGCTCATCCTGGGTGGTCTCGGGGGTTATCTGGCGCCCCACCATCTCGGAAAGACCCGGATACACACCGAGCCATCGCCATTCGCCATTCAGGTCAATGACGCCGGCCTCTGTTTCTATGCGCCGCGAACCGAGAAGGTCGGCACAATTGAGAATAATTTCCTTCATCCGCTCAGCCATTCCAAACTGGTCGGTGTACGCCTCGTAACACTCAAGCATGGTGAATTCCGGACTGTGGGTTGAGTCAACCCCTTCGTTGCGGAAAATCCGCCCGATCTCGTAGACACGATCTATTCCACCCACAACAGCGCGCTTCAGGTAAAGCTCAAGGGCGATTCGCAGGGTCATCTTCTGGTCGAAAGCATTCAGATGCGTTTCAAACGGTCGTGCAGCAGCGCCGCCGTGCACCAACTGAAGCATTGGCGTTTCCACCTCTACATACTCCAGCGAGTGAAGAGTTTCCCTGATAGACCGCACAATCGCTGCGCGCTTTCGCACCATGTCCCGCGCTTCTTCGCGCACCATTAGGTCGACATAGCGCTGCCTTACCCGAGTTTCCTCGCTTACCCCGGCATGCAGGGTGGGCAGCGGGCGCAGTGCCTTCGATGCCATCGCCCAACCGTCAGCCATGACGGATAGTTCTCCACGCCTGGAACTGACGACCTCGCCGTGCACCACTACATGGTCACCCAGGTCCACCAGAGCCTTCCAGTCCGCGAGGGACTGCTCGCCGATCTCGGAGAGGCTGAGCATGGCCTGCAGTCGCGCCCCGCCGCCTTCCTGGAGGGTAGCAAAACAGAGCTTCCCGGTGTTGCGGACAAACACCACACGACCCACCACTGAGACAATCTCGCCGGAGGTTTCGTCGGCTGCCAGGTGATCGAACTCTACCCGTAGCTTTGCCAGTGAGTGGGTACGCTCCGGCTTCACCGGGTACGCCTCGTCCCCCCGCCCGAGTAACCGCTCACGCTTCTCCATGCGGATGCGCATCTGCTCGGTGGTTTCGTCGTTACCCATGCCATCACTCGGGACGGTTTCTGTGGCGGTGTTGAAATTATCTTTGGTCACGATATACAAGGTTACCGGCTACGTTCCGCCGCCCACGTTTGGAGCGACGCGGTACTGGCTGACTCAGTACCCCAGGGGGGCATTGTCGATCAACCGGACTGACCCCACCTGCCCGGCGATGAGAGCCAATGCCTCACCGACGAAGGGGGTTTCCCGGCAGTTGACGGCCAGGGGTTCGAGGGTCGCCGCGTCTACCACCTCGAAGTAGTCGAGATCCACCAGAGGATGGCTAGTGACCAACGCCACCGCCGAGTCGAGGTCCAGTGGTTCGTGGCGTTGAGCTCTGGCTTCTAGGAGACGCAGCGCACGGGAGAGCACCAGCGCAGCGTCCTGTTGCGCCGCGGTGAGGAAACGGTTCCTGCTGGACAGAGCCAACCCGGCAGGGGTCCTGACCGTCGGAACCGCAACGATTTCAGCCGGAAAGTTGAGGTCTTTGACCATCCGGCGGATGAGGGCAAGTTGTTGGGCGTCCTTCTGACCGAAATAGCAGCGAAACCCGGCGTCAGCTGCAGGGGCTCCAACGTGCAACAGCTTGGCTACCACCGTGAGCATCCCGTTGAAATGCCCAGGCCGGGCGGCGCCCTCAAATTTGCTGCCGAGGGCGCCTGCATTCATGGTGATGAGCGGTGGGCCTTCCGGGTACATCTCGCTTTCCGAGGGGGCGAACACCAGGTCCGTCCCGCAGCCAGCCAGCAGGACAAGGTCCTGATCGAGCTGCCGGGGGTAGCGCGTAAGGTCGGTGGGTTCGCCGAACTGCAGCGGATTCACAAAGATCGAGACCACAACTACCTCATTGGCCTGTCGGGCTGCCCGCACCAAAGCCGTGTGACCCTCATGCAGGGCACCCATGGTGGGGACGAACCCGAGACTGGGGCGTTGACCATCACGGCCCGGTGCCGGGTGCCCGCCGAAGAGTTCGGCAGTGGCGGTCGCTAGGTCAGCAGCAGTCCTGACGACCCGAGGCGCGGCAGGATATCCGCTCATCAGGGACCCAGCTCATCGGAAGCCAGTGCCTGGGTGATCGCGCTGGCCTGCGCCTCGCTGAGAAGCCCCCGGTCCAAGGCCCGGTGGGCAGTGGCAATCGCCAGACCACGGTAGGCCGCGCGGATGTCCTCCGATGGCTGGGAGTTCAGCGCTTCGATGTGCGCCTCGACAGTTCCGGTATCTCCGCGGGCCACTGGACCGGTGAGCGCTCCCTCTCCGGCTGAGAGGGCATTTTCCAGGGATGCCCTCATCAATGGTCCAAGCATTCGGTGAGGTTCCTCAACGCCGATGTAGGTGAGCAATTGGGTCGACTGTGCGGTGATCGTGACCAAGTGATTCGAGGCGTGAGCGAGGGCAGCATGATAGAGGGGCCGGTGGACCTCATCAATCACCACAGGCTCGGCGCCCATCTCCACCACCAAAGCCTGCGCCACGGGCAGCACGGCGGAGGGAGCGGTAATGCCAAAGCTGCAGTCGGGCAGCCGGGCGAGGTCCAGGCTCATTCCGGTGAAGGTCATCGCTGGGTGCAACGCCAAGGGGATGGCGCCTATCCGGCGGACCGGTTCGAGCACAGAAATGCCGAACCGTCCGGAGGTGTGGGCGACGAGTTGCCCCGGCTGCCACGCCCCGAGGGCGGCAAGGCCTTCCACCAGTCCGGACAACGCGTCATCGGGAACGGCAATGAGCACCAGCTCCGATCGTTCGATGACGTCGCGGATCTCCAGCACTGGCACGCCCGGCAGTAACATTTCGGCACGTTCCAGGCTCGCCTCGGACACTGCCGACACCCCAACGACTGCGTGTTCGGCGGCGCGCAAGGCCGCACCCAGGACTGCCCCCACCTTGCCTGCACCGATAATTCCTACACCTAGCCGGCCCGGCCGCCTCGCCCCGCTAGCGTTGTTCATCTGCGTCCTTCGGGTCTTCGGTTGGCGGACCCTTACCGTTCGTTGGCGGACCCTGACCGTCATAGGAAGGCGGGGGCAGCATGGGAATCGCATCGGCCACCTCAGCCGGTCTCATCCATTGCTCCGGAAGGCTACGGCGGCGTGCCTCTGCTGCGCGGATCGACTGTTCGCGGAAGAGCCGCCAGGCGGTTTCCTCGTCGACACGCTGGATTCGTGGGCTAACCGGTCCCGGCGTGGTGTGCAGCACCAGATCGGCAACCCTGAACCGTCGATACACCGGTCCCTGCTGCAGGGCCAGGGACTGGGTACGCTCGTGCGGCACCACTGCGAGGGTCCGCCAGAAATAGCCCGACCGGATCAGCAGGGCAGTGCTGGTTACTGCAAAACCGTTGCGGCGCCATTCGAGCGGTCCGACCCAGCGTGCCCGCCGTGGGGTGGAAAGGAACCCCGCGCGGCTGTCCCTGCCCTCCATCCCGGCGTTGAACACCTCGAGGGGTTCCTCGGTGCCCGGATCGGGAAGCACCAGTGCGAGAACCTGCAGGACTTCCTGACGGGTTCCCACCGGGAGCAGGGTGGCCCTGGCCTGGGCATCCCCGGAAGCTGAAATACCGTAGCCGGCGACGTTTACACTCATCCGGTACCAGCCCTTCATCCGCCAAAGCGGAGACTGGCTGATCCCGACGGCCTGGATACGCCCCGGCGGGACGGTTTGGGTTCGGGTGTCGAGGAGGCCGTAGCGGATCCTGATGCCGTCGGGCGAGATTGCCGCCTGGAAATTGAACCCATTTTTGATGCTGTTCCAGTACCCACCCGCCACGGCAAGCCCTAGCGGGATGATGACGGCAAGGGGGGCGGCCGCGTCGAGGACAACCGCCAGGACCACTACAACTGCCACACCGAGGATCAGAAGGATAGTGGTTCCCGACAGCAACGCCGCCGCGATTACCCGCCCGGGCGTTAACGACAGCACCTCACGCTCTGGCGCCTCCTGGATATCCTCGGGGTGGTCCGGGTCGATGCTCACGCCCGCCGCGCGGGCCAGGATCGTTGCCCTTAGACGCTGCGCGTCGCTGAGTTTGAGGAAAGCGAGTTTGACCGCTGACTCGCCGGCGTCGGCTACTTCGAATTTCAGTTCAGCCAGCCCGAAGACGCGGGCGAGGAAGGGCTGCACCACATCGATAGCCTGAACCCGGTCCAGCCGTGCCTGCCGGTTCTGGCGAAAAAGCACCCCCGAGTTGACCCTCACATGCTGCTCGGTCACCTGGTAGCGGGTGAAGTACCAGGACAGCAGGAAACCGGCTGCAACGAGCACAATAATCCCGCCAATGATGGCGATGGTCCAGGGCAACCGTGATCCGCCGTCGGCAAAGCTTGGCAGGCCGTCGCCGCTGAGCACGTCCTGGAACAGGTCCTGGCCGGCGAAGAAGGCGATGGCAACCAACGCAATCCAACCCCGCACCAGCGGGGAGATGACGTGAACGCGGCTCCACTGGTCGTCGGAGGTTGCCAGCAGCGACGCGTCGGGCGCGATGGGGTTCTCCGGCGGCGTCTGGTCCCGGGTTGTCACAGTCCGGCCAGCTTCGCCTCACCGCGGGCGGACAGTTGCTCGCGCAGGCGCGCGCCCTCGTCGGCTGGCAGGCCCGGTATGGAGGCATTGGTGCCCGGTGACGCTGTGTGCATTTTCAGGGTGCACAGTCCGAAGGCCCGTTCAATCGGCCCGACAGCGACGTCGACGTATTGCATTCTCCCGTAGGGCACCACCATGGTGCGCTGGTAGAAGACGCCGCTACGAATCAGGAGGTCCTCATTCCGTTCCGCGTAGCCGATCGCCCTGACCTGGCGGGGAAGAAGGATTCCCCGCCAGAGGGACAGGATCAGGGCAGCAATTGGCAGCGCCCAGGCAATCCACAGTGGTGGGAAGCCCCACCAAATGTCGGTCAGGACGAGGATGAGGGGGATGCTGAAGATCGCGAGGTTGATGATCGTCCCCACGGCCCAGCCGAGCAGGCGCACGGTCAGGTACTTCGGCGACACCCGAGTCCATTCGACGCCGTCCGGATCGATAGGTTCCTTACGCATACTCCCCCTCGTCATGGCGGCTACTGTTCTTGTCGGCACCGTCATCAGGCGGCAACCGACAGAATCCCTGCACCATTATCCCCACGACGATCATCACCATGCCGCTGGTAATCAGGACAAGGGTTCCCCAGACCGATCCGGTCACGCCGCGCACGGCGACGAGGGAAAGTTGATCCATCAGAATCCCTAGATGCCACCCCGCGTTCAGCGCCCCCGCGTAAGCGGTCGCCTGGGCCAACACCACGGTGCGGGCAGCGAGGATGGCGTTCAGCGCCCGGTCGCGTCGGCCGTTCCGCCAGCGCAGCACCCTCAGCCCGAATACCAGGGTGATGACCAGGATGGCAGCCACGGTCAGCAGCGAACTCAGCGGCAGGGTTGGAACGGGGAACCCGTTCCTGCTCGCCCACCAGTTCACCAGCCAGCCACCGATCCCCGCTATTACCCCGAGAGCTGCCAGCCAGCTGAACTTCAGGGAACCCACTGTGTGTCGGCCCCCTCATAGGGTCGGATTCCGGCGAGGTCGGTAGTTTCGCCGACCAGTTCCGTCACCAGCCGTCCGCCGAGGCGCGCCGTGGAATCCATCCACGCCCACGGTTGCAGGACGAAGGCCCGCTCGGTTGCCCTGGGGTGCGGGACGGTGAGCCGCTCGTCGTCGGAGGAGTAGTCGCCGAAGGTGATGATGTCGACGTCGAGGGTCCGCGGTCCCCACCGGACTCCCCTGATGCGTTGGTGCTTGATTTCGACCGCCTGGCAGTGGGCCAGGAACGCGTGGGGGTCGAGGTCGGTTTCGACTTCGATCACCATATTCAGGTAGTCCGGCTGATCCGCCGGACCGCCAACCGGGCGCGACCTGACCACTGGGGAGACTTCTCTCAAGCGCACCAGGGAGCTGTCCACCAGATCGGCGACGGCGAGGGAGAGAGTGCCGTGACTGTCGCCGAGGTTGCTTCCCAGGGCCAGCACCGAGCGCACCCGCCCGGTCACGGCGTTTCCTCGCCGATCCGGGCCCTGAGGATGGATACTGCAACGTCACCGAACGGCACCGGGATTGGCGCCTGGGGTTTGTGGACAGTTATCTGGACCGCCGCCACGGGGAAGGATGCGAGCAGTCGGGCAGCGATCCGCTCGGCGAGGGCCTCGATCAGGTTGAGTGGATCGCCGGTCACTACGTCGACAACCTGTTCGGCCACGTCACCGTAGTGAGCGGTTGTGGTCAGATCGTCGGTTGCCCCAGCAGAGTGAAGGTCGAGGTGGAGGACGACGTCGACGACGAAGGGCTGGCCGTCGCGGCGTTCGGAGTCGAATACCCCGTGGAACCCGAGAGCTGTGATGCCGGTGATTGTGATGGTGTCCTGCTGGAGGAGTGTCATGGCGGGACCTAGTCGGTCCACGCGGCTGAAACCTTGACGGCGTCCAGGTTGGGGCCGACGTCGTGCACGCGCACACACCAGGCACCCGCGGCGGCGGCGAGCGCCGAAATGGCGACTGTCGCCGAGTCCCGTTCCTGCGGGGCGGCTGCCTTGCCGGCTGAGGTGAGGAGCGTGCCGAGGAACCGTTTGCGTGACGCGCCGATCAGGACCCGGTGCCCGAGCATGGTGAACCGGTTGATGGCACCCAGGATCATCCAGTTGTGGGCTTCGTCTTTGGCGAATCCGATGCCGGGATCGAGGATGATCTGGCTGGGATCAACACCCGCTGCAACGAAGGCATCCCGAATGTGGATCATCTCAGCGATGACCTCATCGACCACTTCCCCGTACTGGGCGAGGGAACCCATAGTCGCTGCGGTGCCGCGGCGGTGCAGGAGGATATAGGGCACGTTCCGCTCGGCAATCAGGGCGGGCATCGCGGGGTCGTAGGCGAGTCCCGAAACGTCGTTGACCAGGGCGGCGCCGGCGTCGAGCGCTTGTGCTGCGGTCGACGCGTGCATGGTGTCCACGCTGACCAAGGCTCCCGCCTTCACCAGGGCCGCCACCACGGGCAGGATCCGCTGTTGTTCCTCGTCGGGACTGGTCAGATCCGCGTTGGGGCGGGTCGATTCCCCTCCCACGTCGATGATGTCAGCGCCGGCGTAGTGCATCCTGAGGCCTTCGGCGATTGCCTCATCGGCGCTGGCGAAACGCCCGCCGTCGCTGAACGAATCCGGGGTGACGTTGAGGACCCCCATCACGAGTGAGCGGTTGGTGGGCAGGTCGGCGAGGGTCTTCGCCTTCCTGGCGACCCTTAGGACCGGAAGTGGTGAGGTGGCCGGCCCGGTTCCCGGCGCCGCAGCGAGTGAATCCATCGGTCTGTGATGTCCTATCTTCCAAGTATCAGGCTCATGGCTTCGGCCCGGGTAGCGGGGTCCCGCACCTGGCCGCGTACAGCCGATGTAACAGTCTTGGCGCCGGGTTTGCGCACCCCGCGCATTGACATGCACATATGTTCACATTCGATAACCACAATGGCACCCTTCGGCTGAAGATGCGTCATGAGCGCTTCAACAATTTGGGTGGTGAGCCGCTCCTGGACCTGGGGGCGCCGGGCAAAGACCTCCACCAGGCGGGCCAGTTTGCTCAGCCCGGTCACCCGCCCCTCCGCTGACGGAATGTACCCGATGTGGGCAGACCCGTGGAAGGGCACGAGATGGTGCTCACAGGTGGAGTAGAACGGGATGTCCTTGACCAGGACTAATTCCTCGTGGTCGATCTCGAAGGTGGTGGAAAGGATTTCCGCCGGGTCCTGGTGAAGCCCGGCGAAAAACTCGGCATAAGCCTTCGCCACCCGTTTCGGTGTCTCAACCAGTCCATCGCGATCAGGATCCTCCCCGATCGCGGCGAGGATCTCCCTTACCGCCCGTTGGATCCTGGGCTGGTCCACAGGTGAACCTGCTGCCTCGAGGGCCGCTGAGAACACCTCATCATCGAAATCGGTCACTGGAGCAATCCTACGCGGTGCCTGCGGCCCGGCCGTTTAGGGCTGGGCCCCTCCGGCGCCGCCCTTGCCGACGGATCCGTTCCCTGACTCCGCTGCGGGCAGTTCGGTGCCGTGCACATCAAAATCTCCCATGAGGTGCGCGTCGGCGATCTGGTCCTGTGGCGCGACGGTCTCGGGTGCGGGTTCGCCAGCCTCGTTGGCTTCAGCGCGCTCCTTCTTGGAGGTGACCGGTGGCAGGGCGTGAACCGGGCGGGAATCCTTGGACAGCCACACGTCGCGTAAATCGCGTTTGCGGATCTCGGTGAAGACCTCGGCGATCTCCGCCTGGTTCAGGGTTTCCCGTTCCAGCAACTCCAACGCAACCCGGTCAAGAACGTCACGATTCTCGGTCAGAATCTCGTAGGCCTCGTCGTGCGCGTTGTCGATCAGCCGACGGATTTCCTCATCCACGATGTACGCAATGTGGTCTGAATAATTCCGTTCGTGGCCCATGTCCCTGCCCAGGAAAGGCTCCCCGCCACCCTGGCCCAGCTTGACCGAACCGATTCGTTCGCTCATGCCGTACTGGGTGACCATCTTGCGGGCGGTGGCGGTCGCCTTCTCAATGTCGTTTGACGCACCGGTCGACGGATCGTGGAACACGATCTCCTCGGCGACCCTCCCGCCCATGGCGTACGCCAACTGGTCCAGCAGTTCGTTGCGGCTAATAGAGTACTTGTCGTCGCTGGGAAGCACCATCGTGTAGCCCAGCGCTCGGCCACGCGGAAGGATAGTGACTTTGGTGACCGGGTCGGTGTTGCGCAGCGCCGCCGCGACGAGTGCGTGCCCACCCTCGTGGTAGGCGGTGATCTTGCGTTCACGTTCCTTCATCACCCGGCTGCGTTTCTGCGGCCCGGCGATGACGCGGTCGATTGACTCGTCGAGGGCACGATCGTCAATCAGTTGGGCGTTTGACCGCGCCGTCAGCAGCGCCGCCTCGTTAAGCACGTTCGCAAGATCCGCGCCGGTAAATCCAGGGGTCTTCTTGGCTACCGAGCGCAGGTCCACATCCGGTGCCATGGGCTTGCCCTGTGAGTGAACCGTAAGAATGTGTTCGCGGCCCAGCATATCCGGCGCTTCAACGCCGATCTGCCGGTCGAACCGTCCTGGCCGCAGCAGAGCGGGGTCGAGGACGTCGGGCCGGTTGGTGGCGGCGATGAGGATCACGTTGGAGGTGGCGTCAAAACCATCCATCTCGACCAAAAGCTGATTCAGTGTCTGCTCCCGCTCGTCGTTGCCACCGCCGATGCCGGCCCCACGGTGGCGTCCGACGGCGTCAATCTCGTCGACGAAGATGATTGCCGGGGCGTTCGCTTTGGCCTGTTCGAACAGGTCCCGCACACGGGACGCGCCGACGCCGACGAACATTTCAACGAAGTCGGATCCAGAGATCGAGTAGAACGGCACGCCAGCTTCTCCTGCCACGGCCCGGGCCAGGAGGGTCTTGCCGGTGCCCGGCGGGCCGTACAGCAGCACGCCCTTGGGAATCTTGGCGCCGAGGGCCTGGAACTTTGCTGGTTCCTGAAGAAACTCCTTGATTTCGTGGAGCTCTTCGACGGCCTCGTCGGCACCCGCCACATCGTTGAACGTGACCTGGGGCATGTCCTTGGTGACGAGTTTCGCCTTGGACTTCCCGAATTGCATCACCTTCGACCCGCCGCCCTGCATCCGGGAAAGCAGGAACCAGAAAATGGCGCCGATGATCAAGAGTGGCAGGAGTAGGCCCAGCAGGCTGGTGAACCAGTTGCTTTCAGCGGGCTGGTCGGTGAACCCTTCGACGTCGGAGGCGTTGATCGCTGCCACCACATCGTCGGCACGGGCGGTGCTGAAGAAGAACTGGACACTGCGGCCCAGGTCCTCATAGTCCTCGCGCAGGGTCAGGTCAACGCGCTGGTCGCCGTCGTAAATCTTCGCCTGCTCCACCTGATTGTCATTCAGGAGGTCCAGGCCCACGTTGGTGTCCACCCGTGAGCTATTGGTGCTGAACAGGTTGGGCAGGATGATCAGCAGCGCCACGACGGCGAGCACAATCCAGAAGATGGGCCCCTTGAAAAGGTTCTTAAATTTCATTCGTCTCAGGGTTTCGAGACCCTGTCCCTCCTGCTTAACGAGTCAGATACCGCTGACGTCACGCGGCGGGCGCGCAAGGAAAGCTGTACAAGCTTTACACCGTCTGCACACAACCACGCACCAAATCACCCATAAGTTCCCTATGGGCGGACAGACTTCGCCCGGGTCCGGCGTCCCGGGGCTGGTTGGGGCTACTCGTAGACGTGCGGGGCGAGTGTGCCGATGAAGTCGAGGTTGCGGTACTTTTCGGCGAAGTCCAGGCCATATCCGACGACGAATTCGTTGGGGATGTTGTAGCCGACGTACTTCACGTCGATACTGACCTTCGCGGCTTCGGGCTTCCGCAGTAGGGTGCAGATTTCCACGGAGGCCGGTCCGCGGGACTGCAGGTTGGACTTCAGCCAGGAGAGTGTCAGGCCGGAATCGATGATGTCCTCAACGATGAGCACATGCTTGCCCATCAGATCGGTTTCGAGGTCCTTGAGGATGCGGACGACGCCCGAGGACTGGGTGCCGGAGCCATAGGAAGACACAGCCATCCAGTCCATCGTGACGTGGGAGTGCAGTGCGCGCGCCAGGTCCGCCATGACCATTACCGCGCCCTTCAGGACACCGACAATCAGAAGGTCCCGGCCTGCGTAGTCGGCGTCGATCTGAGCCGCCAACTCAGCGACGCGCTGCTGGATTTCCTCTTTCGTGTAGAGGACATGCTTGAGGTCGTCCTGGACGTCCTGTGAATCCACCAGTTACTCCTGAAGGTTTGGATGATGGGGCTGCACCGACGGCTTAGGGAAGCGCACGGTTGTTTCTAAAGACAAGACTGCCATAGCTTGGGTCCCCTTGGGGAACGGCCTTCCCTCGCACCTGACGGTGCACGCTCACGCCCCCGCCGAGCTGCACCGGCCCGGCCGAGCCCCGCCGGTCGAGCAGCGTCTCCGCCGCACGGATCCGCTCGAAACTTGGCTGCTCTCCGCCGAGCCGGACGGCGGCGAGCGCAAGGACCCGTTGCCGCAAAGATGGCGGCAGGGACCGGAGCGCGTCCTCCAGGAGCAGGATGTCGGTTCCGTCGAAAACGTGCAGCTGGTCGTAGGTTTCGAGGCTGAGTCGGTCAAGATAGTCGGCGTCCTGCGCCAGAATCCGGGAGCTGCGGTACAGCGCCCGCGCGACTCCGGGGCCCAACTGTTCCTCCAGGTAAGGCAAGACCTGAGCCCTGACCCTGGACCTGGCGAAGCTGGGATCGGAGTTGGTTGGGTCGTACCACGGTGCGAGTCCTTCAAACCGGCAGATCTCAACCGTCTCGTCCCGTCGCAGCCCCAGGAAGGGCCGTAGATAGAGCCCCCGCTGCGCCGGCATACCGGCGAGGGACCGGGTGCCGGAGCCCCGGGCAAGTCCCAGCAACACCTGCTCCGCCTGATCATCAAGCGTATGGCCGAGCAGCACTGCCGACGCACCGGACTCGGCAGCCGCAGCGTCCAGCGCCTTGAAGCGCGCGCTCCGTGCCGCCGCCTCCGGCCCCATCCCCCGGTGGTCAACTGTGACTGTGCGCACGCCGACCGGGTCCAGACCCATGGCCGTCAGGGTCAGCGCCGCCTGTGCCGCGATCGCTGCACTGCCGGGCTGGAGTCCATGGTCCACCACTACTGCGCCAACCCGATACTCCCCGGAGCGGCTGGAGTGGGCGGCGACTGATGCCAAAGCCAGGGAATCGGGCCCACCGCTGCAGGCCACCAGGAGGAGCGACCCTGCCGGGGTTCCGCTTATCTCAAGGGCATGTCGGAGCAGATTGCGCGCGTTGGCAACCACCGGGCTGAGCCGGGGGCGCCTAACCACCGCTAAGCAGTCCCATCCGGGTGATCCACTTGTCCGGGGCGTGGATCTCCTCTTCGGTGGGGAGGTGTTCGGCGCTGATCCAGACGCTGTTGAACCCTTCCATGCCCACCCGGTCCACGACCCTCCGGACAAACCGCGCCCCGTCGCTGTATTGTCGCATTTTCGCGTCCAGCCCCAGCACGCGGCGCAGGAATTTCTCCACCGGACCGTGAGACTTTCCTCTGGCATTGAACCGGCGGCGGATGGTTTTGACGCTGGGGACGATAGTTGAATCGACGGCGTCCATCACCACGTTTGCGTGTCCCTCGAGCAGACTCATGACGGCGGTGAGATGGGACATCCGTGCCTTGTCCTGCGGGTCCTGCAGGAGGGAAAGTATCCCGTTGTCGCTGCCCCGGTGCTGGCTGTCGGCACCACCCTGGTCCGCATCGGATGGCTGCGCCCGACTGGTGATGCCCTTCGCGGCTTTAGCGAGCCGCTCGGAGAGGCCGTCTGCCTTACCGAGCAGACCCTCCGTGAGTTCGGAGATGTGCGCCAACAGGTGGTCCTTCAGCCAGGGCGCCGCAGCGAATTGCACCCGGTGGGTCTGCTCATGCAGGCACACCCACAGCCTGAAGTCGGCGGGCTCCACGTTCAGTTCACGCTCGACCGCCAGAATGTTGGGGGCAACCAGCATCAGCCGTCCGTTGGTGCCGTTCCTTGCGGGGCCAAAGGGATCGTACTGCCCGAGCACTTTAGACGAGAGGAAGGCCAGAATGGCTCCGAACTGGGCACCGGTGAGAGTTCCGCCGAGGGCAGCGCTGGCGGTGCTGAGTTCGTCTTTCCTGGCACGCGACAGGTGCTCCAGCGCCGGCGCCATCAGCGCCTGGAAACTCTGGGTGTTGGCTTTGGCCCACGATGCCCTGTCAACGATGAGCACGTCAGAGTCCCGCAGATCTTTCGCTGCGTCGAGCCCGGTGATCTGATGGACATACCCGATCGAAGCCTCGGCCGCCGCCCGCAGGTCGGCGACTGCTGTAGCGATTTCGTTCGCACTCGTCTGGGGGCCGGCGGGGGTGAGCTTCGCGGCGCTGGACGCCGCGAGGTCCCAGTTAATAAGTTGTGCTGGTGCTTTGGGTCGGACGGTGGACGAAGGGTTGCTCTCCATGAGGTCCATTCGATCACATTAGCCTGAGAGGAAGGGGGCTATCTGCAGCCGCAGCCGGCCAGGGTGGCGGCGGCTCGGTCGATCGCCGTCCGCGCAGCGAAGGTATTTCCATCCAGCCCGCCGGCGATCAAGGAGAAAACCAGCAGCCGTCCATCCGCCGTCACCACGTACCCGCTGAGCGCCGTCACCGCGTTTAGGGTTCCCGTTTTCGCTCTGACCAGGCCGGCACCGTCGGCCGCTGGCCCTTGCGGTTGGTACCTGTCCTGCAGAGTGCCCGATAGTCCGCCGATCGGCAGCCCATTGAGGACGGAGGCCAGCCCGCGCTCCTCTGAGACGATCAACGCGCGCACCACGGCAGCGAGTTGGGCCGGGGACACCTCGTTGCGTGGGGACAGCCCGGCCGCGTCGCTGACCACCAACCCTTCCGTGGCTACGCCCAACTGACTAATAACGCTCACGACGGTTTCCGTGGCGCCGCCGAAGGAGGCTGGCTGGCCGCCCGCCCGCGCTGCCAGCCGGGCCAGCACTTCGGCGAGGTAGTTGTCGCTCGTCAGCAGCATGTGGTCCACCTGTTCGGCGACCGTTGCCGACCCAACAGCGGCCAGCCGAACACCGTCGTCGGGGGCCTGCGTCCGGGTGACCCCAGCTGTCACCTCAATACCGAGTTCGCTGCCGACAACCGCGAACGCGTCGCTGAAGACTGTTGCGGCGGCAAGGGCAGCATCGGGTGACCGCGGCCCCTGGGTGGCACCCTCGTCCACCCAGGACGAGTTGATGGCCAGCGGATAGATGGGGGCGATCTCGCCGGCAGCCACGTCACCCGGCAACCAGCCGGCGTTGAGGGTGGGGCCGACGAACAAGGTGTCATCCAGCAGGATGGTGAACGGGGCATCGGCCGGGTCAACAGCAGCGAGGGTTTCCTCGGCGAGGGTCTGCAGGCCAGCCCGTCCGCGGACCGCATCAGGATCGGATCTCCCTGCAGACAACAGCACGTCCCCGCCCGCCACCAGCACCAAATCGCCTGCCCGCTCCCCAGCGACAACTGCTGTTTCAAGCCGACGGTCCGGGGCGATTTTACCTATTACCGCAGCAGCAGTAAGCAGTTTCTGGTTGGATGCCGGCAATTGGGGCGTGCCCGAGCCCCTGTCGAAGAGGACACCGCCGGTCTCGGCGTCCATCACCATCCCGGAGAACCCACCCGGTCCGTCCAGTGCGAGTTCTGCGTCAAGGGCGGCCGTCAGGATGTCGGGGTTCGGCTCTGGAGCCGCCGGATCCAGAGCCGTCACGTGGGCGGGGGGCGTGAGGGTCAACGGCGGTAGCTGCCGTGCGTCGGTGGTGGGTTCAGGCGTCGGCTCCGGCTCCTCAGAGGCCCGAACCACCGATGGCACAGCCGCAAAACCCAGGGGAACGGCGAGGACAGCAAAAACCGCAACCAGCAGGGCTGCAGTGACCACCCGTATGCTGCGGAGCAAATAAATCCCCCTCGGTTATCAGTCGAACTGGTTCAAACCCACGGGATGCGTCCCAAACCTATATGTTTAAGACTAGACCGACGTGGCAGCCCCTGCGGCATACCGCCGCGCGCTGACCACAGGATTCCACAGGAGAGTGCCATGAACCTCGACGTCACCATCGAGATCCCCAAAGGATCACGCGTCAAGTACGAAATCGACCACGAAACGCACCGGCTGCGCCTTGACCGTGTCCTTTTCACCTCGATGCAGTACCCCACCCACTACGGTTACTTTGAGAACACCCTCGGCGAGGACGGCGATCCGCTGGACGCGATGGTGATGCTCCAGGATTTTGACCTGATTCCCGGCGTACTGGTGGAGTCCCGTCCCATCGGCGTGTTCAACATGACCGACGACGGCGGCGGCGACGCGAAGGTCTTGTGCGTTCCGACCGACCCCCGCTTCAACCACATCAAGGACCTATCGGATGTGTCGCCGTTCCTGCTGGACGAGATCAAGCACTTCTTTGAGCGCTACAAGGACCTTGAGCCCGGCAAGTGGGTTGAGGCCGCAGACTGGGCCGACCGCGCTGCGGCCGAAGCCGAAGTCGAGGCCTCGCTGAAGCGTTTTCAGGAGCTCGGCGAGCAGCGGGAAAAAGATGAGCCGCAGGGGCGGGACGTCGACGCCGATGTCCCGAACGCCGCAGCCATCCCACAGGGTCGCTAGTCTCCACACCGAAAATCAACGGTTATCGGTTGATTAGAGCGTTGTGGGGCATGATTTCAGGCATACTGAAGCCATGCTCTACGTCCTAACGATCAACCAGCGTGACTCCCGCGAGGTGGGAGACCTGGTCAGCGATCTGCTGCGTGGGCTACGTCACGTCGACGCTGTGGTGCCGTTCCAGCGGTCCACCGGGGACGAACTGCAGGGGGTTGTTGACAGCGCCTCGATTGCCGTCGATGTCGCCCTGACCGCCCTCCGGCACCGGCGCTGGCATGTCGGAATCGGTGTTGGCGGAGTCAACGCACCGATCCCCGGGAATATCCTCGAGGCCGAGGGATATGGGCTGGTCTACGCGCGCCGCGCCGTCACCCGGGCACAGAAAACCGGCGAACGTATTCCCCTCGCCGTGGAGGGCCCGGATTCCGTGGTGGCGGGCGAGGCCGAGGCGGTTCTGCGCCTGCTCGGTCAGATTGTCTTCACCCGGACAGAGGCCGAATGGAATGTTCTTGACCTGCTGACCCCCGGCGCCAGGGGACAGCAGCGGCTGATTTCCGCTGAACTGGGGATTACTACCCAGGCTGTCAGTAAGGCAGTGGTCAGGTCGCACTGGATTGAGGAATGGGCCACCCGGCCCGCGGCTGCGAGGCTCCTCGACCTCGCCGCCGGACCCGTGGCCCTGCCGCCGTCGTCCGTACCCTATGAGCCGGGCTCCTAGACGAGGGTGCGGAGGACCTTGGCGGCGCCGTCGTCGTACACGCTGGCGGTCACCTCGGTTGCTGCTGCCAGCACCTCAGCCGGCGACTGGCCCATCGCGACGCCGCGGGCAGCCCACGTCAGCATCTCAATGTCGTTTCGCCCGTCGCCCATAGCGACGGTCTGCGACGGGTCAATGTCCAGGCGACGGCGCAGCAGTTCAAGGGCACTCGCCTTAGTGACACCGGCCGCCGCAATGTCCAGCCACGCCGTCCACCCCACCGAATAGGTGACACCGTGAAGGCCGATTGCCTCGACTGCCTCTCCGAACTGCTCGGCAGTGCTGTCGGTACTGAACACCACGACCCGGACCGCCGCGGCGTCGAGCATCTCATCGAAATCCACGGTGCGGGTCTTCGCCCCGAAGCTCGCGTCCTGGAACGGTTCAGTGGCGAGAAAGTTTCCCTCGTCGTCTTCGAGGGCGTATTTGGCGGTCGGCAGGCGTTCCCGCAGCGCAACGAGAGCCGGCCGGGGATCAAAAGTGACCCGGTCAATAATCTCAAAACCCTGCGCCAGGGTGGGATCGACGCGGAGGGTCACCCCGCCGTTGGAGCACACACTGTAGCCGTGCGTGAGCCCGATGTGTTCAATGATGGGCAGCGCGGCACCCAGTGAGCGGCCCGTAGCGATGATGACCTCGTGCCCGGCGTCGACGACGGCCCGGGCGGCATCCCGGACCTCGTCGGTCATCTTTCCGTCATGATCGACCAGCGTGCCGTCGACGTCGAGGGCGATGAGCTTACGGTGGGGCCGCTGGTCCTCGGTGCCGGCAGTAGTAAATTCTTTCACTACCCCAGTGAACCAGATTCGCCGAGCGGCGGGGTAGGGAGCGTCAGGAGGCGCCGAGTACCGGCAGCACGTCGAGCCCGCCCAGGTACGGCCTAAGCGCCCGCGGTACGGTCACCGAACCGTCGGCATTCTGGTGGTGCTCAAGGATCGCGACAATCCAGCGGGTGGTTGCCAGCGTCCCGTTGAGTGTTGCAACCGCGCGGGTTCCCTTCTGACCTTCCGGCTGCCGCTCACGAATGTTCAGACGGCGGGCCTGGAAGGTGGTGCAGTTGGAGGTCGAGGTCAGCTCCCGGTACGCCTCCTGGGTGGGAACCCACGCCTCGCAGTCAAACTTGCGGGCGGCTGACATGCCCAGGTCCCCCGCGGCAGTATCGATCACCCGGTAGGGCAGCTCCACTTTGGCGAGCATCTCCTCTTCCCACGCCAGCATTCTGGCGTGCTCGGCGTAGGACTCCGCTTCGGTGGTGTAGGCGAACATTTCTACCTTATTGAACTGGTGCACCCTGATGATTCCGCGGGTGTCCTTGCCATGGGAGCCAGCTTCACGGCGGTAGCAGGAGGACCAGCCGGCGTACCGGACGGGCCCGGCTGACAGGTCGAGGATCTCGTCGGAGTGATAGCCGGCCATGGCCACCTCCGAGGTGCCCACCAGGTACAGGTCATCTTCGGCAAGCCGGTAAATTTCGGCGTCATGAGCCACATCGAACCCGGTGCCCTGCATGATTTCCGGGCGGACCAGGGTGGGGGTGATCATCGGGGTGAACCCGGCCTGAACCGCCTGGTCCATGGCCATGTTCAAGAGCGCAAGCTCCAGGCGCGCCCCGACGCCCTTGAGGAAGTAGAAGCGTGAGCCCGAGACCTTCGCCCCGCGTTCCATGTCGATGGCGCCGATGAGCTCACCGATTTCCAGGTGGTCCCGGGGTGCAAAGCCTTCGCCGCTGAAGTCCCGTGGGATGCCGACCGTTTTGACGACCTCGAAGTCGTCCTCGCCGCCGGCTGGCACGCCCTCCTGGATGGCGTTGGGGAGGCTGCGAAGGAGTGCGTCCTGCGCCTGTCGGGCGGCCTCGGCGTCGGCTGCCGCGGCTTTCACCGAGGCGGCAAGTTCCTTGACCTCCGCGAGCAGTGCCTGCTTCTCCTGGCCCTTGGCCTGGGCGACGCGCTTGCCGAAGGCGTTCTGGTCTGCCCTCAAGGATTCGGCGCTGGTGACCACCTCCCGGCGGCGGGAGTCAGCCGAGATAATCGCATCGATCAGGTCGACATCAGCACGGCGGGCGCGCTGTGATGTGCGGAATTTCTCAGGATTGTCGCGGAGCTCGTTAACATCGATCACGAGCCAACACTATCAATGGCACGGCGCGATGATGCCCCGACCTCTCCACGGGGCGATAGCCTGAGGGGCATCATGCAACTTCGCCTGATCTTCCTGATTGCCTTGGCCCTGGTCGCGGCCGGTTCCGTTGCGAGCTGGCGAGGAGTCCGCCGGCTACATTTCCGCAAACCCCCCGCACCCGACGCGGCACCTCCCCTTCCGGCACCAACTGACCGGCAGCGGGTGGCCCTGGTCGTGCACCCGGGGAAGCCCCATGCTGGATTCGCCCGGGACCTGGTTGAACTGGCCTGCGTGGAGGCTGGCTGGGACCCGCCGCTGGTCTTCGAGACCAGCGTCTCCGACCCGGGCTTTGGTCAGGCCAGCCAGGCCCTCCGGGAAGGGTCCGACGTCGTCATCGCTGCCGGTGGGGACGGGACGGTGCGTGCCGTGGCCCGGGCTATGGCGCACCAGAGCGCCGTGCTGGGCCTCATTCCGTTGGGGACGGGAAACCTGCTGGCACGGAATCTTGGCGTTCCGGTGTCGGATCTGGCAACGAGTGTGCGCCACGCGCTTCATGGCGGTGGGCGCCGGATCGATATGGGACGCGTCAAGCTGCTCGACGACCGGACTGGTTCAGGCACCGAGCACGTTTTCCTGGTGATGGGCGGAGTTGGCCTGGACGCCGTCGTGGTAGCGGCGACGCGGGACGTCCTGAAAGAGAGGTTGGGGTGGCTGGCCTATAGCGAAGCCGGCTTCCGCAGCCTGCCGGGCAAGCGGCAGCGAATGGGAATCAGCCTCGATGGTCAGCCGTCGCAGGTCAGGACCGTCCACAGCGTCCTGTTCGCCAACTGCGGGCGCCTTCCCGGCGGGATCGAGCTGATCCCCGATTCGACGCTCGATGATGGCTACCTGGATGTGGTGGTGATGAGCCCGCGGAGTATCCTCGGCTGGATCTGGATGGGTGCCAAAATTGTCCTCCGGCCGCGGAGCGTTATCCCGGTCATCAACTACTATCAGGCACGGAGCGTCACAGTGACGGTGTCTGAACCTACACAGACCCAGCTCGACGGCGACCTCTCGGGCGTTGTCACGTCAGTCACCGTTAGCATCGATCCGGGTGCGCTGATCGTCAGGTCCCTCCCGGCACCCGCTTCGCAGCGCACCCGACCAGTGGTGCGAAGGACGCGCGGCTAGCGGGAACCACCTTCTGTGTCGGCATCCGTGTACCCACCCTGTGGGCCGGTGCCATCAGATGGGTCTTCCTCGACGTCGGTGTACTCGCCCTCGTTCTCGGGGTTCTGCTCGCCGGTGAATCCGCCGTCGGTGGCGCTCTTCTTCTGCGCACCGGTGTATCCGCCGCCGGGGACGGGCTCGAGGTTCTCGGTGTCCGAATCAGGAAATTCGCCCTTCGCCTGACTGTTGATGAGCTGCTGCTCCTCCGAGAACCGCAGGTCGTTGGCCTGGTCTCCGGCGTCTCCGCGGTAGTTCTCGTCGGAGGTGGCTCCGCCGCCTTCGTTCGAGGTGCTGTCTCGTCCTTCGTTAGCCTGCTCGCTCATGGTGCGCCTTTCGTTGAACGTGTGCGCCTACGCTGGCGCCTTGAGTGAAGCCTACTGAGGAAAAGGTTCCGGTGGGAAGGATCTTCACGCTTTAAGCAGCCCGCGAACAGCTTTCTCGGAGGCTGAATAGCTGGCGATCTCAATGACTTCGCCGACCATAAACCGGTCGACCAGTCGTGGGTCCACGTACGAGCGCTTCGCTACGGCCGGGGTGTTCCCGAGTCGCTCGGCGACCGCGCGCATGGTTGCCGCGACAGCTTTCTGGCGGGCGGTGCGGCTGGTGGCCAGCAGGTCACTGCGTGCGAGGTCCATGGCCGCGACGACCGTCGCCTGCCAGGTGCGGAAGTCTTTTGCGGTGAAGCCCTCCCCAGTGACTTGGCGGAGGAATTCGTTCAGTTGCGATGCGTCAACGCGGTGCCATTCGCCGTCGGCGGTCCGGTAGGCGAGCGCCGTGTCGGCCGGTTCGCGCCTAAGCATGGGCCGCATCGCCGCCGAAAGGTCAGCGTCCTCAACGGTTGACTGCCACTGTTGGCCACTCTTCCCGGGGAACTCAAAGGTGATCACCGACCCTTTGATACTGACGTGCTCGACCTGGAGGGTGGTGACCCCAAAGGATCCGTTGGCTTCGGCGTACTGTTCGGAACCGATTCTCAGCGACCCCGAATCGACAATCCGCAGCGCAGCGGCGAACGCGCGCTCCCGGGGGATGCCCTCGCTGCGTAGATGGGAGGTGATGACTCGCCGGGCTGCAGGCAGCTTTTCCCCGAATTCCAGGGCGCGGTCGAACTTCTCGCGGTCCTTCTTCTGGCGCCACGCCGTGTGATAGACGTACTGGCGCCGCCCCGCTGCGTCGGTGCCGAGCGCCTGGATGTGGCCGTTGGGATACGGGGCAATCCAGACGTCCTGCCAGGCCTGCGGGATCGCCAGCTCCTTGATCCGCCGCAGCTCGATGGCATCGCGAAGCGGTGTTCCGTCGGGTGTCCGGTAGCCAAAGCCCTTTCCGTGCCGGCGACGGGTGATGCCCGGCTTTTCACAGTTGCTGCGCCGAAGTCGGGGCATGGGTGCCACCTTTCAGGATTGAGAAGATCAGCCTACTGCGTAGCTGCCGATCCGGTATGGACGGATCACGGGCGTCCCTTACGCCTAGTCGTCCTTGAGGAGCGAATCCACCCAGATCCTCGCCGCCCGGAACGCCTCGTCGGAGGTGTGCCTGGCGACCGAGTGTTCACGCCGGTCGGCCCTGGCGTAGGAGCCCAGGAACCGCAGGTGAGGGCTGATCCGGTGCAATCCCTTCAGCGCGTCGGCCACCCGGGCATCGGCGATGTGCCCCTCGGCGTCGATGCTGAAGAAGTAGTCGCCGAGGAACTGGCCGGTGGGCCTGGATTCGATTCTGCTCAGGTTCACTCCGCGTGCGGCGAACTGGTCGAGAATTTCCATCAGCGCCCCTGGATGGTCTTCCGGCAGGGGAATGACCAGCGTCGTCTTGTCGGCACCCGTGGGTTCGGGGAGCACGTTGGGCCGGCTGACCAGGATGAACCGGGTCACGGCGTCGGACACATCACCGATATCGCGTCCCAGCACCTCCAGGCCCAACCGTTCGGCCACGAACGGCGAGCAGATTGCTGCGTCGTAGGGGCAGCCGGCGTCGAGGAGGCCAACCGCGGCCGCGGCGGTCGAGGATCCTGGCAGATATTCTACGTCGGGAATATGTTTGGCGGTCCACGCCTGACATTGTGCCCAGGCATGACCGTGGGTGGAAATGGTGCGCACCTCGGTCAGAAGCGATCCTGGTTTGGCAACCAGGACAAACGTGATGGGAACCAGCACCTCGTGGATGATCCGGAGTGGATCCCCCTGGGCGATGGCGTCAAGGGTGGCGCTCACCCCGCCTTCCACCGAGTTTTCGATCGGGACCATGGCGGCGTCGACAGAGCCATCCCGCACCAAATCCAGCGCGGCGTTGACGGTCGGGGCGGGAACCCGGCGGGCGACATCGGCTCCGGGCACCTGCAGCAAGGCTGCCTCGGTAAAAGTCCCCTCGGGGCCGAGGAAGGTGTAGGACGCTGGAGAGGTCATGATGTCCAGCTCACAGGACCGCGGGTGGCTGGTCGGTGTCGGAGACCATCGGACGATCAGCTTCAAGCCATGCGCCCATTCCACCGGTCACGTTGACTGCCGAGTACCCGTTGGCTACCAGCCACTGGGCAACGCGCTGGGAACGGCCCCCGGTCCGGCAGATCACGTGCAGGTCAGCGTCAGGGTCAAACTCGTCCAGCCGTGCGGGAATCTGCTCCATCGGAATATGCAGTGCGCCGTCGATGTGACCGGCGGCCCATTCGTAGTCCTCCCTGACGTCCACCACAGTGGTGTCCTCGACAATTGAATCAATCGAGACGTTCTCAACTTCGCTCATCACTCATCCCCTTCCCATGGGTCGTATTCCGCCCAAGCCTATAGTGGGAGGCGAACCTCACCCACCATGCTGCACCCAACCGGGAGGTACCAATGACGGCTGATCGCCCCACCATCCTTGCGACGTCAGGCGGGTACCGCAAGGGCCTCCGGGTGGACCTCGAATTCAATCTGCTCATGCATCACGCCGTCGAACTGTCGGGCGTCACAGGGCGAGCCCCGCAGGTCACCTATGTGGGCACCGCAGGCGGCGACTCACGGGAGTGGAATCAGCGGTTTACCGAGGCTGCCCGGATTGCGGGCTTCGACGCAGCGTGCCTGAACCTGTTCACCATGCCCAATATCGATCCGATGGAGGATCACCTGCTCTCCCAGGACGTGGTGTGGGTCGGTGGCGGGTCGGTTGCGAACCTGCTGGCCGTCTGGCGCGTGCACGCCCTCGACCAGCTCTTTCACCGGGCCTGGCAGGCCGGCGTGGTCCTCGGCGGGGTTTCAGCCGGTTCTATCTGCTGGTTCCGCGGCGGCGCAACCGATTCCTTCGGCCCCGAGCTGCTACCGGTCACCAATGGCCTGGGCTTTCTCCCCTACGGCAACGGCGTGCATTACGACTCGGAGGAACGCAGGCGTCCGCTCATCCACCGGATGGTCGCCGACGGCACCCTCGGAGAAACCCATTGCACCGACGACGGCGTGGGACTGGTCTACCACGGCACCACCCTGGTGGAGGCGGTCAGCGAAACCCCTGGCAAGAGCGCCTACCTTGTTCGGGCCGGCGCGGGCGACAGTGTCGATGCGGTGGCAGTTGAGGAAACACTGGAACCCCGGCTGCTGGGGGAAATCCGGTGACCGAACTTCACAACCTGACCGCGCTGGCCCAGCGCGACGCTATCGCGCGGGGCGAACTGGGCTCGCGCGAATTAACGTCCCACTATCTCAGCCGGATTGACGAACTCAATCCGCGACTGGGGTCCTTCATCACGGTGACCGCGGATCAGGCGATGCACGAGGCGGCCGCAGCGGACAGCCGGCAGGCGTCTTCCGCCCGGTCGGGCGGTCACCTGCCAGTGCTCCACGGCATGCCGCTGGCGCACAAGGACCTGACCGACGTCGCCGGCGTCGTGACCACCTACGGCACGGCGGCGATGGACCAGGTACTCGCTGCCACTGATTCGCCGCTGGTGGCGATTCTCCGAGCTGCCGGCGGCATCAGCCTCGGCAAGACCCAGGTGCCCGAATTCGGTCTGAGCTGCCACAGCGAAAACACTATTGCGCCCCCGGCCAGGAACCCGCTCGACCTGTCCCTCAGCCCCGGCGGATCCTCCGGCGGCAGCGCGGCAGCGGTCGCGGCCCGCCTGATCCCGTTTGCGCCGGGCAGCGACGGCGGCGGATCGGTCCGCATTCCCGCCTCGGCGACCGGCCTGATCGGGCTGAAACCGAACCGGGGGCGAATTCCTTCCCTGTCCGGCCAGGCGGACCTCGGCCAGTTCGTGGTGGCGGGACCCCTGGCCCGGACGACCGCCGACGCCGCACTTCTGCTCGACGCGATGGTGGCCGAGCCCAACCACCGGGCCACCAGTGCGGTGCCAGGATCGACGTCATTTCTCGACGCTGCCCTCCGGGCGGACGGCACGTTCCGGATCGGCGCCAGCACTGTCTCGCCCTTCGCCAGTGCCTACGACATTGTCCTGGACCCTGAGGCCGTGGCAGCTTACCAGCAGGGCATCACGGCTCTCGGGGCCGCGGGGCACGACGTGGTCGACGCCGACATCAGCTACGACCCCCGCTACCATCAGGCCTTCCAGCTGGTCTGGACCGCCGCCCTGGCAGCGGCTCCCATCCCGCCGGATCGCGAAGCACTGCTCTCCCCGCTCGCCCGTGATATGCGGCGCCGTGCCATGGCGCGCAGCGCGGCCGAGCTGGTCGCCGCCGTCGACATCCTCCGGCAATTTGAGCAGCAGACCATTGCCGATTACTCGAGGTTCGACCTCATTCTGACACCGGCGCTGGGCCAGACTCCCCGCCCGATCGGGTGGTACGACTCGGAGGAAGGTGATGTCGATTACATGAGACAGTGCCAGTATTCCCCCTACACGTCGATGGTGAATGTGTGCGGACTGCCGGCGATCACCCTGCCAACCCTCGCCACCAATAGCGGCCTGTCCATGGGAGTCCAGCTGATCGGGCGCCCCAGCGCCGAGGCGCAACTACTGGCGGTTTCGGCGCAGCTTGAAGCGCAGGGCGTTTAGCCGGGACGACGGCGAAATCCGCCGGGTCCATTTCAGTAGCCAAAATGCGCGTGGCACCATGGGATAAATGACCACATCATCTGAGACGTCCGCCCGTCCGGCGGAAAAAACATTCATGGGCCACCCCCGAATGTTGGCCAATTTGTTCAGTATCGAGCTGTGGGAGCGCTTCTCTTTCTACGGGATGCAGGCCATCCTCCTGTTGTACATGACCTACAGCGTCACCGAGGGTGGGCTGGCGATCAACCAGGGGGTTGCCGCTGGTCTGGTCGGCGCGTATGGCGGCGGTGTCTACCTGTCGACGATCCTCGGCGCCTGGCTGGCCGACCGGGTGCTCGGGTCCGAGAAGGTCCTCTTCTCCTCGGCGATCATGATCATGGTCGGCCACATCGCCCTGGCTGTGCTGCCAGGCGGGGCGGGCCTGACGGTGGGCCTGATCCTCGTTGGCATCGGCTCCGGCGGCCTTAAGGCCAACGCGACCTCCCTGGTCGGCACCCTGTACCGGCAAGGGGATGAGCGGCGCGACGCCGGCTTCTCGATCTTCTACATGGGCATCAACCTTGGCGCCCTGGTCGGCCCGCTGATTACCGGCTGGCTGCAACAAAGCTGGGGATTCCATGTGGGCTTCGGCGCCGCGGCGGTGGGCATGGCCATCGGGTTGGTGCAGTACACCCTGACCCGGAAGTACCTTCCCGCGGAATCGCATGCGGTGGAGAACCCGCTGCCGTCCGCCGATTACCGGAAGTGGATGTTGATCGCCGTCGCGTTCCTGGCCCTCGTTGCGGTGGCCATCCTGACCGGTGCAGTCACCCCCGACGATCTGGCGGACCTGATGGCCTATGCGGCAATCATTGCCACGGTGGCCTACTTCACGGTGATCCTGCGGAGCCGCAAAGTCAGTGCCTTGGAGCGCCGCCGGGTGTATTCCTTCATGCCGCTCTTCCTCGCCAGTGCTGCGTTCTGGGCGCTGTTCCAGCAGCAGTTCACCGTGGTGCTCCTGTACTCGGAGCAGAGCCTGGACCGGGAGATCCTGGGCTGGACCATGCCCGCCGCCTGGGTGCAGTCGATCAATCCGGCGTTCATCATCCTGTTCGCCGCGGTCTTCGCCGCGCTATGGACCAAGCTGGGGTCACGGCAGCCGTCGTCGCCGCTCAAATTCGCGCTGGGCCTGATCTTTATGGGTGTCGCCTTCCTGATGTTCATTCCGTTCTCGGGCGGCGGCGCGAACAGCACACCGCTGCTGGCGTTGGCCATGATCCTGCTGTTCTTCACCTTCGCCGAACTGTTCCTCTCGCCAATTGGCCTCTCGGTGGCCACCAAGCTGGCGCCCGAAACGTTCAGGACCCAGATGGTGGCCCTAAACTTCCTGTCCATCTCCCTGGGTACTACGGTTTCGGGCATCCTGGCCGGCTACTACGACCAGGACAATGAGGTGCCCTACTTCTCCTTCAGCGGGATCACCGCGATCGTGTTGGGTATCCTGCTGGTAGCAGCAACTCCAGCGATCAAGAAGCTGATGTCCGGGGTTCGCTAACCCGCTCCCCCGGCCGAACGGCGCCCGCCCCAGCACCGGGGCGGGCGTCGTCGTCGTTGTGGCATTGCCGCGCGCCCCTGCCGGTATTGCGCGCCGCCGTGTCATGAATGAGACTGTTACTCACCGGTAACCCGCAATGATCGAAGGAGATCACGTGCCCAACCTCGCCAACAACCTCGCCTCCACCGCCATGGTGCACCCGGACGCGGTGGGCATCAAGCTCGACGACGTCGAACTTTCCTTCGCGGCACTGGACGAGTGGAGCCAACGGGTGTCCCGGCTGCTGGCGCAGAAAGGTTTGCGGCCCGGAGACCGGGTGGCGTTGATCATGCCGAATATTCCTCAGATGGCATTTATCTATTATGGCGTCCTGCGCTTTGGTGCCGTGGTGGTTCCCCTCAATCCGTTGCTGAAGGCCCGCGAGGTGGCCTACCATCTCACCGACTCCGGCGCCCGGCTGGTGTTTGCCTGGGAGGGAATTGTCGCTGAGGCAACGAAGGGCGCGGAACAGTCGGCGGCTGACCAGGGCGCGGCGCTGGAGGTCATCACCGTTAATGGGGCAACGTTCATGCAGCAGTTGGGAGCTGTGGAACCGGACCCCGTGGTTGCAACAGTCGATGCTGATGACACTGCGGTTCTGCTGTACACCTCCGGGACCACCGGCCGCCCCAAGGGCGCGGCCCTGACCCACTCCAATTTGCAGCGTAACACCGAGATTTCACGGGACCTGATGGGCACGAAGGTAGGCGACGTGCTCTTCGGCGGGCTCCCGTTCTTCCACATTTTCGGGCAGACCTGCGCGTTGAACGCGTCGGTGCTCACCGGCGCCACCGTGACGCTGCTCCCCCGGTTCGAGCCCGGGAAGGCGTTGGAGATCATTGCACGCGACCGGGTGACCATCTTTGAGGGCGTCCCCACCATGTACATCGCCATGCTGCGGCATCCGTCGGTCGCGGGGACCGACCTGTCATCGCTCCGCGTGGCCGTATCCGGTGGGTCGGCGCTACCGGTGGAGGTGCTGCACGAGTTTGAACGGGTCTTCGCTGCTGAGCTGCTGGAAGGGTACGGCCTGTCGGAGACATCGCCGATTGTCAGCTTCAACCGGCGCGGGACGATCCGCAAGCCGGGCTCGATTGGGACACCGGTGGACGGCGTTGAGGTGCGGATGCTCGACACCGACGGAGTCGAGGTGCCCACCGGCGAGGTGGGTGAGCTCGCTGTTCGAGGCCATTGCGTGATGAAAGGGTACTGGAACAACGACGACGCCACGGCGGCTGCCATCCCCGACGGCTGGTTCCGCACCGGAGACCTGGCACGGTTTGACGAGGATGGGGCCATCTTCATCGTCGACCGGAAGAAGGATGTCATCCTCCGTGGGGGATACAACGTTTACCCGCGCGAGGTGGAAGAGGCGCTCTACGAACACCCCGCTGTAGCGGAAGCCGCAGTCATCGGCGTTCCGGATGACCTCCAGGGTGAGGAGATTGTGGCAGTCGTGGGCATCAAGGCCGAACTCGAACCGGCGGACGACGACGCCCGTGAGCGGCTGAGCGCCGAAATACTTGAATTCACCAAGGAGCGCGTTGCCGCATACAAATACCCCCGCCGGGTGGTGCTGGTGCAAGCCCTGCCCAAGGGCCCGACGGGGAAGATCCTCAAACGCGAGATCCAGGTCTAACTGCGCCACCGTTCACCCGGTAGGTGCTGGGAACGTAGAGGGAGGCAGACGATGGCCGCACCAGAAGATCAGACCGCCCGGGTGTTGCGTGCCTGGGAGCAAAACGCTGACAACTACGACCGGCAGATCGCCTTTCTGGACCGGGTCTGGTTTGGGGGCGGCCGCGAATGGTTGGGTGACCGCGCCGAGGGCCGCATCCTTGAGGTGGCCATCGGTACCGGGCTGAACCTCCCCCATCTCCCGCCTGGCGCCCGGGTGACCGGGGTTGACCTCAGCCCGGCCATGCTCGCCGTCGCAGTTGACCGGGCACGCCGCCTGGGCCGCGACGTTGACGTGCGGGTAGGTAACGCCGAACAGTTGCCGTTCGACGACAACTCGTTCGATTCGGTGATCTGTGGATTATCGCTCTGCGGGATTCCTGATCCGGAGGCAGCCGTCCGGGAGGCCTGGCGGGTGCTGGTGCCCGGTGGAAGGCTGCTCCTCCTCGATCACGTGGCGAGCACCTGGCCACCGATTTACGCACTGCAGTGGCTGCTGGAGCGCTTCACAGTCCGGACGGCTGGCGAGCACTTCAGCCGCCGCCAATTACCCCTGGTGCAGGCTGCCGGATTCGTCGTCGTCGAGGTGGAACGCCTCAAAGCCGGCACCATTGAACGGATTCACGCCCGTAAACCCTGAGCCCGGCGGCCTGGATGTCGAAACGCGCCGCGCATTTGCCACCCGGGGCTGTAATAGTCCCGGTTCTTTGGCATGCTGTAGCAATGGCAAACCGAGCGGGCACAGTCGCCCTCCCCAGCGATCTCGTCAATGTTTCTTCGCTTCTGGACGCGTATTTCGACGTCGTCCCGGACCTGAACGACCCGGCACAGCGGGTCGCGTTTGGCACGTCGGGTCACCGCGGATCCTCCCTGAAAGCCTCGTTCAACGAGGGGCACATCGCTGCGATCACCCAGGCGATCGTCGAATACCGGGCGGGCCAGGGCATCACCGGTCCCCTGTTCATGGGCCGGGACACCCACGCACTCTCCGAACCGGCCCAGCAGACAGCCCTTGAGGTCCTGGCCGCGAACGAGGTCACAGTCAAGGTGGACGCCCGCGGCGCCTATACCCCCACCCCTGCCGTCTCCCACGCGATTCTCGCCCATAACGCCCGCGGCGCCGATCAAGCCGACGGCATCGTCATCACACCCTCACACAATCCGCCGGGCGACGGCGGATTCAAATACAACCCCCCGCACGGCGGCCCAGCAGACTCGGATGCCACCAACTGGATCGCCGACCGGGCCAACACCCTGATGGAGGGTGGGCTACGGGAGGTGCGGCGCGTCCCCGCCAGCCAGGCGCGGCAGGCGGACGGCATCGGAACCTACGATTTCCTGCAGCACTACGTCGAGGATCTGCCCACCGCCCTCAACCTCGATGCCATCCGGGCGTCCGGCCTGCACATCGGCGCCGATCCGATGGGCGGGGCCGCTGTCGACTATTGGGGTGCCATCGGTGAAACCCACAACCTGAACCTGACCGTCGTGAACCCCGCCGTCGACCCCCAGTGGGCGTTCATGACTCTCGACTGGGACGAGAAGATCAGGATGGACTGCTCCTCGCCGTCGGCGATGGCCTCGCTGATTGCCCGCTCGTCGGAGTTCGATATCTCCACCGGGAACGACGCCGACGCCGACCGGCACGGGATCGTCACCCCCGATGCGGGCCTCATGAACCCCAACCATTACCTTGCGGTGGCCATCGACTACCTCTACCGGAACCGTCCGCACTGGCGGGCGGACGCCGTCGTCGGGAAGACCCTCGTGTCGTCGTCGATTATCGACCGGGTGGCCGCCGAGCTGGGGCGGACCCTCGAAGAGGTGCCCGTGGGGTTCAAGTGGTTCGTGCCGGGTCTGCTCTCCGGCGGGCTCGCCTTCGGTGGGGAGGAGTCTGCCGGGGCGTCATTCCTGCGCCACGACGGCGGGCCCTGGACCACCGATAAGGACGGCATTCTGCTGGCTCTGCTGGCCTCCGAGATCACGGCGGTCACCGGCCGCACGCCGTCCCAGCTCTATGCCAGCCTGACCGACCGGTTCGGCTCGCCCGTCTACGCGCGGATCGACGCTCCCGCGTCGCGGGAGCAGAAGGCGGCGCTCGGGAAGCTGTCGCCGTCGGACGTCTCGGCGACAACCCTCGCGGGCGAAACCATCACTGCAAGGCTGACCACGGCCCCGGGCAACGGAGCGTCAATCGGTGGGCTGAAGGTCACCACCGAGAACGCGTGGTTCGCTGCCCGCCCGTCGGGAACCGAGGACGTGTACAAGATCTACGCCGAGTCCTTCAAGGGCGCTGACCACCTCAAGCAGGTCCAGGAAGAGGCTAAGGCCCTGGTAGACGCCGTCATCGGCGGCTAACCCCCACCGCCGCACCGTGAGGTGTGGCCCGTCGGCGAGTTCAGGTCGGCGCCCGGTCCACCTAATCTCACGGTTCGGTGAAACGGGTTGGAGGGGTGGGGCGTGAAGCCCGCCGCCAGCTCAGAGGAGCCGACGCAGGAGCCACCTCTTCAGGCGGTTGTGCGGCGGGTAGGCCAGTCGCAGGGTGTCGATTCTGGTGCCCTTGGAAAGCACTCCCCGCAACTGGCTGAACACGTCGAAGGAATAGCGGCCATGATAGGCGCCGGTCCCGCTGTCCCCCACCCCGCCGAACGGCAGTCCGGGCACCGTCAGGTGCAGGTTGCAGGCATTGTGGCCGATCGCTCCGGCGCGCACGCGTGCCTCAAAGTCCTGCCGCACCGTCGTCGTGTTGCTGAACAGGTATGCCGCCAGGGGACTGGGACGGGAGTTGATGAAGTCCACAGCTTCGTCCATTCCGCCCACCGTCAGAATCGGCAGGATGGGCCCGAAGATTTCCTCCTGCATCACCGGGGACTCCGGCGACACTCCGGTCAGCAGCGTGGGTTCGAGATACCGGGCATCGCGGTCGTACGATCCACCGGCGTAGATAGTGCCGCCGCTGAGCAGGCCGACCAGGCGATCGAAGTGCGCCTCGTTGATGATTCGACCGTAATCGGCGCTGCGTTGTGGATCCCTGCCGTAAAAGTCGGCGAGCGCCTTTTTCAGGTGGCGCAGCAACTGCGTTTCGAACCCCGCCTCGACGAGCACGTAATCGGGGGCCACACAGGTCTGGCCAGCGTTGAGGAACTTCCCAAACACGAGGCGCCGCGCCACCGCGCGGAGGTTCCCGTCCATCACGACGGCGGGCGACTTGCCTCCCAGCTCCAGCGTGACCGGGGTGAGCTGCTCGGCCGCGGCATGGGCGACAATCCTTCCGACGCGGGCACCCCCGGTGAAGAAGATGGAGTCGTATTTCTGGGTGAGCAGTTCGGTGCTTACCTCGGGGCCGCCTTCCACCAGGTCCACGGCGGCGGCGTCACAATAGAGCGGCAGCAGGTTGGCGATGACCGCCGACGTGGCAGGGGCAAGTTCGCTCGGCTTCAGGACAGCACAGTTCCCTGCCGCGAGCGCACCGACCAGAGGGGACAGCAGTAGTTGCACCGGGTAGTTCCAGGGACCGATGATCAGCACCACGCCCAGTGGCTCGGGCTGCCGGCGGGCCGTCGCCGGCAGCAGCCCAGCTGGCACCGGCACGCGTTCGGCACTGGTCCACTCGGTCAGGTGCCGCAGGGCGTATTCGGCTTCGGCCCTGACCAGTGAGAGTTCGGACACCAGTCCTTCGAGGCGGCTCTTGCCGAGGTCGGCGTGCAGAGCGTCGGTAAGGTCCACCTCCCGCTCGGCGAACATGCGGATCAGCCCCGTGAGCTGGGCCCGCCGCCAGGTCAGCGGGCGGGTGGTCCCGGCGTCGAAGGTCCGGCGCAGCCGTGCCACAGCCGTAGCCTCCTCGGCCGCCGCTGGGAGAGTCATTTCGCGCGGCCCGTGAAGTGCTCCATGGAGCTGTACACCTTGAACACGCGCCCGGCGACCACGTCCCACACCGGCTGCGGCAGGACACCGCGCAGCGCACCGCCCAACGCCACCGACCACGGCAGTTGGAGGCGGGGACGCCCGGCCAGCAGCGCCCGCCAGGCTTTGTCGACGACGTCGGCCGGGTCCATCAGAGGCGTGAACAGCGGACCCCGGGCCCCCTCGAACATGCCCGTCCGGATGTAGCTGGGGATCAGCGTGGTGACCTTGATGTGGCGGTGACCGGCCTCGCGCAGTTCAAGGCGCAGCGAGTCACTCCACCCAATGACTGCCCACTTCGAAGCCGTGTAGACGCTCATCCGGGGCACCGACAGGGTGCCGGACGCCGACGCAACGTTGAGAATACGTGCCTGCTCGCGCGACGCGATGAGGTCCGGCAGGAACTCCCGGGTCAGGTGCATCAGCGCAAGGGTGTTGATCTGCATGACCAGTGCGATGTCCGCCTCCTGCTCGTGCTCCCAGAAGTACTTCCCGCGCACAATGCCGGCGTTGTTGATCAGTACCGCCGGGATCCCGACGTCGTTCCTGACGGCGGCGGCCGCCGTCGTGATCGCACTCAGCGAGGCAAGATCGACGACGTAGCTGTGCACCGAGGATCCCGCACCTCCCAGGGAATCGGCGGTCGCGTGGAGCGCGTCGGCGTCGACATCCCAGAGGACGACGGCGCCGGCCCGCTCCCTGACAGCGCGTTCGGCGTATAACCGGCCCATCCCGCTGGCGGCACCGGTGATGAGGACTGTTCGGCCTTCGACAGTGAATGACATGAGTGCAACGTAACATCCCGCGGCGGACTGTAGGATTTCCGACAGATCACCCCAACATCTTTTGGAAGGCACAGCCATGAGCAGGCTCGGTACCTCTTGGACACTCCACGGCGATGGGAAGAACGTCCTGCCCGGGCAGTTTGTTGCCCCGGATGAGCGGCTCAGCTGGCCCCGGACTGTCGGGATCGGCGCGCAGCACGTCGTCGCGATGTTTGGCGCAACGTTCCTGGTCCCCCTGATCACCGGGTTCCCGCCGGCCACCACCCTCCTGTTTTCAGGAATCGGGACCATCCTGTTCCTGATCATCACCGCCGGGAAGGTTCCCAGCTACCTTGGGTCAAGCTTCGCCTTCATCGCGCCGATCGCCGCCGCCCAGAGCCAGCATGGCGCAGCGGGCGCGCTCGGCGGGATCATCATGGCCGGTGCGGTCCTGGCGATCATCGGTGCCATCGTCCACAGGGCAGGGTCCCGGTGGATCCAGGTGGTGATGCCGCCGATCGTCACGGGTGCCATCGTCGCGCTGATCGGCCTTAACCTGGCCCCCACAGCAAAATCGAGCTTCGAGCAGGCCCCCCTGACCGCGCTCATCACCGTGGTGGTCATCCTCCTGGTGACCGTCCTGTTCAAGGGAATCCTCGGGCGGCTATCGATCCTCGTGGGCGTTGTCGCCGGCTACGTCGCCGCCATGCTGCGCGGAGAAGTCGATTTCACTGCCATCAGCGACGCCGCCTGGATTGGCCTTCCCCCCTTCCAGACCCCCGAGTTCCACCTTTCAGTGGTGGGATTGTTCGTCCCGGTGGTCCTGGTCCTCGTCGCCGAGAACATCGGTCATGTGAAGTCGGTGGCGGCAATGACCGGGCGCGACCTCGACCCCGTGACCGGCCGCGCACTGATGGCTGACGGCCTCGCCACGATGCTCGCGGGGTCGGGCGGCGGCTCCGGAACCACCACCTATGCGGAGAACATCGGCGTCATGGCAGCGTCCCGTGTGTATTCGACGGCGGCCTACTGGGTGGCAGGAATTGTTGCCATCCTCCTGAGCCTGTTCCCGAAGTTCGGAGCACTGATCGCCACCGTCCCACCCGGTGTCCTCGGCGGCGCCGGAGTGGTGCTGTATGGCATGATCGGCATCCTCGGGGTCCGGATCTGGGTGCAGAATCAGGTCAACTTCTCCAACCCCATCAACCTGTCGACGGCCGGGGTGGCCCTGGTGGTCGGTATCGCCAACTTCACCTGGACCATCGGGGACCTCACCTTCGAGGGCATCGCCCTCGGCACAGCCGCAACCCTCGTGATTTACCACGGGATGAACGGCCTGGCCCGCTGGCGCGGCAGTGAGCATGTCACGGGGCCCGACGACGTTGACGCCTCCGACAAGGGGTCCCGCCCGTCGAAGCTGGGCTGAGCCGGATGGACATCTTCGTGGTCCACGGGTATCAGGCGTCTCCGGGTCAGCACTGGTTTCCCTGGCTGAAGTCCCGCTTCTCATCGGTCCAGAACCAGGTGACCGTGCTGGACCTACCCACACCGAACGAGCCCACCACAGCCGGCTGGACAGGCGCCCTTCATACGTCCATCGGCCGACCGTCGGCTGGGATGGTGATCGTCGCCCACAGCCTCGGCTGCATTGCGGCGCTTCGCTACCTGGCGGCGCTGGATCCGGGCTGGTCACTTGGGGGGCTGATCCTCGTCGCTGGTTTCGCCGAACCCATCGATTCGCTCCCACTCCTCGACGGCTTTACTGCCGGCAGTGAGTTTGTCGACGACCTGGTGGTACCCCGCTGCACGGTGATCGGATCGGACAACGACCCAGTGGTAGCTCCGGCGATCACCGCCAGTCTCGCGGACAGGCTCGGTGGCAGGCTGGTCGTCGTCCCCGGGGGCGGGCATTTCGGGTCCGACGACGGCTACCGGACCTTCCCCGAGGTTGAGGCGGAACTCGTTGGACTGGCTACTACGGCTGTCCGCGACTAGCCCGGAGACGGGCGAAGAGCCTGTCATTGACCCGGAATCCGGGCGTTCCCTAGGATGCACGCTCAGAGGTTTCCGGTAGGAACAGCGAAAGGCTCCGGACGTCGTCGTCGGTCATGGTCACACGCTAGTCCCGCGGCAAGCCGATGGGGAGCGTCGCGACCAGATTAGGCTTGGGCCATGAGCGGGACGATGCGAGGTGGAACGATGCAGTGTGTCTTCCTCAACGGGACTGTGGGGGCGGGAAAGACGTCAGTAGCCCAGGCAACCGCAGCCCTCCTGGCCGCCGACGGAGTACCCCATGCGGTCATCGATCTTGACTGGCTGCGCTACGCCTGGCCGGCCCCGGCTGGTGACCCGTTCAACCGCGACCTGGAGCTCGCCAACCTGGCGGCCATGGTAGCCAATTTCCGTGCCGCGGGACCTGAAATCCTGATCCTCGCCGGGGTGATTGAAGGGTCCGCTCAACGGCTGCAATACGAGCTGGCGCTTGGCAGCCCCCTCCTCGTGATTCGCCTCGATGCCCTGCTCGCCACAGTCCGGGACAGACTGCGACGACGTCATGTCGCCTCCGACCCCGCTTTGGGCTGGCATCTACACCGTGCCGGCGAGTTGCAGTCGATCCTGCAGGAGGCCGACTCTGACGACGCGCTCATTTCAACCGAAGGACTTGAGGTGACCCAGGTGGCCGCGGCCATCGTCGGGCTGGTCAACGAATATTCGTTTGGGGCGAACACATCCAAAAGATCACCTGCGACGAAGTAATTCACAGACTCTTACTTTAATCTTCAATGGAATTGCTTAAACTTCGGGGGACCCTATGAACAATTCTTCTATCCCCGTCGCTGGCCGCTGTCCGACCGACGACGAATCGCGACCGCTCACCTTGCGGGAGGACGGCATCCTGCACGCGTGGTGGCATCCCTCCGCTGTGGTCACGGTTGACGATGCCCGAGCCGCCCTTGATGCATCCCTCCTCAACCCAGGAACCCGCCGGATCCTGCTGAGCATGAAAGGTGTAGCTTTCACCAACGCGGCCCGGCGCGCATTCTGCGACGAAGAGGGCATCACTGCCATTGCCCTGGTCGGCGAGGATCCCGTCGACCGTGTAGTCGCGGCGTTTGCCGACAATGCGGCGCACCCGGCCCAGTTCTTCACATCCGAGCGCGACGCGATCGACTGGCTCGAAACCTTCGTCTGATGGGACGCCACCCACACCCTGTCACCTCCCTGGCTGGCAGTGCCTAAACTGGTGTGATGCTGAGGATCGGGTTACTGGGCGGGATGAGCTGGGAAAGTAGCGCCGAGTACTACCGGCTGATCAACGACGGTGTGAAGGAGCGGCTGGGTGGCTTCCATTCGGCCGACTGTGTGCTGCGATCGGTTGATTTCGCCGTGATCGAAGCACTTCAGACGGAGGGTCGCTGGGACGAAGCCGGCACACTTATGGCCCAGGGTGCCCGTGATTTGGAGGCTGCCGGGGCGGAGCTGATCGTCCTGTGTACCAACACCATGCACCGGGTCGCGCCAGCCATCGAGCAGGCAGTCCGTGTTCCGTTCATCCACCTCATCGACGTCGTCGCTGACGCGGTCCGCGCAGCAGGCATGAGCACAGTGGGGCTGCTCGGAACAGCGTTCACGATGGAGCAGGACTTCTACCGGGACCGGCTTGCAGTACACGGCGTGGAAGTCCTGACACCCGGCACCGAGGATCGGGCAGTCGCCCACCGGATCATTTACGAGGAGCTGTGTTTGGGAATCATCTCGACCCGCTCGCGGCGCAGGTATCTCAGCATCATCGAGGCGCTCGGAGCCAGTGGTGCCCAGGGAGTTATTCTTGGGTGCACCGAGATAGAACTGCTGGTATCACCCGCGGACACGCCGCTGCACCTGTTTCCCACCACCGCCATCCACGCCGGGGCCGCTCTGACCGCAGCGTTGGCGGGCCGCTGATGGACCGACAGCAGGTCTGGGCGTCACCGGAGTGGCGGAAAGCTGTGCAGCAGTGGATCACCCAGGTGCTCGAAGGCTGCAACCTGACGCAGACAGGCCCGCTGGAACCGACCCGGACCCGGTTCTGGTCCACCCAACTCACCGTGACAACGAATCACGGACGGCTCTGGTTCAAGGAAAACAACCCCGGCCAGTTCACTGAGGCAGCCCTAGTGGCCCGGATGTCCGAACTGGTGCCGGACCATGTTGCCGCACCCCTGGCCTTCGAACCGGCCAAGGGCTGGCTGCTCACCCCCGACCATGGGAAGACCCTCGCCTCCCTCAAGTCGACCGACTACCAATTATGGGTCCGTGTGGTGAAGGACTTCGCTGACCTCCAACGGCAACTCATTCCACACGGCGCCCCGCTGGCCGCCGTTGGCCTGGTCAGCATGGATCCCGGAATTGCCGGGAACTTCGCCAGCAACCAGCTGCTCCTTCACACGGGCCTGCCGCCCGAACATCCCCTGCATCTCTCAGCGCAGGCGGCCGACGGTATTTTTGCCAGTATCCCGACCCTTGAGCAGGCCGCCGCAACGCTTCTGGTAGTGGGAATCCCCCTGAGCCTTGAACACAACGACCTCCACCCAGGCAACGCCTTCATCCCGGGAACCACCACCGCCCCGCTGAGATTCTTCGACTTCGGTGACTCCTACTGGGCGCACCCCTTCAGTTCGCTGTATGTTCCGCTGACTGTGATGCAGGAACAGTGGCAGACCACAGTCGACGACCCGCGGATCCGGCAAGTCATCACCGCCTACCTCAAGTGCTGGACCGACTTTGCTCCCATGACCGAGCTGCGTCTCGTCGTCGAGCCAGCGCTGAAGCTGGCGCGGCTTCACCGTTATGGGTCCTGGCTGCGGCTCCTGGTTCACGCCGACGACGCATCGATGGCCCAGTACGGCCCGCAAGCCCTCGAATATTTGAGGACGCTGACCGATCCGGTGCTTCAGTAGGCTTTGCCCGGGCCAGAAAAGTGCTGCAGCTGCCCAGTAGTGGTTGCCCAACAGCGCGTATGCAGGTGAGGCACTTTCCTGGTCATGGCGGGCCGGGAACCGGCCGTAGGCTTGCCCGGTGAAGAAATTTTCGCTGGCAGCCAACGGACCGATCGAGGTGGGGCCAATGGTTTCCCTGCTCTCAAACCACTTCATCCCCGGCTGTGAAATCCCCGACCCAGCTGGGCTGTCCCACTCACGGCTCCTCAGCACACCCAATGGCCAGTACGCGGTGACCGTCACCATCGGCTCATCGGGGGTGACGGTCAGCACCAGGGCACCTGCCAGCGAAATCCCCGATCTGGCGGCAACGATCCGACGCTGGCTCGATCTGGACGCCGACCTCGAGAAGGTAACCGGGGCCTTCGACCCGGACCCCCTGCTCGGACCGCTGGTCCGGCGTCGCCCAGGCCTGCGCGCCGTCGGTTATCCAGAACCGTTCGAAGCTGCCATCATGACTGTCCTCGGCCAGCAGGTTTCGGTGGCTGCCGCTGGGACGTTTGGCGGACGGCTGGCGTCCGCCTACGGCATCCCGGGCGACGCCGGACTGACCACCTTCCCCACTCCCGAGTTACTGGCTGCCGCTCCGGCGGAGGCCCTGCGCAGCGCCGTCGGCGTGACCCGAACGCGGGGAGCGACCGTGCAGCACGTTGCGCGGGCCTTCTGTGACGGGCTGACTCTTCACGGTGACCCCGTTGCGGTCCGGAAGGCCCTGCTGGCTCTTCCTGGGATCGGCCCCTGGTCCGCCGACTACCTGGCGGTCAGGGTGCTTGGCGATCGGGACGCCTTCACGCCGGGTGACCTTGTGCTGCGCCGGGCCATGAACAACCCCAGCATCAGTGAAGCCGAGACCTGGTCCCAGCGGTGGCGACCGTATCGCGCGTATGCCCTGTTCCACCTGTGGACCGAAGCTACCTACCGGCCGACCACCCTTTGAGCCAAGCAAGTGCCTGGGCCGCACAATAGTGGTTGCCCAACAGCGCGTCTGCGGGTGGGACACTGTTTTCGGAGCAGTCCGGTCGGCCGGGCCTACGTGCTTTGGGGCCACTGACCGCGGCGGCGCATAGCGGCGGCCAGCCGGTCTGCGCGGTCGGATACCAGCCCGTCCACACCACCGCCCAGGGATAGGAGCCGATCCATCGACTCGGCGTCGTTGATGGTCCAGACGTGGAGCGGCAGTCCGGCCTTCCTGCACCGCCTGACGAACCGTTCGGTCACCACCACGATGCCGGCATGGCGCACCGGCAGCTGCAGACAATCGACCTTGGCCAGTTGGGCGAGGCGCCGCGTCTGGCCGAGTGGACCTAGCAGCCACAGCGACGCCGACCACACCATCCCCGCCGACGATGCCACCGGTCGGGACAGCAGTTTCAGTACCTTCAGCCGCCGCCGATCCGAAAAAGAGGCGACCAACACCCGGTCATGCGCACCGAACCGCTCCACCAGCTCGACGAACGGCTCCACCGAAGCGTCGTCCTTGATGTCGATATTCAGTTTCATGGCTGGCCACCGGGTCAGCACCTCTTCAAGGGTGGGAATCGGCTCGACGCCCCGGATGAGGACGGCCCCCAATTCCTCCCGCGTACGATCGGCCACCGGGCCAGCAGCGTCGCAGACCCGGTCCAACAGCTCGTCGTGGAAGACCACGACAACGCCGTCACTGGTGGTGCGGATGTCGATCTCCAGATAGCCGAAGCCCAGCTCGACTGCGGCGGCGAAGGCGACCATCGAGTTTTCCAACCCGTCGAGCGAAAACCCGCGATGCGAGAGAGCGAGCTTCCGCTGCTCTCCGGCCGGTCCGACGTTTCGCAGGTAGGGCAGCATCCTTACGGGGCGGCGTTCAGGGCGGCCAGGCGCTCCTCGAGGATCTGCGCCACGCCGTCGTTCTCGAAGGCTGGGGCCTGCAGATCGGCAGCCATGATCGCTTCGGGATGCCCGGAGGCCATCGCGTATCCGGTGCCCGCCCAGGTCAACATCTGCACGTCATTGGGCATGTCTCCGAAGGCGACGACGTCGGCCTGGCTGATCCCACGGCTCGCGGCGAATTCGGCGAGGGTGACCGACTTGTTGATGCCGGGCATCGACATTTCCAGCAGGGCGATGCTGGGTGCCGAGTGGGTTGCGGTGACCAGGTGGGCGACGGCTGGTCGGACCGTGTTCAGGAAGTGATCGGGCAAGACGTCGCGTTCCCGGGCCAGGAATTTGATCACCCGCTCTCCCGCGAGGGAGTCCGCGAGCGGCATGGCGACGGCGCCGGCGAGCAGTTCCACCGAGCCGTCTTCGGCGAACCCGTGCTCGATGTGGAAGCCGTTGACTGTTTCGGCGGCGAAGGAGGCGGCCGGGTAGAGGTCGAGAATGATCTCGCGGGCTGCCAGAATGTTGCTGTGCTCCAGGAGGTGTGCGCTCAACACCCTTTCGTCGTGAAGGCTGTAGGTCACTGCACCGTTGGAGCAGATGACCGTGCCGCGGTGTTCCAGCTGTTCACGCAGCGGGTCCAGCCACCGCGGGGGCCGTCCGGTGACAAAAACAACTTCGACTCCGGCATCCAGGCAGGCCCGGAACGCTTCGACGGTCCGGGCACTGATCTTGCCGTCGTGGCCGACGATAGTTCCGTCCATGTCGCTGGCGACCAGGCGCATGCGGGTACTCTCTTTCAGCGGGCAGTTCAAACAGCAGGGTCGTCTAAGCCTACCTGCGCCGATTAGTGCTGAATCGCTCAGATCAGCGGGCTAGCGCTTCTTTTTCCCGTTTGGAAAGCACGGTCGAGCCGCCGCAGTTGGAACAGGTGATGCCATACCGGCGTCGGGTGGTGAGCAGGGGAATGAAGAACAGGGTGAAGCGGGTGGCGCGTTCCTCGACGCGCTGCGCGATCAGCTGGCCGCAGTATGGGCAGGTGTTCGAAACGCTGAACAAATGCCGGACCGCAGTCTTAAAACCAAACAGGAGGAACATCGGTCGGCTTCCAGTCTCTGGGTGACGTGATCTATTGCTCGAACGTGGGGATCAGCCGGGCGCGTCCGAGCGTATGGGAGAAAAGGTTGAATCCGAGGTAGGCGTTGCTGCCTTCCGCTGGCACCTCAAGGCTCTCCACATCCACAGCGTGCACCACCACGTGATAGTGGTGCGGTCCATGACCGGCCGGAGGTGCTGCTCCGATGAAGCCACTGAAGCCGCCGTCGTTTTTCAACTGAACTGCGCCCTCGGGCAGATCGGTGCCGCCGTCCACGCCAGCGCCGGACGGCAGGGACGTGGTGCTTACTGGAAGATTGAAGACCGCCCAGTGCCAGAACCCGCTGGCCGTTGGGGCGTCCGGGTCATAGACCGTCACGGCAAAGCTTTTTGTCCCCTCGGGGAACCCGCTCCAGGACAGCTGGGGCGATAGATCCTTCCCGTCCTCGATGCCCATAGCCCCCGAGGCGTGCCTGACGTCCAGGGGCTGGTTGTGCTCGACGTCGGTGCTGGTGAGGCTAAAGCCGGGGACTGCGGGGAGGTCTGCGTACGGATCGCGGGTCATAACTGCTCCTGTTTCACTGGGGGTTTGCTACTAGCTCGCTGCGCACCGGTGGGTTAGCACCGGCGCGTGAGACGGTTACGGCCGCCGCCTTTGCTGCGTAGGCGAGGACTGCTTCCATCTGCTCAACGGATAATTGGCGCAACTCATTCCGCCGAGGCGCGCCGACGAGGCCGCGGTCCACCAGTGACCCCAGGAGCGCCGACATGAAGGAGTCTCCTGCGCCGACCGTGTCCACCACCCGGGTAGCGGGGGCCGGAACCGAGGTTTCGCCGCGCGCGACGACGGCCCACGGCCCGAGGGAGCCACGTGTCACCACCACCATGGCTGGGCCGTGAGCAAGCCATTGGCGAGCCGTATCGAACACGTCCTGGCCCGGGTAGAGCCACTCAAGGTCCTCATCGGAGGCCTTGACGACGTCGGCGAGCGCTACGAATTTCTCGGCCTGTGCGCGGGCGAAGTCCACGTCGGTGACGATGCTCGGCCGACAATTCGGGTCGTAGGAAATGGTGGCCAGCGGGTGGGCGTGCTGGACGACGGCGAGCACCTCGGCTGCACCCGGCGCCAGCATTGTGGCTATTGAGCCGGTGTGTAGCAGGGTGGTGCCGTCGAGGATCTGGTCCTTCTGCTCACTGATGGTGGGAAGGTCCCAGACAAGCTGGAACGAATAGGAGGCTCCGCCGGCTGGGTCGAGGCGCGCGGTGGCAATACTGGTGGGGTAATGATCCTGCCCCATCGGAGTCAGCACCGAGTTGCTGCTGAGGTGCTCGTGGATCATCCGGCCATACTCGTCGTCCCCCCAGCGCCCGATGAACCGGCAGGGGTGCCCCAGCCGGGCAAGCCCCACGGCCACGTTCATCGGGCTCCCCCCCACGTGGGCGCGGGGTGAAGCGACATCGCTGATGACTTCGTCTATAAGGGTTTCCCCGATCACGGTGAGCACGCTAACAAGTTAGCATCCCCACCCGGTAGGCGACCCCGCCGGGCGCCGAACGGATCATTAGGCCGGCAATCGTCATCGGGTGTGATCTCCGGCACAGTGGACTCCATCCCGAGCCTAGTTGCCTAAGGCTACGGTTAGACTGTCCGGGTGCGCCGACCTAAGCGGAGCCAGAAACTTACTACCTGTTGGGGAATCAATGAAGATCAGAAATGCCGCGGCCATCGCCGTCATCGCTCTTGCCACGTTGACCGCGTGCGGCGAATCCACCGAGTCCGCTGCCCCTTCGGAGGCTGCGGCTCCCACCCCCGCGAGCTCAACCGCGCCCGCACAGAACATTCAGCCTCCGGAAACGAACGACCTGATGGGCGAGGCGAGCCCCGAAGGCGCGCGGGCGTTTCTCCACCACGTCTTCGAACTGAAGTCCTACAACCAGCGCACCGGGGAGACCGAAAAGCTCCTTGCCTCCTTTGATGGCGCCGAGGCAGCGGTTACCGTGGCCGAAGACTTTGCGGCTATTTACGAGGACGGCGGTTGGGTTCTCGGCGGACAGCCGAAGGTCAAGCAGATCATCGTCACCACCCCCGCTGATGAGGTGGCCGAAGACGTCGAGGTTGACGCCTTGATCACCGTCAACCCCGATGCCTACACCTCGTTCGATGAGGCAGGCGAGGTTCAGGAAACCCGTCCGTTCGACCCCGCCGGCACCATCTATTCGGCGACGGTTGTCTACACGGACGGCGATTGGAAGGCCACCTACCTCGAAGAGACCCCCGACGCAGAAATTCCGTCCGAGTAATCAGGTTCCGGTCGTCAGCGCAGGCCGTTGACGACCGGGTCGGATTTTCCGCACAGCCCTACCCTCCGGTTCGCTCGCGTTCACGCTGTGAGGCCCAGTAGGCGGCCCCCACCAGTGCGGCGTCGTCGGGCAGGATTGCCTGTTCGATCGTGAAATCCTCGAGGCCCTGATCGGCCACCCGCAGTCCGGAGCGGATGGCAGGTTCCACCAGGTCCCAGGACCTGGACATGGACCCGCCGATTACCAGGATCCCGGCATCGAAGCGCCTGATCACCACCGCCAGGGTTTCCCCGAGGGCGCCAAACGCGGCATCCAGCACCCGCCGCGCGGTTTCATCACCGGAGCGGCTGAGGTCGGCGATGGTGTGTACATCGAGTCCTGTTGCCGGATCCACCCCGGCGGCCTCAGCATAAGCCGCGCGGATGGCCCTGCGGGACACGGTGTTTTCCAGCGGACTGCCCTGATACAGCTCGTGATGGATGCTCCCATCGGGAGAGACGGCTGGACCGGTGCTGACGGGTGTCCCATCGACAAGGAACGTTGACCCGACGCCGGTCCCCAGGGTGATGCAGATGGCACGTTCACGGTTGCGGGCGGCGCCGAGCGCATATTCGCCGATCCCGAAGGCGTCGGCGTCGTTGAGGAAGTGGATGATGCCGGGCGTGGGGGTGATGCGCTCCAGCAGGGCGGCACCGAGGTTGAAGCCATTCAGGCTGTCGAACTTCCCCACATGTTCAAACCGGCCAATCCCCTGTTCGTAGTCGAAAGGTCCGGGGATCGCCACCGACCAGGTGGCTCCCGGTGCTCCCCCGAGTGCGTCGGCGGCAACCCCGATCTCCTCGACCAGGCTCTCCGCTGTCCCCTGGGCCTGCAGGTCAACCCGTGCCAGGGACTCCCGGTCAATGCGCCACGTTCCGGATTCCACCAGCGCGGCTGTCAGGTGGGTGCCTCCAATTTCAAGCACGGCAAGGGTGGGGCCACTCATCGATGGGCGCCTTTCAGTCGGTCTGATTACGGTATCCCCGAACGCTGATCAACAGTAATTCGTTGCGGCCCGCTGCGGGACCGGGCGGGCTACGTTTGCTACGGCACCATCAGCCGATCCACCGCCAGCACCACCTGTGTCCAGGCGTCGGTTCCGGGCGTGATCATGGCGAAGTGATCGCCGGGAATCATGATCAACTCCACGTCAGCTCCAGCGGCATCCGCAGCGGTCACATAGCTTTCCGATTGGCTAAGCGGCACCGTAGAGTCCTCCTCCCCGTGCAGGGCCAGCACCGGAATGGTGAGGGGAATCGCCGTCATCGGGTCGGCGAGCCGGTACCGTTCGGGGTCCTCGTCAGGATCAACGACCAACAGGTTCCGCACCGCTCCCCCGCCCAGCCCCAGCTCATCTGCCTCGGCGAGGTTCAGGACACCCGACTGGCTGACGACGCCGGTCAACGGCACCAGCGGCGTCCCGGCCCCGGGCGCACCGGCGGGAAGCGTCGACCGCCCGGCCGCCCAGACCGCCAGATGGCCTCCGGCAGAGTGGCCGAGCGCCGTCGTCCTGCCCAGATCGAGACTGTGCTCCGCTGCCGCCGTCGCGAGGAGGTCAATCCCTGAGCTCACGTCGTCGAAGGTCTCCGGCCAGCCACCGGCGTTGCCGGCCCGCCGGTACTCGAGGTTCCAGCAGGCATAACCGCGGGACGCCAGGTCCTCGGCAAGGGGCTGGCCCAAGTCCAGTCCATAGCCGGCGCCCCAGTAGCCGCCGTGAATGATGATGACGACGCCGGGTCTGGGTTGGCCCACCGGGAGGTACAGCTCGGTGAACTGGCTCGGATCGTCCCCATAGGTGTAGCGCTGCGGTGTCACAGGGTCCTCAGGATTCTGGGTGGGGCCGGCGGGTGCACCGGGGGCGCAGCCTGCGAGTGCTGCTGCGGCAGTAGCGGCGAAAAGGGTGCCAGCTGCAGCCAGCAGCGTGCGTCGGGATAGGTTGTCCACACCGGAAGCGTAGCCGCACCAGCCCTTCCCTTGCGGTCATCCCGATGTTTGAATGAACAAACCGATCAAGGGGGAACCATGAATAGCACAGGAACCCGGCGGCTCGTCGCCGGCTCGATAGCGCTAGTCGCGACGATATTCATCCTGCCGTCGGCACTGTTCGAGGTCTTCGTCGGAACAACTGAGGGTGCCGTTGTCGCGCTTTTCGCTCTGGGATTGGCCCTTCTGGGCGGCGGCATTTGCCTGGTGCTCAGTGGCTTGCTGAGTCGATCACGAGAACTTCATTCCCCTCGCACCTACGATTCCCTCAGTTACGACGCACCCAGCCATACGACGCGGCAGGGCGGCGTCAAGGCAGGGGCTCGCGGTGGTACCGGGGTGATCCATACCCCCCAAATTTCCAGCGGTAGTTGTGCCGGGGATCTCGGTTCGCTCTAACCCATCCCTTCCGTTGGGGTGACCCTGGTGCTTGAATGGACAGACCAATCAAGGGGGAACCATGAACACCTCAGGAACCGGACGGCTCATCGCCGGCGGCATCGCTCTGGTAGCGACCATCTTCGTCCTACCCACGGCTCTGTTTGAGGTGTTCAACGGCACCGCCGACGGCGCCACGATTTCGCCGTTCACTGTGGGAGCCCTCCTCCTGCTGGGCGGGCTGTTCCTGGTGATCACCGGGCTGCGGATGCGATCCCGCGACCTGAACACCGCGCGCAGCTACGACACCCGGCAGGCGACCACCCAAGACGACGACCGGCCCATCGACAGCCACTCCATGCCGACCGCCGCCCGCCAGGGCCAGATCGGTGGCCCCCTCTAACCGAACCTTCACCAGGACTGTCAGACCCGGCCGATAGGATGGCCTGAAGCCATCATCGGAGGAGTCTTTATGAGCGCCTGGGATCAGTTGGATGACCGTCTCCGCCCCGCGGTGGAAGCGAGCACCCGCGAGTTCGAACGTGTGCGCCCGCGTCTTGAAGAGGTGACCCGGCAGATGCAGGCAGGGATCCAGGAGATTTTTGTCGGCTCCGAGTTGAGCCCCCTGTTCGTTACCGCCCGGACCAAAACCGTCCAGTCATTCCGCGACAAGGCCTCACGGATGCTCGCTGCAGCCGTTCCCGGGGACCTCCCCACCCTCGTGTTCCCTGATCCGCTGCGCAACCTGACCGACGTCGTCGGGGTCCGGGTGATCACCACCCTGCCACACGAAGTGGACGTTGCAGCCAACCTGATCAAGCGGCAACGCCAGGAATTCGACTGCCGCGGTGACCGCGAAAAAGACATCGGCACCATCGAATCCGGCACCTACGGCTACTCGAGCCGGCACCTGATCCTGAGAACAATCCAGAGCGACGCCGTGAAGGAGTACCAGCGGGCCCTTGACCCTGCAGCGAAAGCGGGCGGAAGCTACATGCTCGAGGTGCAGATCCGCACCGTGCTGGCGCACGCCTGGTCGGAAATCGAACACGACATCAGGTTCAAGGCCTCCAACCCGCGCGCCTGGAGCCCCTACTTTGATCGGCAGTTCACGGGTACCGCGGCCATGCTCGAATCGGTGGAGTCGGCGTTCGCGGAACTCCACGAACGGTATGAGACGGTCACCGGGTTCTGGGACGAGGACGGCGAAGGAAGTGCCCCGCTTACCCCCAACCGGGTGCGGGACGTCTGGCAGACCCTCCTCCCGCACGTCGACCGGAAGTCTGACGACAACTGGGGCTGGGCGGCCGAACTGCTCGCTGCCCACGGACTGACGACGACGACGGCCCTCGCCTCGCTGCTCCAGGCGGACACCATCACCTCAGTGCGCCGCGCCCTGGACCACCGGTATTCGCCGGGCCCGGACCGGCTGCTCGACGACGTTCTCCTCTGGCATTACGGTGAACGCCACATTGATCTGACCGCCGAGGCCGCGGACACCGCCGTCTCGCCGCGACGCGACAGCCTGCAGCGCCGGCATCGGCAGATGGCCACCTACCGGGCGCTCGGAACCAGCCAGTAACGCAGCAGTAACACTGCACCCGCTAGGTTGCGGCGTACCTGCGATGAGGCAGGTCCCGTGGGAGGAACGACGCTATGTCCAAATACGCACTCTGTGTCGGCATCAATAAGTTTGAGAACCTTCCAACCAACGGCTGGCTCAACGGCTGCGTCAACGACGCCAAAGACTTTTCCGCGCTGCTCACCGGCCAGTACGGTTTCGCGAAGCGGAACGTCACGGTGCTGCTGGATTCGAAGGCCACGAAGGCCACCGTCGTCGGGAAGCTGCAGGCGATGATCAAACGGGCCAAGCCGGGTGACCACCTGGTTTTCACCTTCTCCAGCCACGGCACCCAGGTTCTCGATGCGTCAGCGGACGAACCGGATGGCGCCGACGAAGCCTTTGTCACCTTCGACATGCGGCAAAAAGGCGACCAGTGGGACCCCGCCACGCTGATTCTCGACGACGAACTGCACGACCTGCTGGGCACCCTGCCCGACGGTGCCCTGCTCGACGTCGTTCTCGACACCTGCCACAGCGGCTCCGGCCTCAGGGCACTGGACCTGCTGCCCACCCGGCGGCCGCGGTTCGTGCCGCCACCCACCCCGCTCGGTCTCGAACTGACGGAATCGGCGGATCCGCGGGCTTTCCGCGACCTGGTGCGGTCAGACACGAAAGCCAAACCCGTCCTCTTCGCGGCCTGCCGATCGGATCAAACGGCGGCCGACGCCGACTTCTCTGGCCGGTACAGCGGTGCCTTCAGCTATTTCCTGCTCAAGGCACTCAGGGACGACCCGACCAAGAGCCGCCGGGAAGTCCTGAAGCGGGTCAGCGCGGACCTGCGCGGCGGGCGGTTCACCCAACGGGCCCAGCTGGAGGCGCCGGCGGCAGCCAAAAGCCTGGCGTGGGGCACTGCGCCCTAGGCAATACACCTAGGCAATACACCGAGACACGGACCAGCTACCGTCCACGACCCTGCCGGTGGAACGTGAGCTTCTCCGCTGCGCCGCCGGCCCGGGATCCGGCAGCGGCGGTAATCTCCGCGAGCATCGCCGCGTCACGGCTCTTGGCCTCCCGGATGTCCTGCTGCCGCCGGGCGTCGTAGACCGGTTTCAACGCCGCGTAACAGAGGTGGCCCCCCTCGTCGAAGCGCAGCAACCCGCCACCCCTGACCGTGACCGGCCCGGGGCCGGTCAGACCCAGGCGGCGCATCTCAGTTCGTCCGATGGTGAACTCCTGCACAAACGAGGCGCCGATCTCCGACACCACGAACCCGTCGGGACTGACCCTGATACTCGGACGCACCCGGTCCACGGTGATTGAATGCCGTTCGTCCATCGCAGTTTCCCGGAGCAGGTCGCCGTTCTCCCAGATGAACCGGACAATCTCCTCCGGGTCCGTTCCCAACGCCGACAGCCGCACGGGATACCTGAGGCTGCTCATGGCACCCGTCCCGGAGAGCTGCTCGTCAGGGTCCGTGGTCACTCCCACTTCGGCAAAGGCGTCCCGCACCACCTGCCGGTAGCGGTACCGGTCCTGAGGCACCAGCACCAGATCGGCTGACAGGATGCCCCGCAGGAGGTCGGTCCAGGTCACGTCCACCGGCGCCATGTAGCCCAGTCCGCGAATGAGCATGGCCAGCACCTGCTCGCCCACCTTCGCCCCCGATTTCGCCACCTGGTACAGACTTGATCGTCCACCGGGCTGGTCCAGCCGGACCTTCCAGAGCCGTGCCACCACGTTGAGGATCACCCGAACAATCGGTTCGCCTCGTCGATGCGGATCCGGCAGGGTCCGCCAGTCGCCGGATACCGGAGTCCGCATGGACTGGCGTGCCGGGCCGTGCGAGAAGAGCCCGTCCCCGAAACTGAACAGACCGCTCAACAGGATCTGCTCATCCAGCCCCGCCAGATCTGTTGCCCCGGATCCCAGCGGGTCCAGCAACTGCTCCACCCGGTCCGCTGACGAGAACACCGACAGCATGGCCACCAGATCGGCGATCGCCTCATGCAGGGCAAACTGGTCGAGTGACGCGAACTGATCCGACCAGCGCGTCCGGTAGCCGGCGAGGATGGCGTGTGTCACCTCATGGGCCACCAGGTCCCGGTACAACGCCAGGGGCACGGACAACCGCTCCCGGCCATCCCTGCGATGCCCAAACCTGATCACTCCCTCCTCCCGGTCGTATCCGGAGTCGGCGTAGGGCACCGTATCGTAGGCGTGGATTTTCAGTCGCCGTCCGCGGGGCCAGCCCATCCGGCGTCCCAGGGTGGACTCAAACGCCGCGAGGGTCGACGCTGCCACTGCGTACGTGTGTTGCGCGAGGAACCGCCGGTTGGCCAGCAGCTCCCCCAGATCGCGGGGCGGGCACTCGTCCATCAGCATCCACGGGTCGGCGTCCTCCCCGAGGAGCAGGTCCAGAGGTTTGCCCTCGGGACCGCGGACGACGACGTCGAATCGGGCGCTGCGTGGGCCGACGCCAATACGCTCGACGGGCACCCTGAGCATCGTCGTCATGGGACCATCGGGGCCCAGCGTGAAGGGACCTTCGGCGAGGATGGTCAGCGGGCGCAGCTCCCCGGTGTGGCTCCCTGGACCGAGCATCACGCCCACAATCGGCACCTCCTCCTCCGGCCTGCCCGTGATGCTTGATGGCCTGCTGGGCAGCTACCTGCAATATCCACCTCCGCGGCGCGGCCGTCAAGGATCAGCCCCAGTAACACCCCGGTAACGCGCCCCGGCGGATACTGCGTCCTGTGCGGTCGCCGTCGCCGTGGCACTGCTACCGAAGCGAACCGCTCACCAAGGAGTAGCAATGAGTACCCCCACCGCCGCGACCGTCCCACGCGGCTCAGGGCTGAGTGCCGGGCAGATCGCAGCCCTCAAGCCCCATATCGTGAACCTCACCCGCGGCAGGTTCTCCACGGGCGGGGAAACCAGCACCACCGCCGCGGACGTGGACGCCATTTTCGAGCGGCATCTTCCCGCCTTCGCTCCCGCGGACTCAGCTGTACCGATCATGTTGTACGCCCACGGCGGCCTGGTGAGCGAGGGTGCCGGGTTGCGGTCAGCCCATCTGCAGAGCGAGTGGTGGAAATCGATCGGCGTGTATCCGATCTTCTTCGTCTGGGAGACCGGCTTCCTCGACGCGGTGTTCGGCTCACTGCCCGGCGCCCGCGGGGTGCTCGGTGATATGAAGGACAGGGCGATCGAGCTCTTGGCGAGGGCGGCCAACGGGGAGAAAATCTGGGGCGAGATGAAGCAGTTCGCCGAAGATGCGTCAGCGCCCGGAGGCGGGGCGCTCTATGTCGCCAAAGCACTGGCGAAGTATATGTCAGCCCATCCCCAGACCACCGTGCACGCCGTTGGGCATAGCGCCGGTTCCATCTTCCACTCCCATTTTGTGCCAGCCGCACTCAAGGCCGGCGTTCCGGAGTTCACCACCGTGAGCCTGCTGGCTCCGGCTGTCCGCACGGACACCTTCAAGGCGATGCTTGCCCCGGAGACCGGTAAAGGCATCAAGTCCCTGGCCATGTTCACCATGACGCAGGACACGGAACTGACCGACACCTGCCCGGGTGGGTACGGCAAGTCGCTGCTCTATCTGGTCCGGGCGTCCTTCGAGAAGGAGGAATTCACGCCGATCCTCGGCCTGCAGGAGTGCGTCAACGCGGACCCGGAATTGCGGAAGTTCTTCAATACGGATGGCGCCAAGGCGAAAGCCGAGGTGGTCTGGTCGGTGACCGAGGGTGGGCCTGAGACCCGCCGGAGCACTGCAACCTCGCATGGGGGTTTTGACGACAATTCTTCGACCATGGAAAGTGTTGCCCGCCGGATCACCGGGAAGAAGCCGAAATCCTTCGGCACCCGGGCGGCGAGCGAACCCTGGGCCGTAGCGTCCATCACCCGCGAGGACCCGCCGGTGAGCACCCGCCGTGCCCTGTGCATCGGGATCAACGCTTATCCTCCCGGCAGCGAGCTTCATGGCTGTGTGGCCGACGCTCAGGCCTGGGGCAAGCACCTGGAATCGGTTGGGTTCGATGTCACCACGCTCCTTGACGCCCAGGCCACCCGGGTCAACATCCTCCAGGGGATTTTCGATCTGGTCACCCGCAGCACCACCGGGGACGTGCTGGTGGTGCAGTACGCAGGTCACGGGACCTACGTCGACGATCTCGACGGCGACGAAAAGGAGGCAGGAAACGAGGAGAAACTGCACGATGAGGCCCTCTGCCCGGTGGATTTCCAGGGCGGGAACCTGATTATCGACGACGATCTCGGGGAGATTTTCGATCTGCTGCCCGACGGCGTGAGCCTGACAGGCTTCTTCGATTCCTGCCATTCTGGCGATGGCACCCGGCTGTTACCGTCCTTCGGCGTCGCGGTCGTTGATGGAGCGCAACAGGCGGCCGATCATGGGCGGCGGGCCCGGTTCCTCGTGCCAGATGAGACCACCACCAGGAATTTCAGGCTGCGGCGCGGTTCCGCCACGAGTACGCTCCGGCGCGCCAACGCCCGGGAGCTGCTTTTCAGCGCCTGTCAGCCCGACGAGGTGGCTTACGAGACGGGTGGGCACGGCGACTTCACCGCCGCGGCCAGCCTGCTGCTGGTCCCCAGCGCCGAGAAGATCACCAACGCGGATTTCCTGGCGCAGGTGCTTGAATCATTCGCCCATCAACCACGGCAAAATCCGTACTTCTACGGCGTGACCGCCGCGGCGACCAGGACGTTCCTGGCACCGCTGACGGCACCGTTGGCCGTGCCGGCGCTTGAGGGGCAGGGTCTCCGCCCTGCGCCCGGACCGGCGGGTCAGCTTGTGGCTGCCGCCCCGGGGGATGCCGCCGCACGCGCACGTGCGGCGGCATCCTTCCTACGGGCAACTGCCGATTTCATTGAGGGATGAAACCGCTGGACAGCTAGACGACAGCCGGGTGAGTGTTCTCGGTCGGCGATGCCGATGCCGGGGTGGCACCGTCCTTGGCACCGCCCCAGTTCTTCAACATCGCGACGGCGTCCAGCCCGGTGGTGTCCTTGAGCAGCTGGAAGGTCTCCTGCAGCCCGCCGGATACGTTCTTGCTCAACTGGGTGGCACCATCGTTGGAGATGACCGTCATGTTGTCGATTCCCGCCATCGGGGCGGCGATTTCCCGCGCGATCTGCGGGAGGATTTCCATCACCTTGTTGAGAATGGCGGCTTCGTTGAACTGTTCGTAGGCTTTGGCCTGGGCTTCGATTCCCTCGGCCTCAGCAATTCCCTTCTGCCGGACCACATCTGCCTCCGCCTGACCGCGGAGCGCAATGATTTCCGCCTCGGCTGCACCGTTGGCTCGGGTCACTGACGCCGCTGCGTTACCGCGCGCGGTGTTCGCTGCGGCCTCCGCCTCGGCGGTGACCTTGTCACCCTCGGCGCTCAGGCGCCGTTTGGTCAGCGCCACTTCAGCCTCAACCTGATCGGCCTCCGACTGACGCTTGCGCTGCTCGAGCTTACCCGCGGCTTCCTGCTCCACCCGGTACTTCTCGGCGTCGGCAGGCTTGCGGATCTCAATATCCAGTTCACGTTCACGCAGCTCGGATTGCCGCGAAGCAACCTGCTGCTCCTTGACCAGAATCGACTGGCGCTGCTCGGCTGCGGCAAGTGGTCCCGCGGCGTCGGCCTGGGCCTGCCGTGCGTCAGCCACCTCTTTGAGCTCGGCCCGGCGGATGGCCAGGCGCTGCTCGGCGAGCGCCACCTGCTCGTCGGCAATCGCGGCAGCCTCGGCGGCTTCCTGCGCCGCGTTCGCTTCAGCAATCTTCGCCTGCTTCTCTGCGAGGGCCGCCTCGGGACGGCCGAGGTTCTTCAGGTAGCTGGAGTCGTCGTCGACCGACTGGATCTGGAAGGTATCGATCTCCAGGCCCTGGTTGTGCATCGAATGCTCGGCCTCTTCCTTGACGCTCTTGGCGAAGGAAGCGCGGTCCTTGATGATGGAATCCACGGTCAGTGTGCCCACGATGGAACGCAACGAACCGGAAAGGGTTTCCTGCGTGTAATGGTCGATCTGGTCCTGCTGGTTCAGGAATCGCTGGGCCGCCCGGCGGACCGCTTCTTCGTCGCCGCCGACCTTGATCTGGGCGACGCCGGTGAGCCGCAGTTTGATGCCGTTCTTGGAGATGCCCTCAATCTGGAGGGTTACCTGGCGTGAGGCGAGCGAAATGGAGAACGCACGCTGGCTGAACGGGTTGATGAATGTGCGGCCGAACACCACGCGCTGGCTTTCCTGGCTGCCTTTGCCGGTGATGATCAGTGCTTCGGACGGGCTTGCAATCCGCAGTGCGAGACGTGCGACGATGGCGGCGACAACTGCCAACACCACCAGCACGGCAAGCACAATGCCGACAACAATAAACTGACTGAGGTCCACTACAGCCCCTTCTGTGGGATTCAATAAGGTTGAGTGGCCGGAAGTTCCAGTGCCCGGCCGAATTGGCTGGGTGATCACTGGAGAGCCCGTGCGGTCCCCCACCGCCCGTCATGTGTCGGACGCCACCCTATGGACCGTACACGACCCGTTCCCGGACCGTAGAGGCTTCAGGGGTCCAGCGACGCCGTCGGGCCGCAGCTCTCACTGCGAGAGCGGCAGCCCGACGACGAGCAGTGCAGGAAAGGCTAGGCCTCCGACACTGCGGCAGCCAGATTGTTCAGCGAGGCTTCAAGGTCGTGGGCGGACACAGCGGGGAACGACACCCGCTTGAGCACCGCCGAATCGGTGACGCTGCTCCAGTCGTAGGTGAGCGTCACTTCGGTGGAGTCGGGGCCCTGCGGCGTCAGCTCCCACACCCACTGCCATCCCGCCGGTTCGGTGCCGGCCTCGGCCGTCTTCCAGGCCAGGAGCTTGTTGTGGTCATAACCCACCACATGGTTGTCGGTTTTGTAGTCGCCGCCCTGCTTGTCCCAGTGCTGGTTCATGGTGAACATCTGTCCCACAGCAGTAATCCGGTCGGACTTCTCGTCAGACTGCACCATGCCTGAGCCATCGATCTGCGCATGTCGCTCGGGGTTGGACAGGACGTTGAAGATGGCGTCTGCTGCTGCGTCAATGACGCGGGTTGCGGTGATGGTCTTGTCACTCATTCTTGTTCTCCTTTGATGGTGTTGGATAAGTGTGCTGCTGGATGCAGCCGATGAAGCGTGCTCATCAGGTTTCGACGACGTCGGACGGCAGTTTGTCGGGGCGCCAACCGCGCCACACAGGGTGCCGCAGCTTTCCGGCGCCGGTCCGTTCACTGAACTGGACCTCCCCAACCAACGCCGGGCGTACCCAGTGCGCGTCCGACGCGTCGGCCGCTGGCACGTCGGCCAGCGGGGCAGTTTTTCTGGACATTTTCCGGAGCCGGGACCCGATTTCCGCAAGGTCGCGTTCGGTCAGCCCTGACCCGACCCGGCCAACATACTTCAGGTCGACGCCGTCGGGCACGGCGACCAGCAAGGACCCAACCTTGTGCGCCCGGCTACCCTTCCCCGGCCGCCATCCGACGACCACCACTTCCTGGGTGAGCTGGTGTTTGATCTTGATCCAGCTCCGGGAGCGCCGTCCGGCAGCATAGGTGCCGTGGGTGCGCTTCGCCATGACTCCCTCAAGCCCCAGTTCACGGCTGGCCGCTACTGCTTCCTCAAGGGTGGCGTCCAGGGCCGGGGGTACCTGGATATGGCCGTCCGCGGGAGTGTCGACTGCCTGTTCGAGGATTTCCCGGCGCTGGTCGTACTGCAGTTGCAGGAGCGAATTTCCGTCAAGGTGGAGGAGGTCGAAGACCATGAAGTGCACCGGCGCCTTGCGCCGCGCAGCGTCAATCTCCGCACTCCTGGTGAGGTTGAACCGGTTCTGCAGGAGTCCGAAGTCAGGGCGCCCCGACGTGTTCAGGGCGACGATTTCCCCATCCAGCACTGCGTTCTCCCCGTTGACGTAATCGCCCAGGTCAGCGAGCTCGGGATACAGGAGGGTCATGTCGTTGCCGTTGCGGCTGGTCAGGCGCACTCCGTCGGGCGTGACCGTGGCGATGGCCCGGACCCCGTCCCACTTCATTTCAAACGCCCAGTCGTCCCCGACGGTCACGTCAGCGTTGGTCCCCGATGTGGCGAGCATCGGCGTGAGGTCTGGCGGTGTTTCGTTGTTGGCCGCCAGGGGTTTGACCCCCGAACCGTGGTCAGACCCCTGGTCCTTCATCAGGTGCATCAACCAGTTCCTTTCGCCCGAACTCCCGCCGGCCCCGGTGTGGATCAGGGCATACCGCCGGACGGCGCTGCCGCTGCGGGCCAGCCCGCCGTCGTCGCGGCCCTGGACGGTACAGATCACCTCTTTGCCCTCACGCCACTTTTCCGCCTCATAGGTGCCGGAATCCCAGATGTACATCTCCCCCGCGCCGTACTGCCCTTTGGGGATGGTGCCCTCAAAGGTTGAGTATTCCAGCGGGTGATCTTCGGTCTGGACGGCGAGATGGTTCGTGTCCGGGGTGTCCGGGGGACCCTTGGGCACCGCCCAGGAGACGAGGACGCCGTCGCGCTCCAGCCGGAAGTCGTAGTGCAACCGGCGGGCGTGGTGTTCCTGGATGACGAACCGGTTGCCGCCGGCATGACCCACGCCGTCGGGGATGGGTTCCGGCGTTTTCGCGACGTCGCGCATGGAACGGTAGGTGTGGAGGCGGTCGGTGGAACCTGCACCATCGCCCGGCGTGGCGTCGTCGTCGTTCCGGCCTTCCGCCGGTCGGTCGTCGAGTCCTGCGAGCAGGTCGCCCAGCTCATGCACCCGGTCCATCATCTGCCGGTAGTCAATCTGCGCCAGCGTGGGGTCATCCAGTTCCGCCCAGGAACGGGGGGCGGCGACGGTCGGGAGCAGTTTGCCGCGCAACGAGTATGGCGCCACAGTGGTCTTGTTCCGGTTGTTCTGGCTCCAGTCGACCAGCACCCTGCCGCCGCGGAGGGACTTCTTCATGTCACTGACAACCCGGTCGGGGTGGTCGGCTTCAAGTGCGCGGGCCAGCTCGTGGGCCACCGTGGATACCTCGTCGGAGGTTTGGGAGCCGTCCAGCGCCGCATAGAGGTGGATGCCCTTCGACCCGCTGGTGACCGGGTACGGCGTGAGACCCATATCCTCCAGGATTGCGCGGGCGTCGCGGGCAACCCCGGCGCACTCCGCGAGGCTGACCCCTTCTCCCGGGTCAAGGTCGAGCACCAGCCGGTCCGGGTTGCTGATTTCCCCGTCAACCCCGAACCGCCACTGCGGTACATGGATTTCCAGGGCGGAAATCTGGCCGAACCAGGTCAAGGTGGCCAGGTCATTGACCATCGGGTACAGGTTGACATGGTCCGTGTGGGCAATCGGATGGCGTTGCACCCAGACCGGTGCCGACTGTTCGAGGTTCTTCTGGAAAAACACCTGACCGGGTTTCTCGGCCGTCCCCACCCCGTTGACCCAGCGTTTGCGGGTGACCGGGCGGTCGCGGGCGTGCGGGATCAGGTACCCGGCAATGGCGGCGTAATAGGCGAGGACGTCAGCCTTGGTGGTGCCGATCTGAGGGTAGATCACCCTGTCCAGGTTGGTCAGCCGAAGGCGCTGCCCGTCCACAGTGACGGTCTGCTGCAGCTGGCCTTTACTGGAACCCATTGGACCAGTCTTGTCCGGAATGGCACCAAACTCCACCCATGGGAGACCAGCCACCCCGGGGTCAGTCGCTGAACTGCTCCTGGTACTGGGCCACCAGCCGCTCCCAGTCGGCGGGGTTTTGCCCGAGCGGCCGCTCGTTCAGCAGGTCGTCGAGGCCGATCAGCGTGAAGTGCCAACCCGCTGCCGAGTTGCCGGCCGCCTCCGGATCCTGCAGGGTGTTGGTCAGGGAGAGCAGGCAACCGGAATCGCCGTCGTTCTCAAGCTCCCAGCTCAGCACCTCACGGTCCCAGGTGTAGGCGAGGAGCCGCGGCTTCTCAGCGTCGAGGACCTTGCCTTTCGTGGGCCGCTCCCCGGGGAACGTGAAGGTCACCTCGGCACCCCGGCGTGGCAACAGGTCCATTTCGCAGGGGAACCAGTACTTGAGTTTGCGTGGGTCCGTCAGGTGCTTCCACAGCACTGCTGCGGGGAAGTCGTACCGCATCTCGAACCGGAGGGCCGGCTTCCCGTCGACTGTCGTCTTGGCGACCATGGGCTGGGCTTTTTCAGGATTCACCAAGCCATCGTATCGGCGGAACCCAAACACTGGTTCACTTGGTACATGAGAGCCATCTGGAAGGGCGCCGTCGCTTTTGGGCTGGTCAACGTGCCGGTCAAGGTCTACAGCGCCACCGAAGATCATGACATCAGCCTCCACCAGGTCCACGACAAGGACGGCGGTCGTATCCGCTACCAGCGTCGCTGCGAAATCTGCGGGGAGGTGGTCGAATATAAGAACATCGATAAGGCGTACGACGACGGCGAGCGCACTGTGGTGCTCACTGAAGAGGATTTTGCGACGCTTCCCGTTGAGAAAAGCCGCGAGATCGGCGTCGTGGAGTTCGTTCCCAGCGACCAGATCGACCCGATCATGCTGGACCGTTCCTACTTCCTGGAACCGGATTCGACCTCCACCAAGGCTTACGTCCTGCTGCGGCGCACCCTTGAGGAGACTGACCGTACGGCGATCGTTCAGTTCACACTGCGGCAAAAGAGCCGGCTTGGTGCCCTCCGCGTCCGCGGCGATGTGCTCATGCTCCAGTCGCTGCTGTGGGACGACGAGGTGCGGGAGGCCAAGTTCCCGGCTCTCGATGAGCGGGTGCGGATCTCGGCCAAGGAGAAGGAAATGTCGGCGGCCCTGGTCGACTCCTTCTCCACCGACTTCGACCCCGAGAACTTCACCGACGAGTACCAGGAACAGCTGCGCACCCTCATCGACGCGAAGCTTCAGAAGGGTGAGGCGCTCGACACGGAGGAGACGTTCGGGGAATCCGGTGACGACGGCGGCGGCAAGGTCCTGGACCTGATGGAGGCGCTGCGGCGGAGCGTCGAAAAGAATCGCGAGAAGAAGGGCGCCGCCGGCACGAAGGCGTCCGAGCCGAAGACCACTGCACCAGCCAAAGCAAAATCGAAAGGAGCCTGATGGCCTACCCGCCCTCCCCCCTGTCCGGCTTTTTCACCAATTCGCGGGGCGAACAGACCATCGCGCAGGCTCCCAACGCACCTGTGCTCGGGTGGACCATCTTTGGGATTGCCTCCCGGATGGCGCGGCGGGAAGACAACCGGCGGATTCTGCGGACCGTCAGTATCGCCTGCCTGGGTCTCTGGGCAGTACTGGAGTTAGTAAATGGCGAGAGTGGGTTCCGCCGGACCCTGGGCGCGGTGACCCTGGGCTGGCTCGCGCTACGCTAGCCCGCTGCCGGGGTTGTCCCCCGGGAACCCCCAGAATTCCCAGGAACGAAGCGATACCCCACCTGCCCTGCCCACCGGACTCTAGGCGAGCGCGCTGAAGGCTTCGGCCTTCGCGGTTGGCCCGGCAACGATGATGAGGTCGTCACTGTACAGGGTGGTCTGGGCCGTGGTGTGACCCCACTCGCCGCCGCTTCGTCTGACCGCGACGACTGTGACACCGTGTCTGGCACGGATGCCAGTTGTTCCCAACTCCCGGTCCCAGATTTCGCGGGGCGGACGTGTCTTGACGAGAGCGAAGTTGTCTTCAAATTCAACATAGTCGAGCATTGCCCCCCGCACGAGGTGGGCTACCCGTCTGCCCATGTCGTGTTCCGGACGGATGACATGCTCAACACCGAGCTGGACAAGGATCTGAGCGTGGGCTTCACTGACTGCCTTCGCCCAGATGGTAGTTTTCTCGAATCGCAGCAGCAGCGAGGTGGTGAGGATGCTCGCTTCCAGATCGCTGCCGATTCCCACCACAACCCGATCAAAATCGTGGACCGAGAGCTGCCGGAGAACCTCAGGGTTTGTCGAGTCTGCACGCACCACATGGGTCAGCCGCCCGTTGAAGGCCTGGACAATATCTTCGCGGGCGTCGATTCCCAGCACTTCGGTGCCGGCGTCGGCCAGTTCGAGCGCGAGGGATCCACCGAACCGACCGAGCCCGATCACCGCAACGGAGTCAGCTTCAGCGATCCAGTCGAGGGTCTTCGGGGAAAATAGGCTAGCCAATGAGTGGCCTTTCTTTCGGGAACTCGTAGAGAACGGGCCGTGACCGGAGGGCCAGGGCGGATGCGAGGGTGATGGTGCCCAGCCGTCCGACAAACATGACAGCCACGAGGACCAACTGCCCGGCGGCTGGAAGTTGAGCGGTAATCCCCGTGGACAGTCCCACGGTTGCGAACGCTGAAACCACCTCGAACAGCAGCCGGTCAAGACCGACGTCGGTGATCAGCATGAGGACCATGGTGGAACCCACGACCAAGGCCACCGAGAGGAGCACCACGGTGATTGCCTGCCGGTGTACTGAGCGAGGCAGCCGCTTTCCGAACACGTTCACCGCGGCACCACCGCGAATCTCCGTATATAGGATGAAGAACAGCACCCCGAAGGTAGTGATTTTAAGACCGCCCGCAGTTCCAGCAGGTCCACCGCCGATGAACATCAAAAGGTCCATGATGAGCCAGGTCACCGGGTTGGCCTGGCTCAGGTCAACGCTGTTAAAGCCTGCGGTGCGGGTCTGCACCGACTGGAAAAACCCGGCCAGGATCTTGTCCTGGGTACTGAGCGGGCCGAGCGTCCCGGGATTGGACCACTCAACCGCCGTAATGAAAAGTGCTCCGGTGAACAACAGGATTACCGTTCCGCTGAGCACCAGTTTGGTGTTCATGCTCCAGCGCCGGGGCACCCGGAACTCCTTGAGCAGTTCGAAAACGACGGGAAAGCCGACTCCGCCGATGATCACGGCAACCGCGATGGGCAGGCAGATCCACGGATCGGAAACGAACCTCATGAGGTTGTCGCTGAAAAGGGCGAAACCGGCGTTGTTGAAGGATGAGACCGAGTGGAAGACCCCCAGCCAGGCAGCATCCAGCGGGCTGTGGCCGTAGCCCGCCCAGAACCGCACCGCGAGGACGACGGCGGTTGCTGCCTCAACCACAAGTGTCACCTTCAGCACCCCCAGCAGCACCCGCCGGACGTCACCGAATCCTGAGCTCTTGGTCTCGGCGGCCACCGAAATCCGGGACTTCAGTCCTAGTCGGCGCGCAAGCAGCACTCCCAGGAGGGAGGCGAAAGACATGATCCCGAACCCGCCGAGCTGGATCAACGCCAGGATGATGACTTGCCCCAGTGGCGTCCAGTACACGGCGGTGTCGACCACAGTCAGCCCCGTCACGCAGACAGCTGATGTGGCAGTAAAGAGTGCTTCGAGCAAGGTCGCGCCGCCGGGACCGACCTTGGAGACTGGCAGCATCAGCAGGCCGGTGCCCACAGCGATGGCGGCGGCGAACCCCGTGACGATGAACTGGGCCGGGTGCTTCGGCGAGAGTGCTTCCACCACGGTGGCCAACCAGCGGGCCGCCGAGTGCATGGCAGGCGCAACCCAAGCGCGCGCCCCATCGACGACGGCCTTGAAGGACTTCACCGCGTGAACCAACCACTCAACAGATCGACGGCCCCGCAGAGCCGCGGGCTAACGTCTCAATTGAACCGCCCGTCTTAGGCAGAACCGGCGATCTTTATGGGTTCTTTACGGTCTGATGGCCAAGGTGTCCCGGAGTTAGCCCACTGCATCTCCTCACGGGGCCGCCCCTTTAGCGGGTGAGCTGGTCCGCCAGGGCGGCGAGACCGTCGGTGGTATAGGTCGGTGGCGTGGCGTAGGTGGGATACGGGACGCCGGAGCGATTGATCCATGCCGTCTGCAGGCCCGCCCGGGCTGCCCCGTCAATGTCCCACGGATGCACAGCAACCAGCAACATATCCGCGGGGGCGGTGCCGCAGCGGACGGCAGCGTACGCATACGACGCCGGTGCGGGCTTCCAGAGCGGAGCATCCTCAACGGACAGCAGCAGTTCGAAATGCTCCCGCACCCCACCCCGCTTCAGGAGGGAGTCCGCCGTAGCAGTCGCGCCGTTGGTGAGCGCCACCAGGCGGTGCCCGGCATGGGCGAGCCGCCCGACGGCGTCGGGAACATCCTGATGCACCGGCAACGCCTGCAGGCAGCCCAGAAGATGGGCGACGGCGTCGTCGATGCTGCGGTTGAGCCGCCGGCCCGCGAGAATCGAACGCAGCGTAGCGTCGGCGATGACCGAGAACCGTTCGTTGGCGCCGGCAGCGGCGAGGCCAAAACCGTCGCGCAGCACCCCGGCGAACCAACTGCCCGCCAGCTCCTCGGGCACTCCAACCTCCGCGAAATACTGCGCCATGGGCGACAAATCAGAGAGGGTTTCGTTGACGTCGAAAACTATGACCGGCGTAGCCATTATTGCCGGTAGCTTTCTACCTGGTCGATTGGGCGTGCCCCGGCGTCGGCCGGGTCACCGCCGGCGTCCTGCCGGGCGCGGCGCTGGCGCAACAAATCCCAGCATTGGTCAAGGTCCTGTCCCACCCGGCGCAGCCGCTCACGGCGGGATTCGGCGTCCTCGACCGTGCCCTCCCGGAGCTGGTGTTCTTCATCGACGAGCTTCTGGATGCGTTCCAGCAGGTCCCGGTTTTCCATGACGAAATCTCCTCGACGTTGTGTGTGGCTTCAGGGTGTCAGGCTATGTAGTCCTGGGCCGAAAAACCAGCCCGTTGCATCCTGGCGCAGCGTCAAAGAACTTTCGGATTTTGCACAGCCCGAGGATGGCCTAAACTGGGAGCTGTTGCTCTGCGCTGATGCGCAGCGGAACACTCGCCTGTGTAGCTCAGTCTGGCAGAGCATCCGCTTCACACGCGGAAGGCCCGGGGATCAAGGCCCCGCGCAGGCACCACTACCGGCCCTTCGCTCATCGCGGCGGGCCGGTTTGGCTTAACCGGGAGACCAGCAGGCTTGCTTTCAAAGCTCGATCCTCGGAAGGATGGAGCTATGGCATACTCACCCAGCACCGCAATAGTCACCGGATCCGACTCAGGAATTGGCCGGGCGACAGCCCTTGCCCTCGCAGAGGCTGGGTGCGATGTCGGGATCACCTGGCACTCCGACGAGGACGGCGCCAACGAAACCGCCCGCCTGGTCCGCGAGTTTGGACGTGCTGCGGTGGTTGCCCAACTCGATACCACCGATGCCCCAGCATGCGGCGACGTGGTGGACCAGATGATCAGCGACCTCGGTGGAGTCGATGTGTTCGTCAACAACGCAGGCGTCAACGGCGGCACCCCCTTCATGGACACCAGCTACGACGAATGGCGGGGTACCGTCGCCGCCAACCTCGACGGGGCGTTCGTCTGTATCCAGCGCGCCGCTGCGACAATGATTTCGGCGGGAAACGGCGGCAGGATCATCGCCGTCACCAGCGTTCACCAGGAGCAGCCCCGCGTCGGTTCGGCCGCCTACGACGCATCAAAGCACGGCCTCGGCGGACTGATCAAGACCATCGCCCTGGAGTTGGGCGACCAGGGGATCACCGCCAACGCTGTCCTGCCGGGGGAAATTTCGACACCGATGAACGACGCCGGCGACAAGGATCCCCACGATGTCGACCGACCAGGCATTCCCCTGGGCCGCCCCGGAGCGGCCGAGGAAGTCGCAGCGGTAATTGGGTTTCTTGCATCCCCCGCGTCCAGTTACGTCAACGGCGCCTCATGGGTGGTAGACGGCGGCATGCTGCAGATGGGCCCGCAGGCCGGCTCGCATCTGACGAGCGGAGACTGGCGCTCGGTTTAAGTAGCGTCTGAGCGTCCGGGCGGCCCCGGACGCTCAGGTGGCATTCACCTGCTGTTCAGGCTGGGACAGTACGTTGGGTTATCAGCCTCCCGTACTGAAAGGAATTCCGTCCATGGACACTTCATCGCCATCCCGCGATCACATCAAGGACTGGTCTACCCTCCGCAGCGGGCAGCAGGTCGCGTTCAATCATCACAGCGACGGGCCGGTAGCCGGCGTCGTCGAGATGCGCACCGACGACGCGTCGGTGCTGTGGATCCAGCTCAACGGCGGCGCGGGTCGACGCCTGATTCACTGCGACGACGGCTACCGGCTCAAGCGGGCCGATTAGTCACGACCCACTACCGGCTACAGCGGCAACTCCCGCAGATAGCCGGCAAACCCGCCCGGCGTGCGGCCCATCGTCCTGGCGGAGGTGGTCGCCCTGATGGTATCCACAGCCGACCAGGTGACACCCAGCGCTTTCAGGCGATCCACCAGATCAACATCCTCGTGGACATCCAGCGCCGCGAACCCGTCTGCCAGCAGATAGCTATCCGCCCGGAATCCAAGATTTGCCCCATGGATGTAGTTGTGCCCATGCTCGAGCGGATGCGCCGCGTGCCAGGCCCGCTCCCGTTCAACGCCTAGCCCCGCTGGATCGGGCACCACGGTCCCCAACACCAACTGCACTCCTTGGGCAGCCAACCGGCACTGCTCGACAAGCCAGTGTCGTGGCACCACGGTGTCGGCGTCGGTATTCGCCACCCAAATCCCGCCGGGCGGCCGACCTACCCGCTCGATGGCGTGAGCGATGCCCGCCCGGCGTGCTGGTCCGACCGACGCGAAATCGACATCCAGCGGCCGGGCAAACGGATACTCTCTCACCACCTCCGCTGACGAGTCGGTGCAGCCGTCCAGCACCACAATGACCGTCAGGTCAACGGTGGGGTAGGCGTCCGCGAGCGCCCCGCTAGCCACGTCGAGGGCGGCAAGACATAGCGGCAGGCTCTCCTCCTCGTTCCGGGCGGGAACGACGACGACGACAACCTCGGGGAGCTGCTGGGCTGTCACAGCACACCGGTCGCCCGGGCCACCGAGACCGCCGGTGGATGGACCAACAGGTCGATGCGGAAATCCTCCTCGCATTGTTCAGCCAACAGAGCCAGCGGTGATGACCTGCGGAAAATCTCGTGCACGGTGTCCCCGTCCAACTCCCAGCCGTCCACCGGGTGACGCCAATGGCAGAGCAGCACCACGCCGTCGGGAGTCAAGGACGCGACCGCCCGGGCGACGACGTCGAGCAGCTGCGGACGGGTGAGAAAGTATCCCACCTCGGAAAGTACTATGAGATCGAATTCGCCTGCGGGCCAGTCCCGCGGCACCGAGGCCGCCTGGGCCGTGGCGGCCGGATAGCCAGCCAGTCTGTGCTGGGTGGCAGCGACCGCCGTTGGGCTGATGTCCAGAGCAAGTAAAGAATCTGAGCGCGCCGCGAGCTCGGCTGAGAGCACCCCAATCGAGCACCCTAGTTCGAGTGTTGCGGCGAACCGTTCCCTCGGCAGCAGCGCCAATGCCACCGACCGTTTGCGGCGTTCGTAGAACCGGTCCTGGAGCCCCCACGGGTCGTCGGCTGCCGCGTGCAACCGCTCAAACACACCCGACGTTGGAGTGGGGATGAAGGTTTCAAAACCGCGGGCGAAGTGGTCAAGGAACGCCGGTGCGAGCAGAGCCTCATCACCGGGCGCCCCGGACAGCGGCGCCGTCTGACTGGCGTGCAGGAGCAACGCCGACTGCTTCAACGCCTGCTCGTCACCGGCCAGGTCAAGCACCGCAAGGCGTTCCCAGGGCACTTCCGGGGAATCCGGGGTCGCCCAATGCCAGAGCCATACCGGGTATTCCAACAACGGCATATTCAAGTCGGTGGCCAGCATGGCTGCCGCCTCGCCAGCGGCCTCATGATCGCCGTGCCCGTCCCCCCGCCAGGGCGCCACCAGCAGGAGGCGTTCGTCAGGCCGTCCGCCCATCGCAGCAATCCGGCGCAGTTGGCCAACGAGCTCCCCAGCGTCCAGCAAGCCGTCGGGTAGGTCGAGGAAATGTGTCCGCGCTGAGGGCGCGAGTAACTCCACGGCTTCCTCCAGTTCCCTTCGCCGCACCTCGGCCAGCTGAACCGGGGTGTGTGTCGGGGAGTTCGGATGGGACGCTTCGCCGTTGGTGGCGACGACGATGTCCGTTGCCACTCCAGCGCTGGCCAGACGGCGGACCAGCCCGGCCGCGCCGAGCGTCTCGTCATCAGGGTGCGCTGCGACCAGCATCACGCGCTCAGGCATCCGTCCGTCAAAGAGTGCCTCAAGGCTGAGCCGCGCGTCGCTCCGCCAGTCCTGGCTCCAGCTCTGTTCGGGTGTCCCTGCCTCGTCATGGGTAAAGGTCACCATGGGGCAACCTCCGTCTGGTGGAGGTGGCGCCCCAGTGACGCTGCATCGCGTTCGGCGTGATGCTGCCGCAGGTAGACCTGCAGGTCGGCAACCCGCCGCGCGTGGTCTTCCTCAAGCACCAGCGGGGCGGGCCCCAACCCGTGAGCCACCGTTGAGAGTACCGATTCGGCGGCGACCGCAACGATCCCCCTGACCCGTGCGGCAAGCAGCGCCCCAGCAGCGCCCGCCGCCCTGCCGGCGTCGACGTCGGCCGCTGCCCCGGCCAACGCTACCCGGGCTGCGTGCAGGTGCCAGTCCACCTCGCCGAGGTGCATCAGCGCCACCTGATCAGGTGGTCGTTCCCCGAACGAGCGCAGCAGCCGCCGGGCGACACCTACCGCTCCGCCGTACCAGCACGCAGCTACCCCCAATCCGCCCCAGGCGAACCCGTCGCGTTCCAGATACCAGTTGTCGGGGCCGACCGGTGAAACGGGTACCTGGTCGAAGTCGACGGGCCCGCTGTCCACTGCGGTGAGCCCGCGGCTCACCCAGGTACCGGAGATTGCTGTGACTCCCCGCTGCCGCAGGTCAACCGTGAAGGCACGCCGTTCGCCGTCGGGGACGTGAGCCGTCACCACCGCCAGGTCGAGCCTGCTCGCCAAGGAACACCAGGGCTTGCGTCCGGTCAGGAGCCAGGCGTCGTCGATGCCTGGCTTCGCATCAAGGCGGGCTCCGGGTGCTTCGGCGGCGAACACACCCCAGGTGCCGTCAGTCACCGGCAGCTGGGCCTGCTGCAAGATGGCCAGGGCGTCCAGATGAGGTTCGACGGTGCGGGCGACCGACAGGTCAGCGGCGGCGAGGGTCGCCAGCGTCTCCCACAGAACTACAGTCGATCCCGCGCCGGGAACTGGGGTCATCTGGCCGACGTCCGCGGCCAGAGTAAGGGCATGCGGCACCGACCCTGCAGCGGCCAGTGCCCGGTCGTAGAGGGCGTCCCGGTCGTTGAGGGCAGCCTCTGTGTCTGACCCACTCGTCAAAAGTACTGCCCGCTTCGGCGTCGTCACATGGTCCTCTTCCTCTGGCGGTCCAATCATCAGCATACTTAGTCAATCCGGGTCCGTCGTCGTCGGGAAACCTGGCGAGACGGGCGACGCCTTGACGGGGGAGGATTTTCGGAGTGGGCTTAGGTCCCACACTCCGACGGCGGAAGGCACCCGATGGCATCCCTCTGGCAGGCGACTCGGCCCCACATTCCGACCGACCCCTTTACTCCTGATGCCAGCTTCGACTCTGTGGTGGTAGGCGCCGGAATCACCGGGATCTGCACCGCGTTGCTGCTTGCGCGATCCGGCCAACGAGTCGCCGTCCTGGAGGCCCGACGTGCTGGCGATGTCACCACCGGGAATACCACCGGTAAAATCTCGCTTCTGCAAGGAACCCAGCTGTCCACCATTATCCGGCATCACGACGCCGACATCGCGCGTCACTACGTCACCGGGAACCTTGAGGGACAGTCCTGGTTGCTGCGTTTCTGCAGTGACCACGGGATTCCGTTCGACACCACTGATGCGGTCACCTACGCGGTCACGGATTCCGGTGCTGTTGCCCTCGCAGCCGAGCGTGATGCCTGCCTCCAGGCAGGGTTGACGCCCATCCTGGAGGATGTCTCTACCCTGCCGTTCGCTGTCACCGGCGTGCTGCGCCTCCCCGGACAGGCGCAATTCCACCCCCTGCAGGGCCTTGCCGGCCTCGCGGCAGACCTGCGGGCCCACGGCGGTCACCTCGTTGAGGGGGTCAGGGTGCAAGGAATCAGCACCGGCAGGCTCAAGGGTGACAAGATCCAGGTCAATACCCCGCGCGGGTCGGTGACCGCCGAAAACCTGATCCTTGCAACCGGTACGCCGATCCTCGACCGTGGGGGCCACTTCTCCGTTCTTACCCCGCAGCGGTCCTACGCGGTGGCGTTCGCCGTCGACGACGGGGCGCCGCAGGGTGTCGACCAGATGTACCTTTCCATCGACTCGCCGACGCGTTCCCTGCGGACCGCCGTCGTCGACGGTCGCAGCTACCTGATTGTCGGCGGCAACGGGCACCGGGTGGGCCGCGAAAGCCACACGCAGGGTCTCGTTGATGATCTGGTGCGCTGGACCCGGGGACACTTTCCAGCGGCGCGGCCGGTTCATTTCTGGTCCGCGCAGGACTACGAACCTGCGTCCGCCCTGCCCTACGTGGGCAAGCTGCCCCTCAGCCGCCACCGAATCTACACGGCAACCGGCTACAACAAGTGGGGTATGACCAACGCGGTGGCAGCCGCGCTGGCCTTATCGGCCGAGATTCTCGGTGGACAGATGCCCTGGGCCAACAAGCTCTACGCCACTCGGATCGCCCGGCAGGACGCGCTCAGCACCGTCAGGTCGAACGCCGGCGCCGGGTTGGAGTTGCTGAGCGGCTGGCTGGGCGGGCTGGCCCGCACCAGCACGGTGAGTCCACCGGAGGGTCAGGGCATCGTGGTTCGCAACGGTGCGCGGCCTGTGGGCGTCTGCGTGGTCGACGGCGTGACCCACCGGGTATCGGTGGTCTGCCCGCACCTGGGCGGCGTCCTGGGCTGGAACGACGCCGAACGGTCCTGGGATTGTCCCCTGCACGGCTCACGTTTCACCGCGGATGGAACCCTTCTGGAAGGACCTGCTACCCGCGACCTCACGCCAGGTTCCTGACCGGCCGGTGGGTACCCGGCCGTGAGCGCCAGCTGCCTGCCGGGTAGCTCGGCGCGAGGGTTGAGCACGGGTGGGGCCAACGCCACAAGAGCTACTAAGGTGGCTTATGGTAGTAGTTCCCGCTGGATTTCCACAACATTCGCGGTCTAGGGTGAAGATGCATTCACCCCTTACTTTGACTCTCCCGGGATCGGGCGGGCTGGTCCGACTCACAGGAGGATAGTTATGAAGGCGTCCAAAACACTGACCGATAACATGCAGGCCGTACTGGTGGAGCTCATTGAGCTCCACCTACAAGGAAAGCAGGCTCACTGGAACGTCGTCGGGAAGAACTTCCGCGACATGCACCTGCAGCTTGATGAGATCATCGACGACGCCCGCCTCTTCGCCGACCAGATCGCCGAGCGCATGCGTGCCCTGCATGCGGTACCCGATGGCCGCAGCACATCAGTTGCGAAGGGCACCACCCTCAATGAGTTCCCGGCGGGACTGGTCTCGACCAAGGACACGGTCACCATGGTCGTCGCAATGCTTGAGGGCACTGTGAAAACTATGCGTGACGTCCACGATCAGATCGACGAGGAAGATCCCACCACGGCCGACATCCTGCACGGCTTCATCGAAAAGCTTGAACAGTACGCGTGGATGGTTGACGCTGAAAACATGGAGCCGACGGCGACGGTAACGAAGCCCGCCAGGGTCTAGGCGTCCGCTGATCTTCCGCTCGCTCAAGGCGGCCGATGAGTCCGGTTTGACCGAGATGTCGTTTCGTCATGCGGCGCTGATCTACTGGCACTGTTGCCTTCGCCGGGTCGGTAGGTAAATCTCCAGTGCTGAGGTGATCAGTGTCGCTTGGGGCTTGCCCTCTGTCCTCTGCGTTCTGGATATCGGAGCGGATGGAGCCATAGTATGAATCCGTGGAGCAGGCAGAAGTATTCCAGTGCGAGCGAGCCAGACTTGTCAGCGTCGCGACTCGGGTGCTCGACGATCGTCATGAGGCTGAAGACATCGTGCAGCAGACTTGGTTCCGGCTAGACAATAGCGCGGCCGAGATTGAGAATCTTCCGGCCTGGTTGACCAAGGTAACCACGCGGTTGTGCGTCGATCGCCTTCGCGCCCGGGTACCCGCTCCCCATGAATTCCAGGAAACTTTTGCGACGCTCGCGGGGGACCGCGGCGGGCCAAGGAACCTTGGTCACGACCCGGTTGAGTCAGTCGAGCAGAGGGAGTCCGTCGGCCAGGCGTTGCGGGTGGTCGTCGATCGTCTGACCCCGAATGAGCGTGTCGCGCTCGTGCTGCACGAGTCGTTCGCTTACGACTTCGACACTATCGGCGAGATACTGGGCCGTACCCCGGCCGCCACCCGGAAGCTCGCCTCCCGAGCGCGCGCCAAGGTCGCGAACGTACAGAGGGGCGGACCAGTCACCGACGGGCGAGTCGTCGATGCCTTCATGGCAGCCGCGCGAGGGAGCAACCTGATCCGGCTCTTGGCCCTGCTCGCTCCCGGAGCGAGCGTGAGGGCCGACGCCGCGGCGATCGCGTCGGGCACCCCCCAACAAATCGAGGGTCAAGAAGCCGTTGCGCGCTTCTTCAACGGCAGCGCGCACGCAGCGCTTCCGGTATTTGTCAATGGTCGACCAGGTGCCGCTTGGTTCCACCGCGGGCGGCCCATGGTCGCGTTTGACTTCGCCGTTGTAGATGGCGCAATAGAGTCGATCGTGTTTCGTGCCGAACCGGAGGTGCTCGCGGGTATCGTTCGTCGCACCGGGCTAACCGTTATGCCTGACATGACCGGATCCGTAACGGGTTGAGCCGGTTCGGTCACATATTTGGCCACCCACTCGTCAAAGGGATAGGAGCCGCCGCAGGGCGCGACGCCAGGAAGAGGAAACCATGAAGACGATGACCTGCCACGATCTTGGCGGACCTTGCGAACTAGCGCACAGAGCGGCAACAGCCGACGAGATTATTAAGGCACAGGACCGGCACCTGAAGGAGACAGTCAAGGCGGGGGACGTCAAACACGCGGAGGCACGTGACGAAATGAAGCGCCGCTGGATGCGACCCAAGAAAGCGCTCGACTGGTACAACGGAGTCAAGCGCGCCTACGCCGAGCTCCCTCCGGGTTGAGTGCACCGGATGCGCACTGTGACATCGGTCTTGGCGCTCAAGAGGCCGACTGGCTAGCCGCAGCCGAGCTGATCTAACCCGACTTCGCGCGCCGCACCACTTGGTGCCCGCTGACCCGCCTTCCCCGCTTAGTTGCCGGGGAAGGCGGGTTTTTCCTTGGCAAGAAAGGCCCGGGTTCCTTCGCGCATGTCCGACGTAGTGAAAGCCTGCTTGAAGGATTCGGCTTCGATGGCCAGACCGTCGGTGGTGGATAGACCCTCTACGCGTGCCACCGTCTCCTTCACCGCGGCGACCGCCGTGGGAGATTGCCTGGCAATTGCTCCGATCGTTTTCCGTGCGGCCGCGAGCAGCTCATCCTGGTCGCTGAAAATCGCGTTGACGAGGCCCAATCGAAGCGCCTCATCCGCTGGGATACGCCGACCGGTGTAGAGCAGTTCCCGGGCTACGGCGGGTCCCACCCTGCGCTGCATTCTGACGGAACCACCGAACCCCGGAACAAGCCCCAGACTCACCTCCGGTTGGCCAAAAGAGGCTGCTCTTGTGGCATAAATGAAATCACAGGCCATCGCCAGCTCACATCCTCCGCCCAGGGCGTACCCGTTGACCGCAGCGATAACCGGTACCGGGAGAGCCTCCAGCGTGAGCGTAAGCGCCTGCATCCTGGTGCTGTACGCCCAGGCTTGATCGGGTGTCATTGCGGCCATTTCGCGAATATCCGCCCCGGCTACAAATGCCTTCTCGCCCGCTCCGGTGATGATTGCGCCGCGGAATGGCCAGTCGCCGTCGTCGGCCGCCGTGCTGAGAACGTTGAAGACGGCCTCCAAATCGTCGAGTACCTGTGACGACAGAGCGTTGAGCGCCTCCGGCCGGTTGAGGGTGATGGTGACCAATGAGTCCTCGTGGGTGACCAGGACGGTCGAATATTGCTTGAGCTGCATGGGCTGCGGCGCTTTCCTGTCGGCGGTGACTTAGGTGGTGAATAGGCGATCTATGGGAGCAGCTCGGGCGGGAGGATCAAGAGCAGCCCTATTGCCGAACCGTTGAAGACCACATGGGTGATGATCGCTGGCCCCAGTCGGCCGGTCCACACGGTAAGGACGCCGCAGATTACTCCCACCGTGAAGGTGCCGACCAACAGGTAGACCGAGGAGCGGAGGTCGGCAACCGCGCCGGTATGCAGCAGGCCGAAGGCGAGGGAACTGATGAGGATTGCCACCACTGTCGCAGTCGTCAGGGAGCGCCGTGGGGTTGCGGGCGAGACCTTGCCTTTGGCGGAGCCACGTAACCACCATGCGTTCTGGACGGCACGCAGGACGAGTCCACGGTTGAAGAGTTCCTCAAGGAACGGCGCGATCAGCGCCCCGCCGAGGACCGCGTTCACAAAGATCCAGCCAGTGTCGCCGGTCAGGAAGACTCCGGCGTTTCCTTGCAGAACTTCACCTTCACCGAGTGGCCAGAGCAGGGTGATGATCACCTGTACGAGTGCCAGGATGATGCGCGCCGCGATGCCCACGCCAACCCCGATCGCCAGGTCGATCCACTTGAACCGCAGCCCGAAGTCACTGGCCAGCGATCCGAAGCCCCACACCCGCGATGCGAGAATGCTGGTCCCCAGAAGGGCGATCCAGGTGAAGCACAATGACACGAAGACCAGCTCAGGCCCGAACGGGAGGACCGAGGAGAGGGCCAGCGTAGCCCCCAGGGGTAACGCCAGTACCAGCACCAGACCGGTTGCCGCCTGCCAGAGTCCCCACCCCGGCCTGAGGGGTCCTGCCGGGCTATGCTGTGCGGGGTTGGCGAACCGGGCGTGTGGCGCACCGTTCAGGCCGTCTGTTGGACCAGCTGCCTGCGCCCCGGACGGGTCGGGGGTGGGTTTGATCCGCATAGTCAGCACACTACCCGCACGCCTCACTGACCGCAGCAATCGCCGACATCGCAGGCCGATGCCATTGACCAAACGTGTTTAGGGGTTTTAGGTAAAGGAATCAGTCCGAGCGTTAGAACGGGTGAAATAGATGAATGAGTTTGGTTTACCGCCCGGGTTTGTCTTGGGAACCTCCACCGCTGCCGCGCAGATTGAGGGCGGGATCCACCAGGGCGGGCGCGGCGAGAGTATCTGGGACGCTTACGCGAGGACCCACACGAACATCCTTGATGCGTCGAGCGCTGCGATCGCCTGCGATCATTATCATCGGTATGCCGAGGACTTCGACCTGCTCCAGCAATTGGGCGGGCAGGTGTACCGGATGTCGATCGCCTGGCCGCGGATCCAGCCGATGGGTCGCGGACCGGCCAACCCGGAGGGCGTTGCCTTCTACCATCGACTGCTCGATGCCTTGCTGGAGCGCGGCATTCAGCCCTGGGTCACCATCTACCACTGGGACTTGCCCCTTGCGCTACAGGATGCCGGCGGCTGGCAGAACCGTGACACGGTTGGCGCCTTCGCCGACTACACCCGGATCCTTCGCGACGAGTTCGGCACCAAGGTTGCTGCCTGGATGACCCTGAATGAGCCGGTGGTGCATGCCGGCGTCGGGCATGCGATCGGACACGCCGCACCGGGTCTGATGCTGCTGGGCAGTGCCTTCGTCGTCGCTCACCATCTACTGTTGGCGCACGGTCACGCGGTGCGGATTCTGCGCGAGACCCTCTCCACCCCAGTGGGAATCGTCAATAACCATTCCCCGGTGGAACCTGCCACAGACTCCGACAAGGATGCGCGTCTTGCGGTGCTCTACGACCATTATCACAACGGCCAGTTCGCCGGCCCGGTCCTCGCCGGCAGATATCCGCCCGAACTGGAGGAGGTGGACGGGATCTCCTTCGAGGTAATCCAGGACGGCGACATGGAAATCATCTCAGCACCGCTGGACTTCTACGGCGTCAACTATTATTTCCCCACCAAGGTCGGGGCGGCTCCCCCGTTTTACCCGGTGCCTTTTGCTCCGAAGCCGTACGACGGCGTCCCGGTCACCGACTTCGGCTGGCCCGTCCTGCCTGCCGGTCTACCCACAATTTTGAAGCAGCTCAAGGCTTCGTATCCCCATCTACCCCCGGTGTACGTCACAGAGAACGGCTGCGCGTACGACGACGAACCGCAGGGCGGGTCGGCTGGCCGGAACGGCGGTCTGCAGGACACCCGGCGGATCGAGTTCCTCGAGAAGCATCTCGCGGCGATCGGTGAAGCAGTGGCCGCCGGCATTGACGTGCGCGGCTATTTCCACTGGACCCTGATGGACAACTGGGAATGGCAGGAGGGGTATACGAAGAAGTTTGGTCTGGTGCGATTGGAACCCGCGACACTGGAGCGGGTGCCGCGTGCATCCTTCTACCGTTACGCGGAGATCATCCGCTCGGTCAGCGGCCCGCATCCCACCGAGCAAAACCCTCCAACGAAGTAGCGAACCTGGCAGCCCATCCCCTGATGGCGGACTATTACTTCATCTGACACAGGCGCAAGAGCGACAGGTAAAAGGCTGTCTGGAGGGGGCAAGAGGGGCACGCTCCCCCCTACCGGGTGGCCAGTTAAACTCCGTGTCGGTGGCAGCTGTGATCATCGAGAGGTCAGCATCCGTTAGACAACCGCCAACCGAGAGATCCCCACGCAGCGGTGGTATTGAAGCGAACGGAGGGGCTTCATCCTAGAACGGTGGTGGGGTTTCTGGTCGCGGTGGTGGTGGTGTGGGTGGTGGGTTGGGTTTGGTGGTGTAGGTTTCCCCGGCGGGGGAGATCGCGATGATCATCCCGGGTTCGGGTTGGGTGTAATGCCAGAAACCCTCCGTTTTGAACATGTGGTGACGTTTACAGAGCGCTGCCAGATTTGAGTAGCGGGTCGTCCCGCCCCGGGACCAGGGGATCGTGTGGTCGAGTTCGCAGAACACCGCCAACCGGTTACACCCCGGATGACGGCACGTCCCATCCCGTACCCTGACCGCGTCCTGTAAATCTTTCGGCACCCG